>NZ_CP046535.1:941590-1255454 GCF_009739515.1 Sphingomonas profundi
CGCCCGCTCCAGCCGCAGACGCCGGCCTGCACCGCCAGCAGCGCGGAGAGGAGGATGTGCCCGGCCAGCGCGCCGAACACGATGACGAGCAGGCTGAAGGTGGAGCCCGGCTTCTCCGCCGCCTGCGAGATCAGGTCGGATCGTTCGCCCGCGCGCAGGCCGGCCCACAGACCCAGACCCGGCGCGAGCAGCAGCAGCGCCAGGAACAGGGTGTAGCTGAAGCTCACCCTAGATCGAGTTCGGCTTGGCCTCTAGGTCCGCCCCGTCGGCATCGGCGCCACCGTCCGCGCCCTCGCGAACGACGAACTTGCCGTCCACATAATCCGCCGCGTTCCGGGCCGCCTTCCAGCTGCCGAAGCGGGCGTGGACCCTGATCCCGGTCTCGATCGATTCGGCGGTGTTGACGCGCATGCAGCCTCCAAACGCAAATATAAGCGAGGGGCGGCCCGGCGGCAATGGCCGGGGTGCCGATCCGGTCAGGCGGCTATGCGGAAGCCGCTATCGATCCCCGGCCAGCCGCATGTCGAGATAATTGTCCACCGAGCGCATGAGGTCCGGCATCTCATGCTCGAAGAAGTGGTTGGCCTTCGGGATCGTATCGTGGTGGATCGTGATGTGCTTCTGCGTGCGCAGCTTGTCCACCAGCTTCTGCGTGGCGCTGGGCGTCACCACCTCGTCGCCGTCGCCCTGAATGATGATGCCGCTGGACGGGCAGGGGGCGAGAAAGGTGAAGTCGTACATGTTGGCTGGCGGCGCGATCGAGATGAAACCCTTGATCTCCGGCCGGCGCATCAGCAGCTGCATGCCGATCCACGCGCCGAACGAGAAGCCGGCGATCCACGTCGTCTGCGCCTCCGGGTGGATCGACTGCACCCAGTCCAGCGCGGAGGCGGCATCGGAGAGTTCGCCGACGCCGTTGTCGAACACGCCCTGGCTCTTGCCCACACCGCGGAAGTTGAAGCGCAGGGTGGCGAAGCCGCGCCGCACGAACGTCTGATACAGGGCCTGCACGATGCGATTGTTCATCGTACCGCCGCCCTGCGGGTGCGGGTGCAGGATCATCGCCACCGGCGCGCGCGGGCGCGGGCCGGGGTTGAACCGGCCCTCCAGCCGTCCTTCGGGACCGGGGAAGATGACTTCTGGCATCGCAACCTGCTTGACTATCGGTAAGCGTCGCAGAGGATGCGGCGCCGGGCGGCCTATATATAAGGCGATGGCTTTTCCGCAATCATCACCGGAGCGAGGCTGTGGCGACGCGCATCTATCTCGATCATGCCGCCACCACGCCTGTCGCCACGGCGGCGCGCGAGGCGATGGCGGTGGCGCTGGGCAGCTGGGCCAATCCGTCCTCCCCGCACGCGGAAGGGCGCGCCGCGCGCGCGGCGCTGGAGGAGGCGCGCGGGCGCATCGCGGCGGCGCTCGGCTGGGGCGGCACGCTGATCCTCACCAGCGGCGCGACGGAGGCGATCGCGCTGGCGGCGGGCAACGCCAAGGCCGGCGCGCGGCTGGCCTGCGCGGTGGAGCATGATGCCGTGCGCCGCGTCGCCGCGCCGACGATCGCCTGCGACGAGGGCGGACGGATCGACCTAGCGTCGCTGGCGACGGCGCTCTCCGCCGCCGGGCCGGCGCCGCTGGTGATCGCCCAGTCGGTGAACAACGAGACGGGGGTGATCCAGCCGCTGGCGGACGTGGCGGCGGCGGTGCGCGCGGCGGGCGGCCTGCTGCTGGCGGATTGCGCGCAGTCGGCCGGCAAGCTGCCGCTGCCGGAGGCCGACTTCATCGCGATCTCCGCGCACAAGCTGGGCGGGCCGCCGGGGATCGGCGCGCTGCTGGTGCGCGATCCCGCCACCTTGGATGCGATCGGCGGGCAGGAGAAGGGCTATCGACCGGGAACGGAGAATGTGCCCGCCGCGATCGGCTTCGCCGCCGCGCTGGCCGGACGGCGGGCGTGGATGGAGCGGGCGGCCGAGTTCCGCCAGCAGCTCGATCGCACGATCGCCGCCGCCGGCGGCGAGCTGGTGGCGGCAGAGGTGGCGCGGCTGCCGACGATCGCCAGCTACCGGATGCCAGGCGTGCCGGCGGCGGCGCAGCTGATTCAGTTCGACCTGGCCGGCATCGCCGTGTCGGCGGGCTCCGCCTGCTCGTCCGGCAGCGTCAGCCCCAGCCACGTGCTGGCGGCGATGGGGTGGGACGAGGCGCACGCCCGCGAGGTGATCCGCATCAGCTTCGGCCCCGCCACCAGTCGCACCGACGTGTATCGCTGCGGCGAGGTGTGGACGAAGCTGGCGGCGGATGCGAAACGCCGGGCGGCATGATCTACCTCGACTATCAGGCGACGACGCCGCTGGCGCCGGAGGCGCTGGACGCGATGCTGCCGTGGCTGGACGAGAAGTTCGGCAATCCGCACTCGCCCCACCGCATGGGCCGGGAAGCGGCGGCGGCGGTGGAGGTGGCGCGCGAGCGGGTAGCGGCGATGCTGCCGCCGGGCGGGCGCACGGCCTTTACCTCCGGCGCGACGGAGGCCCTCAATTGGGCGATAAAGGGCCTGCCGCCGGGTGGCATCGTGACGATCGCCACCGAGCATGCCGCCGTGCTGGACACGGTGGCGGCGCTCGCCCGGCACGGTCGGCCGGTGACGGTGCTGCCGGTCAACCGCGACGGCATCGTCGATCCGGAAGCCGCAGCCCGCGCCATCGTGCCGGGCACGAGCGCGGTGGTGGCCATGCTGGTGAACAACGAGATCGGCGTCATCGGGCCGGTCGCCGCTCTGGCGGAGCGGGCCCATGCGGCGGGCGCGCTGCTGCTCTGCGATGCGGTGCAGGGTTACGGCCGCGTCGCGATCCCCGAGGCATGCGATCTCGTCGCCATCTCTGCGCACAAGGTTCATGGGCCGAAGGGGATCGGCGCGTTGTGGATCCGCGACGGCGTGACGCTGGAGCCGTTGCTGCACGGAGGCGGACAGGAGGCGGGCGGTCGATCGGGCACGCTGAGCCCGGCTTTGTGTGCCGGCTTCGGCGCCGCGGCATCCGTGGCTGCCGCTCGGATGGAGGTGGATGCCGACCATGTCCTCGCGCTTTTCGGCGAGGCTCATACGATGCTGGGCGGCTGGACGGTGAACGGCGCCCTCGATCATCGCTGGTTCGGCAACCTGAACGTCCGCCGTGCCGGGCTTGATGCCGGGCGGCTCATCTCGGAACTGCGCGGGGTCGCCTTTTCGGCGGGATCGGCATGCGCCAGCGGATCGGGACGGCCGAGCCATGTTCTGCGAGCGCTGGGCCTGAGCGATGCCGAGGCCCGATCGAGCATCCGTCTGGGCTTCGGCCGTTATACGACGCGTGAGGAGCTGACCCAGGCGATCGCGCTCGTCAACGAAGCCGCCGATCGCCAGATGGCGTTCGCATGACGATCGTCCGCTTCGTCTCCGCCGACGGGCGCGACACCAGCGAGGTGGAGGCGGCGAAGGGATCGCGCCTGCTCGACGTGGCGCAGGCGGACGGCCAGCCGCTGGAGGGGACGTGCGAGGGGCAGATGGCCTGCTCCACCTGCCACGTGATCGTGGACGCCGGCGACTTCGCCGCGCTGCCGCCGCCGAGCGAGATGGAGGAGGATCTGCTCGATCTGGCCGCCGGGGTGACGCGTCATTCCCGGCTGGCCTGCCAGATCTGGCTGGAGCCGGGCCTCGCCTCCCTGACGGTGCGGATGCCGGCCACGAGCCGGGACATGCAGGGGCGTTGATAAAGCGCCCGGCTTGCGCCATATGCGCCCGTGGAAGTCGGGCGGACGGTGCCGTCGCCAACTTGGTCAGGTCCGGAAGGAAGCAGCCACAACGATTTCGTACCGGGTCGTTCCGGCTTCCACCGGCCGCTGCGGTTGACAAGGCCGGCCCGCGGCGGCGAGAAAGCGTCATGGAACATGTCGCCATCCCACTCACTGACACGTTGCTCGATCACATGCGCGCGCGCGTAGCGCGTGATGGCTTTCGTGACGCGGGCGAGTATCTCCGCTCGCTTGTGTCACTCGACCTGGATCGCGCGGAGCGGTTGCGCACCGCCATTCAAGAAGGGCTG
The DNA here is from genome assembly GCF_009739515.1 of Sphingomonas profundi. NCBI lineage: Bacteria > Pseudomonadati > Pseudomonadota > Alphaproteobacteria > Sphingomonadales > Rhizorhabdaceae > Alterirhizorhabdus > Alterirhizorhabdus profundi. Next base: position 945,658 of record NZ_CP046535.1, read on the forward strand.
GATAGCGGGATCAGCAAACGCAGTGTCGACGAAATTTTCGAAGACGCGATGCGACGACACCTTGAAGCTGGTTCTCAGTAATCTCGCGGATGCCGACATCAACGGCATCGCGGAATATAGTCTAAGACAATGGGGTGTTGCTCAAGCGAGACACTATTCTGCGGGGCTGACCGCGTTTCTTGAAGACTTGCGAAACGGGACCGTTACCGGGAGCGTGACGCTCGATACGCCTTCCGAGGTTCGTCGCGGCAAATATCGCTCCCACTTCATCTTCTTCCGGCGATCGGCTACGGATCTGTTGATCGTCCGCGTCCTTCACGAGCGTATGGACCACCTTCGACACCTTCGCTGACAGGCGGATGACGTTCGCCCGACCGGCCGCTACATCTTCTCCCATGTCCGAATCGCCGACCCCCTATCGCGTGCTCGCGCGCAAATATCGTCCGCAGCGTTTTTCCGAGCTGATCGGGCAGGATGCGATGGTGACGACGCTGGGCAACGCCATCCGGCGCGACCGGCTGGCGCATGCCTTCCTGCTCACCGGCGTGCGGGGCGTGGGCAAGACCTCCACCGCACGGCTGATCGCCAAGGCGCTGAACTGCATCGGCGTGGACGGGCTGGGCGGGCCGACGATCGATCCGTGCGGGGTGTGCGAGCCGTGCGTCGCCATCGCCGAGGGGCGGCATATCGACGTGGTGGAGATGGACGCGGCCAGCCACACCGGCGTGGACGACGTGCGCGAGATCATCGAGGCGGTGCGCTACTCGGCCGTGTCGGCGCGGTACAAGGTGTATATCGTCGACGAGGTCCACATGCTCAGCAAGAACGCGTTCAACGCGCTGCTGAAGACGCTGGAGGAGCCGCCGGCGCACGTGAAGTTCCTGTTCGCCACCACCGAGGTGAACAAGGTGCCGGTGACGGTGCTGTCGCGCTGCCAGCGGTTCGACCTGCGGCGCATCCCGGCGGAGACGCTGGCGGCCCACTTCGCCCATGTCGTGGCGGCGGAGGCGGTGGAGGCGGAGCCGGACGCGCTGGCGCTGATCGCGCGGGCGGCGGAAGGGTCCGCGCGCGACGGCCTGTCGATCCTGGATCAGGCGATCGCGCATGGCACGGGTATCGTCACGGCGGCGCAGGTTCGCGACATGCTCGGCCTGTCCGATCGCGGGGCAATACGGGCGCTGTTCGGCGATCTGCTGCGCGGCGAAGCGCGGGCGGTGCTGGCGGGCGTGCGCGCGCAGCACGATCTGGGGGTGGAGCCGGCGGCGCTGCTGCACGGCCTGCTGGAGACCGTCCACGCCGTCACCCGCGCCAAGGTGGGCGGCGGCGAGGATGCGGCGCTCTCGGTGGAGGAGCGCGAGGCGTTCGCCGACTGGGCCAGCCGGCTGGGCTTCGCCACCCTGCACCGGCTGTGGCAGCTGCTGCTGAAGGGGCATGGCGAGGTGCAGTCCGCCGCGCTGCCGATCGAGGCGGCGGAGATGGCGCTGCTGCGCGTCGTCCACGCCAGCACCCTGCCCGATCCGGGCGAGCTGGCGCGGCGCATCGCCGGCGGCGAGGTGGCGGTGGCGGGCGCCGCCGCAGCGCCGGCCCCGGCCGGGGAGGGACAGGCGCCGCTGCTGGGGCTGCCGGCCGATATCGCCGGCGTGGAGGTGCTGCTGACGGCCGGCAGCGAGCATCTGCTGGCCCAGCAGCTGCACGATTACGGCCGCGTCGTGCGTTTCGCCGCGCCCGATGTGGTGATCGCCGCCGACCGTCGCTTCGACGAGGATTTCGCCAAGCGCGCGGCGGCCGTGCTGAGGGCGGCGACGGGCGCGCGCTGGACGATCGCCTTCGCCGAGGCGCCCGACCCGGCCGTGGCGGAGCCGAGCCTGCTGGAGCGGCAGATAGCGGGCAAGCAGGCGCGGGATGCGGCGGTGATGGCGCTGCCGGTGGTGCGCGCCGCCTTCGATGCCTTTCCCGATGCGGTGCTGGAGGGCTATAGCCTGCCGCAGGACATGAACCCCGGGCGGAGCGCGCGCGCATGAAGAATCTCGACGACATCCTGAACATGGCCAAGAACGTGCAGGACGAGCTGACCAAGGCCCAGGCCAACCTCGATGCGATCGAGGTGGAGGGTGTTTCCGGCGGCGGGCTGGTGAAGATCAAGGCGAGCGCCAAGGGCCGCATCATCGCGGTGGCGATCGACGATTCGCTGATGAACCCGTCCGAGAAGCAGATGCTTGAGGACCTGATCGCCGCCGCGCTGAACGATGCGCGCGGCAAGGCCGATGCGGCATCGGGCACGGAGATGGGCAAGATGACGGCGGGCCTGCAACTGCCGCCTGGCTTCAAGCTGCCGTTCTGACGCTTCTCTTACGTTTCCCTTGTGTCGAGCGCAGTCGAGACACGTTTCGCGTAGGTCGCCGGCTCTGGCACCGCGCCGCCGGTCCCTCGACTTCGCTCGGGACAGGGGTGTCTGGGAAGGGACTCGCTGGTAGAAGGCGCCGGCGAGTGGAGCGGCGTCAGAGCGGGGTGCGGCCCGCCATTGGCAGGTTGGCGCCGAACAGCAGCACGCCGGGCTCCGGCTGGTCGACCATCACTTGGCCGCCGGCCTCCGTCACCAGGCTGTGGACCAGCCAGGCGGCGGCGGCGCGCGGGGTGAGGGCGGCGGGTGCCGTCTCGCCCAGCAGGGCCGTGCGCAGCTCCGCATCGATCACCAGCCGCGGTCCCTCGGCACGGACGACGATCTCGCCGCCCTCGGCGCCCACGTCCAGCCGGCCGCCGCGCACCAGCGCGTCGCCGGCGATCAGCGCCAGATTCAGCAGCACCTTGATCGCCGTCTTGGGCAGCGACGCCTCGGCGACCATCCAGCCGACCTGGATGCGGCTCTCCGGCCGGAACAGGCCCTCGATCGCGGCCTTGGCCTCGCGCGTGTCCACCGCCTCGCCGAAGCCGCCGGCGGCGCCGAATGCCAGGCGGAAGAATTTGAGCTTGTTGGCCGATGCGGTGGCGCTTTCGGACAGGAGTTCCAGCACGCGGGCGCGCATGTCGGGATCATGCTCGTCGGCCATCAGCTCGATGCCGTTGTTGAGCGCGCCGACCGGACTCAGCAGATCGTGGCAGAGGCGCGAACACAGCAGGCTGGCGAAATCGACGGCGCTCGTCATCGGGGAAACGTCATCGGGGAAACTACCTCAGGCCGGGATTGGCGCCTTTCTGGAGGCACGGCGCGGCAGTTGCAAGCCGCTCACGCGGTGACGGCGAGCGGCACGGCCGCGAACGCGCCGTGGATCGGCCCGCCGGCTACCGCGCGGAAGGCGGCGGCGTGGCGGCCGGCGACGATCAGCCACAGCCGTCCCGGCTCCGCGGCGGCGGCGTCGCAGGCGGACGGCGCCGCCTCGCCCGAGGGGTGGGAGTGATAGTGGCCGATCAGGCGCGGGCCGCCATCGCGCTCCGCCCGGATCGCGGCGAACAGCGCCTGCGGATCGATCTCGAAGCGGCGGGCGGGTTCGGCCGCCACGTTCGCCGCCGGGCTGGCCGAGCGGATCGCCCGATCGTCGCCGAACAGCAGGCCGCAGACCTCCCGGTCCGGCGCGGCGGCGGCGTAAGCGAGGATCCGTTCCAGCGTGGCGGTTGCAATTTCCATTCCGATCCCCACATCGCGTAGCGAATGGACGCGGGGGTGTCGACTTTTCGGGCGATCGTGCCGGCGGACGCGGCCGGCTGGCGGCTGGACCGGGCGCTGGCCGTCGCCATCCCGACCCTGTCGCGCGAGCGGCTGAAGGGCCTGATCTCCGCCGGCAAGGTGATCGCCGAGGGCGGGCGGGCGCTGCGCGATCCGGCCACCAAGGTGTCCGGCGGCGCGACCTTCGACGTGGAGGTGCCCAAGCCCGCGCCGGCGCACAACGAGGCGCAGGACATACCGCTGACGATCGCGTTTGAGGACGAGCATCTGATCGTGGTGGACAAGCCGGCCGGGCTGGTGGTGCATCCGGCGGCCGGTAATCTGGACGGGACGCTGGTGAACGCGCTGCTGCATCATTGCGGCGGCAGCCTATCCGGCATCGGCGGGGTGGCGCGGCCAGGCATCGTCCACCGCATCGACAAGGATACGTCGGGGCTGATCGTGGCGGCCAAGACGGACCGGGCGCACGAGGGGCTCGCCAGGCAGTTCGCCCTTCACACGATCGATCGCCGCTACAGCGCGATCGTGGCGGGGGTGCCGAACGTCGGCGACGGGCGGATCGAGGCGTCGCTCGCGCGATCGACGGCCAACCGCCAGAAGATGGCGATCGTCGAGGCGGGGCGCGGCAAGCATGCGATTACCCACTGGCGGCTGGTGACGCCGCTGAGGCGTGCCGCGCTGGTGGAGTGCCGGCTGGAGACGGGGCGGACGCATCAGGTGCGCGTGCACATGGCCTCGATCGGCCACCCGCTGCTCGGCGACCCGGCCTACGGGCGGACGCGGCCGGAACATCGCGAGGTGCTGGATCGTTTGGGTTTTCGGCGACAGGCGCTGCATGCGGCGCATCTGGGCTTCGTCCATCCGATCACAAGCGCCACTATGGCGTTCGAAAGTTATATTCCGGCGGACATGCAGACGCTGTTCACCCAGCTTGCAGTATGATCGGCGCAAACGGGCAACGGAAACATCCGCCCCATCATTCAAGTGGATCCATCCCCGGCTTCGCGCCGCGCGTGGATCGAGGGAGCAAGACCAATGGCTGGTGGCAAGAACGTGCCCGCGACGATCCCCGCTCTGGGCGGCGAACAGAGCCTGAACCGCTATCTTTCGGAGATCCGGAAGTTCCCCCTGCTCGCGCCGGAGGAGGAGTATATGCTCGCCAAGCGCTTTCAGGAGCATCAGGATCCGGAGGCGGCGGCCAAGCTCGTCACCTCGCACCTGCGCCTCGTCGCGAAGATCGCGATGGGCTATCGCGGCTACGGTCTGCCCACGTCGGAACTGATCTCCGAGGGTAATATCGGGCTGATGCAGGGCGTGAAGAAGTTCGAGGCCGATCGCGGCTTCCGCCTGGCCACCTATGCGATGTGGTGGATCCGCGCCTCGATCCAGGAATATATCCTGCGGTCTTGGAGCCTCGTGAAGATGGGCACCACGGCGGCGCAGAAGAAGCTGTTCTTCAACCTGCGGCGGATGAAGTCGAAGCTCGACGCGTTCGAGGACGGCGACCTGAAGCCCGAGGATCTGGCGAAGATCGCGACCGACCTGGGCGTTTCGCAGGACGACGTGATCTCGATGAACCGGCGCATGGCGATGGGCGGCGACACCTCGCTGAACGTCGCGATGCGCGAGGATGGCGAGGGCCAGTGGCAGGACTGGCTGGTCGATACGGATCCGCTGCAGGACGAGCGTCTGGCCGAGTCGGAAGAGAAGGACGTGCGCCACGGCATGCTGCTGGAGGCGATGACCGCGCTCAACGATCGCGAGAAGCACATCCTGGCGGAGCGCCGGCTGGCCGAGGATCCGAAGACGCTGGAGGAACTGAGCCAGGTCTACGGCGTCAGCCGCGAGCGGGTGCGCCAGATCGAGGTGCGCGCCTTCGACAAGCTGCAGAAGGCGATGATGCGGATCGCCGGGGAAAAACGGCTGCTGCCATCGCTCGCCTGAGCTTCGGATAAAGGTTGAGGGGCCGGTCCGCCGCAGGGTGGGCCGGCCCTCTTCGTTCGTCCCCGCGTCGGGAAGGTTTCAGAATTTGCGGGTGAGGCCGAAATAGACTTCCACGTCGGCGGCGGCGTGGTTCAGCCTCAGATTGGTGCCGACATCGAGCTGGAACTGCTTGCGCGCCAGCCACGCCGCCGACAGGCCGACCAGCTGCGGCGTCCGGTGTCCGCCCGGGTCGCGATCGCGCAACGCCTGATATTCTAGCGTGGCGGAGACGGCGTCGCTCACCTTGTCGGTCGCGCCGATCACGCCGCTGAAGGCCAGGTGGCGGCCGTTCCCGTCCTCGTCCACGGCGGCGTCGATCTCGGGCGTGAACTGGATCTGGATCGCGTCGCTCACCTCGTAGCTGACCGGCAGCAGGAAGCCGGCGCCCCAATCCCCCGCACCCACCGGCGCGCGGCCGACCGGCACCGTGACGAAGGGCAGGGCGGCGACCGAGAAGCCCGACCCGTCCGGACTGGCGAGGCTCTGCTTCAGCGCCAGCAGCACGTCGCCGGTGCGCGCGCGGCGGCGGACGTCGCCGGTGGCGCGATCCCGTTCGCGCACATGGCCGAAGGCGGTCCAGCCCACCTGTGCCTCCAGCGACCCGGTGAGGCCGTAGCGGGCGAGGACGTCCCCGGCCAGGATCGTGTCGGTGCGCGTGTCGGGCTGGCGATCCAGCGTCCAGTCGCCGAGGCCGAGTTCGATCTGGAGGTGGCCGGCGTCCACCGTGCAGGGGGCGGTGCCGAGGCCGGGCCGCTGGGCGCAGAGATCGCGCAACTCCTGCGCGCCGGCGGCGCCGGCGGGGGCGACGCCGGCGAGAATGGTGAGGACGGCGGCGGTGAGGGGGCGGAGAGCCCGGTTCATGCATGTTCCCCGTTGCGGGCGAAGGGTGACGAACGCCGTTCTGCGGGCTAATCCGCCCGGATGCCAGCCAAACCGCCACGCACCGCCACGCGAACCTACCGCATCGGCTGGTGGATCGGCCGGGCGATCGTGATCTTCGTCGCCGGATCGGTGCTGTGGGTGCTGGCCTACCGCTTCGTGCCGCCGCCGGTGACGATCACGATGCTCGGCGATCTCGCCGGCGGGCGCGGCATCACGAAGGACTGGATGAGCCTTTCCGCGATGGACCCGGCAATGGCGCGGGCGGCGATCGCGGCGGAGGACGGCAATTTCTGTACCCACCACGGCTTCGACTTCACCGCGATCGAGAAGGCGATGCGGCGCAACGCATCCGGCAACCGCATCCGCGGCGGATCGACGATCAGCCAGCAGACGGCGAAGAACGCCTTCCTGTGGCAGGGCCGATCCTGGCTGCGCAAGGGGCTGGAGGTGTGGTTCACCACGCTGATCGAGGCGATGTGGCCCAAGCGGCGGATCATGGAGGTGTATCTGAACATCGCCGAAACCGGGATCGGCACCTATGGCGCCAATGCGGCGGCGATCCGCTACTTCAACCATGACGCCTCGCGCCTCTCGGCCACGGAGGCGGCGCGGATCGCGGCGATCCTGCCGCTGCCCAAGCGGCGCGGCGCGGTGGCGCCGCGCGGCTTCACCCGGCGGTACGGCAATGCCATCGTCCGCCGCGTCGCCATCGTGCGCGGCGGCGGGCTGGATGCCTGCCTGCGCTGATCGGCCGCCGGAAAGGGTTCCTCACCGATCGCGGTGAACGACTTGTTAAAGCCTCCGGTGGCATCGCAGGCGCCGACAGCTTGGCGCGAACGGGTGCGATGGACGATCTTCTCCAGGACTTCATCGGCGAGACGCGCGAGATGCTCGCCGCGATCGCCGGCGAGATCGTCGCGTGGGAGGCCGATCCGTCCGACCGCGCGAAGCTGGACGAGATATTCCGCTTCGTTCACACGGTGAAGGGCAGCTGCGGCTTCCTCGATCTGCCGCGCCTGGCCCGGCTGAGCCACGCCGCCGAGGACGTGCTGGGCGAGCTGCGATCCGGCACGCGTCAGCCGGACGTGGCGCTGGTGAGCGCCGTGCTGGGCATCGTCGACCGCATCGGCGAGCTGGCCGAGGCGATCGAGACGGGGGCCAGCCTGTCCGACGAGGACGACCACCGCCTGATCGCCGCGCTGACCGCTTCGCCGGGGGAGATTGCGGCGGAGACGCCTGCCGTCGCCCACCGCGAGCCGGGCGCGCGCGCCGTATCGCGCACCGTGCGCCTGCCGGTCGAACTGCTCGATCGCATGATGGGCGGCGTCTCGGACATGGTGCTGGCGCGCAACGAGCTGGCCCGCGCGCTGCGCGAGACGGACGCCGACCGGGCGATCGACATGGCGTTCGCCCGTCTTTCCGCCTGCGTGGCGGAGATGCGCGACGCGATCACTCGCACCCGCATGCAGCGCATCGACAATGCCTTCGCCACCCTGCCGCGGCTGGTGCGCGATCTCTCGGCCGAGCTCGGCAAGCCGATGACGATCGACATCGCCGGCGGCGACGTGGAGCTGGATCGCGAGATGATCGAGATGATCCGCGATCCGCTGACCCATATCGTACGCAACGCGATCGACCACGGCATCGAGTCGCCGGAGGCGCGGCGCGCGGCCGGCAAGCCGATCGCCGGGCGACTGGCGGTGACTGCGCGGCAGGCGGGCAACCAGATCCTGATCGAGGTGACGGACGACGGGCGCGGCATCGACGGCGACAAGGTGGCGGCGCGCGCCGTGGCCGCCGGCATCGTTGCCGCCGACGTGGCGCAGCGCCTGTCGTGGGCGCAGAAGGTGGAGCTGGTGTTCGCCCCCGGCCTTTCCACCGCCGACCAGGTGACGACGATCTCCGGCCGTGGCGTGGGCATGGACGTGGTGCGGGCGAATGTGGAGCGGATCGGCGGCGTCGTCGATGTCGAGAGCCGCGCCGGCATCGGTCTGCGCGTATCGATGCGGGTGCCGCTGACCTTGACGATCATCTCCGCCCTGACCGTCGCCGCCGGGCCGCACCGCTTCGCGATCCCACGCGCCGCGATCGACGAGATCGTGCGGGCGTGCGGCGATCATGTGCGGATCGATCGGCTGGGCGGGGCGGAGCTGGCGACGGTGCGCGGGCGGCGGATGCCCCTGGTGCGGCTGGCGGATCTGCTCGGCACCGGCGACGCGCCGGCCGCCGCGCCGATCCTGCTGGTGCTGCGCCCGGCCGGCGGCGCCGTCTACGCGCTGGCGCTGGATGCGGTGCACGACCATGAGGAACTGGTGATCAAGCCGGCCGCGCCGGCAATCATGGCGGCGGGCCTCTATGCCGGCACCACCCTGCCGGACGATGGCCGGCCGATGCTGCTGCTCGATCCCGCGGGCATTGCGGAAGCGGCGGCGGTGCCGCTGCTGGAGATCGCGGCGGAGCCGGCCGAGGCGGCAGAGGTCGCGCCCACCGTGCCGACCCTACTGTTCACCGATCTGGACGGGCGCGCCCGGGCCGTGCGCCTGGCCGTGGTCGAGCGGATCGACGAGGTGCCCGCCGAGGCCATCGTCCACGCCGCCGGGCGCATGCGGCTGGTGCAGGACGGCCGCATCGCCCCGCTGCTCGCCTGCCGCGACGGGATGCCGGCGGGCCGGGTGACGGTGCTGCGGCTGAACGACGGCGCGACGACCTTGGGCTACGCGATCGGCGGCGTCAGCGACATTCGCGACATCCCCTGGTCGCTGGCGCCGGCGGAGCAAGCGGGGCCGATCGCCGGCGTGATGCTGGTGGACGGGCGGCAGACCGAGGTGCTCGATCCCTACTGGCTGTTCGCCGAGGCGGCCCGCGCCGGCGGCCCCGCGCCGGCGGCGACCCGGCCGCTGGCGGTGCTGGGCGACAGCGACGATCCGTGGGTGCGGGACATATTGCGGCCGCTGGTGGAGCAGGCCGGCTATCGCGTCGGCCCGCCCTCGGCGGACGACCGCGCCGATATCCTCATTCACGCCGGGCCGGGCGCCGGGCCGCCGGCGGTGGCGGGGGGCGCCGCGATCCTGCGCCTGCGCACCCATCCCGAACCCGATCCGGCGGCCGACAGCATCTACCGCTACGACAGCGCCGGGCTGATCGCGGCGCTGCGGCGACACGCCGGGGGGATCGGCCGATGACGCTCTATCTGATCGCGACGATCGCCGGGCAGCGCGTCGCGCTCGCCGCCGCGCCGATCGAATCGGCGGTGGAGATCGCCGCGATCACGCCGGTGCCGCGCGCGCCGCCGCACGTCGCCGGGCTGGCGGCGCTGCGCAGCCGCGTGCTGACTATCGTCGACTGCACGTGCAGCCTGGCGCTGGGCCGGCACCCGGCCGAGACACGCGGCCGCGCCGTGATCGTGACGGTGGACGCCCACCAGTACGGCCTGCTGGTGGACGACGTGCTGGACGCCGTGACCATAACGGAGCCGCCCCGGCCAGCGCCGCTCGCCCTCGCGCCCGGCTGGGCGAAGGCCACGGCCGGCGTGGTGGAGCATGACGGCGCGCTGCTGCTGCTGCTGGACCCTGCCCAGCTGGTGGATGGCCCACCCGAACGCGCGGCCGCCTGAGCCGCCGCGCCTGCCACGCGGTCGCGTTAACGCGACGCTTACCCCCTTCGGCTATGCCTTCGGACGGACCAGAGCCGACTGCAACACGGGGGTGTTCGAAGGGCGCCAAGCAATGAAGACCTGTCTCGTCGTCGATGATTCCAAGGTGATCCGGAAGGTCGCGCGGCACATATTGGAAACGCTCCACTTCACGGTGGAGGAGGCGGCGGACGGGCGCGAGGCGCTCACCCGCTGCGAGGCCGCGTCGCCTGACGTCGTGCTGCTCGACTGGAACATGCCGGTGATGAGCGGCATCGAGTTCCTGCGCGCCATGGGCCAGAGCAACCTGCCGCACCGGCCGAAGATCGTGTTCTGCACGACGGAGAACGGCACCGCCCACATCCGCGCCGCGATCGACGCCGGTGCCGACGAATATGTCATGAAGCCGTTCGATCGCGACACGCTGCACAGCAAGCTGATGCTCGTCGGCATGGCGTGACCGGCGCCGCGCCGCGCAGACGTCCGGCCACGCCGGCGGAGACCGCATCCGCCGCGCCGATCCGGCTGATGATCGTGGACGACTCGCTCGTCGCCCGCACGGTCATGAGCCGCATCTTCGCCGGCCGGACGGACTTCACGGTCGTGGCCGCCGCCGCCAACGTGGCGCAGGCGCTGCACCTGCTGGCCGCCACCACCGTCGATATCATCCTGCTCGACGTGCAGATGCCGGGCACGGACGGCCTGTCGGCGCTGCCCGAACTGCTCGCCCGCAGCCGCGGCGCGCGCGTGCTCGTCGTCTCGTCGAGCACCGGCGCGGGGGCGGGTGCGAGCGTGCGCGCGCTGACCCTGGGCGCCGCCGACACGCTGCTGAAGCCCGACACGGTCGATTTCGCCGGCCGCTTCGCCGAGGCGCTGGTGGAGCGGCTGCTGCGCATCGGCCGCGCGCCGCGCTCCGTGGCAGAGGGTGGCGATCCCGTTGCCGAGGCGCCGGCGGGGAGGGCGGCGGCCGCGCCGCTGGAATGCATCGCGATCGGCGCGTCCACCGGCGGGCCGCACGCGCTCTCCACCTTGCTGGCGGCGCTGCCCGCGGCGATGGGTGTGCCGATCCTGGTGACGCAGCATTTGCCGGCGGCGTTCATGCCGCATTTCGCCCAGCAACTCGCGCAGATCTCCGGCCGGCCGGCGCGGGTGGCGGAGGACGGGGATGCTCCCCGCGCCGGTGCGATCCTGCTGGCGCCGGGCGACGGCCACCTGCGCCTGGCCCGTACGGCGGACGGGCTGCGGGTGCGGATCGATCGATCGGCGAGCGCATCGGGTTGCACGCCCTCGGTCGATCCGATGCTGGCCGGGCTGGCGGCGGCGGTGGGGCCGGCGGGGCTGGCGGTGGTGCTGAGCGGCATGGGGCGGGACGGGCTGGCCGGCGCCGGCCTGGTCGCCGCGCAGGGTGGGGAGATCGTGGTGCAGGATGCGGCGACATCGGTGGTGTGGGGCATGCCGGGGGCGATCGCCCGGGCGGGCCTGGCCGCCGCGATGCTGCCCCCGGCGGCGATCGCGCGACGCATCGCCGAGCGCGCCCGGCGGACCGGGGGCGTGCCCGCGTGGAGGTGAGCGCCGGCGCCATGCGGCTGTTCGCCGACCTGCTGCGCGAGCGGACGGGGCAGGATCTCGCGCTCGGCCGCCGCTGGCGGATCGAGACGGCGCTGCGGCCGCTGCTGAAGGCGCTCGGCATCGCCTCGCTCGATCGGCTGGCCGCGATGATCGGCGACGACGAGGCGCTGGCGGTGGCGACGGTGGACGCGCTGCTGAACAACGAGACCTATTTCTTCCGCGATCCCGCCGCCTTCCGCGCGCTGCTGGATGATGCGATCGCCCCGGCGGCGCTGGCGCGCGCGGCAAGCCGGCGGCTGCGCATCTGGTGCGCCGGCTGCTCCACCGGGCAGGAGGTCTATTCGATCGCGATGATGCTGGCGGCGGAGCCTGCGCGCTGGGCCGGCTGGACGATCGAGCTGACCGGCACCGACATCTGCGCCACGGCGATCGCCCAGGCGCGGGAGGGCAGCTATTCCGGCTTCGAGATCCAGCGCGGCCTGCCGGTGCGCGAGATGATGCGCTGGTTCGAGGCCGACGGCGAACGCTGGCGGGCACGGCCGGAGCTGCGCGCGCGGGTGCGTTTCGCGGTGTGCAACCTGCTCGATCCGTGGCCGCTGGCCGGGCGGTTCGATATCGTCCTGTGCCGCAACCTGCTGCTCTATCTGGCGCCGGCCCGTCGGCGGCAGGCCTTCGCCCGGCTGGCTGAACGGCTGTGCCCCGACGGCCGCCTGATGCTGGGCGCGGGCGAGACGGTGCTGGGCCAGACCGCGCTGTTCGCGCCCGACCCGCTGGCGCGCGGGCTCTATCGGCCGCTGGACGCGGCCACCGGCACGGCGCCGCCGGGCAGCGCCGCGGCCTGAACCGCGCCGCCCGCTGCAGCGAGGCGCTTCCACGCCGGCCGATCAGGCTCTAGGGACCGGGGCATGTCCGCCGAGCGACCCGCACCGCTGGCACCCCGCGATCTGATCGTGGCGGCCATCGTGAACCTCGTCTGGGGCCTCAACATCATCGCGGTGAAGATGTCGGTGGAGGCGGTGCCGCCACTGGCGGCGGGCGGCCTGCGGCTGCTGGTGGTGCTGCTCGTCTGCATCTCCTGGCTGCGCGTGGTGCCCGGGCGGATGCGCCTGCTGGTGACGCTGGGCCTGCTCAACGGCGCCCTGTTCCTGATCTTCGTCAACCTCTCCCTCCGGGTGAGCGACAATGTGAGCGCGCTGGCGATCGCCGGGCAGCTGGGCGTGCCCTTCTCGCTGATCCTCGGCGTCGTCTTCCTGAAGGAGCGGATCGCGCTGCCGCGGCTGATCGGCATCGCCATGTCGTTCGGCGGCGTGGTGCTGCTGGTGTTCGATCCGGCGGTGGTGGGGGAGGTGGCCGGGCTGCTGCTCACCACCTTGGGCACGCTCGCCTTCGCGATCGGCTCGCTGCTCCAGCGGCGGCTGGCGGGGGTGCCGGTGCTGACGCTCTACGCGTGGATCGGGCTGATCGGCGCGGCGGTGCTGTTCGCCATGAGCGCGGTGATGGAGCCGGGCGCCATCGCCCGACTGCCCGATCTGCGGCTCGGCGATTTCGGCTGGATCCTGTTCTCGGCATTGGGCTCCACGATGATGGGGCAGGTGGGCATGGCGTGGCTGCTGCAGCGCCACCCGATCGCCACCGTGATGCCGCTGACGCTGGGCTCGCCGGTGATCGCGGTGCTCGCCTCGTCGCTGGCGTTCGGAACCGTCTTGACGCCGCTGATGATCGTGGGCGGTATGATCACCATGACGGGCGTCGCCATCATCACCCTGCGCAGCGCGCGCCCCGCCCGGCCGGTGCCATGAGCGACGGCGAGGCGAACGCGCCGATCGACTGCCCCTCGCCCAATTTCGACGAGCGGGCGCTGCCGGTGAGCATCCTGGTGCTGCATTATACCGGCATGCGCGACGCGGCCGAGGCGATCGGCTGGCTGGCCAACCCCGCATCCAAGGTCTCCTCCCACTATGTCGTGACGGAGGACGGGCAGGTGCTGCGGCTGGTGGCGGAGGACAAGCGGGCCTGGCATGCCGGCCGCTCGCACTGGCGCGGCACCACCGACGTCAATTCGGCGAGTATCGGCATCGAGATCGTCAATCCCGGCCACGAATGGGGCTATCGCCCGTTCCCGGAGGAGCAGATGGCCGCCCTGCTGCCGCTGGCGGCGGCGATCGTCGAGCGCCACGGCATCGCGCCGGCCAACGTCGTCGGCCATTCCGACATCGCGCCCGCGCGCAAGCTGGATCCGGGCGAGCTGTTCGATTGGGAGCGGCTGGCGCGGCATCGGCTGGCGCTGGCGCGGCCGCGCAAGGGGCTGGCCGATCCGCACTGGACGCCCGGCGGCTTCCTCGTCGCGCTCGAACGCTTCGGCTACGACGTGGCGGACGGGCCGGCGGCGGTGCGCGCCTTCCAGCGCCGCTTCCGCCCGGAGACGATCGACGGCATCGCCGATGGCGAATGTCGCGCGATCCTGCTGTCGCTGCTCTTGGATCGGGAGCGCGGAGTCGCTAGATAGCGCCCGTGTCAGAGGGCCGGGCGGCCGCCGGCGTGCAAGCGCGGGAGGAAAGTCCGGGCTCCGAGGAGCAGCGGTGCCGGGTAACGCCCGGCGGGGGCGACCCCAGGGAAAGTGCCACAGAAATCAGACCGCCGCGCTTCGGTGCGGTAAGGGCGAAACGGTGCGGCAAGAGCGCACCGCGGCTCCGGCAACGGAGACGGCACGGCAAACCCCACCGGGAGCAAGACCGAATAGGGACGGCATATGGGCTGGCTCCGCCCCGTCGTCCGGGTTGGTTGCTTGAGGCCGGCGGCGACGCCGGCCCTAGAGGAATGGTCGCCCATCCGCGCGCGAGCGCGGTGGACAGAACCCGGCTTACAGGCCCTCTGACACCTTTTGCCGCGTGGGCGGTTCCAGTTTGTCCGCAATCGATCTAGGGTGGTCGCTTATGGCTCGTTCATCGCGATCGCAGGATTGGGGCTTCCCCCGCTGGCGCGGCTATGGCGCGGCGAGCGCCGCCACGCAGGTGCGGATGTGCGATCGCCACGGGTGCGACCAGCCCGGCGACCGGCCGGCGCCCAAATCGCCCAACAGCCGCGAACGCTGGTATTTCTGCGAGACGCACGCAGGCGAGTACAACCGCAACTGGAACTATTTCGAGGGCCTTTCCGCCGAGGAGGCGGCCGCGCGCGAGGCGAGCGAGCGGCGCGACGCCGGCGGCTTCGCCCAGTCAGCCCACAACAGCTGGGCCGGCCCCGGCGACGGCACCCGCTCCCGCGACGAGATGCGCGCGCTGGATGCGCTGGGGCTGGAGCCGGATGCCGACTTCGAGGCGGTGAAGCTCGCCTGGCGCCGGTTGGCGAAGGCCAGCCACCCCGACGTGAAGCCCGGCGACGCCGAGGCGGCGACCCGCTTCCAGACGGTGCAGGCCGCCTACGAGGTTCTCCGCGCGGCCGAGGAACGCCGGATGGGCCTGGGCTGAGCCCCGCGTGAAGCAGGTTCGCGCGAACTGGCGCACGACGATCCTCGTCTGCCGCAAATGCTCGAAGAAGATCGGCGGCGGCTTCGGGCCGAAGGGCAGGACGTCGCTGGTGAAGGCGCTGCGCCGCGAGGCGCGGCTGGCGAAGGGCCGCAAGGCGGCGGCCGGCATCGTCGAGGTGCCGTGCCTCAAGGTGTGCCCGCGCTACGCGGTGACGGTGGTGGACGGCGCCCACCCCGACGCGTGGCTGGTGGTGGAGGCGGGCACGCCGATCGACGGCGTGGCGGCGCGACTGGGGCTGGTGGCGGACGTGGACCCAGTGGCCTGAGAAGCTGCCGGGCGGTGCTTGTTTCAGCATCCGTCTGGTTCGGCCCGACCTGAAGCGGGCGGCGGACATCGCGTTCGAACATGTCCAGGATGACGATCGCGTGACGAGGGGTGGCCGTCCACATTCTCGGACGTTCCGCGAAGCAGGGCGCCGTGCCGAATCCGCAAGCAACGCGGCCGATGAAACGACATTGTCACTCGCGGATTATAGGCTCGCCGGGCGGGCCGATATGCGTGTCCGCACCCGGCCGGAGGCGGACTGCGATGGCGCATGCGAGCGAGATCGTCCACTGCGACGGACCGGACGCGCCGCACGCGTTCGACATCATCCCGCTCCAGCCGCGCAACGGCACGCTGGATGCGCCCTGCCCGATCTGCAAGGGGCACGGCCAGTGGAACAGCGAGATCGACCTGATCAGCTTCCGCTGCAAGCGCACGATCTGCGATTGTTGCTACGGTTCCGGCTGGGTGGAGACCGGCGACGATCTGGTCGCCCAGATCGATATCGTGCGCGGGCCGGGCGGCGAGGCGATGTGGGTGACGCGCTACATCCCGAAGCGGGTGGCGGAAGGCTGACCTGCGCGTCGGCCGGCGGCCGCGCTCACTGATCCAGCGAGTCGGGCAGCGGATCCTTGCCGGAGATGCGCTTGGCCAGCGCCTCCGCATCGGCCAGCGGCATGTGCACGCTCACCTCGATCACGCCGCCCTCGATCGGCGCATCGACCACCGGCTCCACCAGCACCGCGCCATCCAGCGCCATCGGCAGCGGCTTGCCGACGCGAGTTCGGGTCAACGCCAGCAGCCGGCGCGCGGCCGGCGGCGTGAAGGTGAGCATGATGCCGGCGGTGCCGTCCATGTCCGGCATGGCGCGCGCATCCAGTATGTCGCCCTGGGCGAACCCCTCGCCGGCGATGGTGAGGCCGGCCGGCGCGGCCGCCGTGGCGGGCGCGGCCAGCAGGAGCAGCAGAGCGGCGAGGATGCGGCGCATCACGCCTGATACCGCTCCGCCGTGGCGCGGATCAAGGCGATCATGTTCGGTATGCCCTGCGTGCGGTTGGAGCTGAGCTGGTTCTTCAGATCGAACGGCGCGAGCGCGGCCGCCACGTCCATGCCCGCGATCGCATCCGGCGCGCGATCCTGCACGGCGAGCAGTACGAGGGCGATGATGCCCTTGGTGATCGCGGCGTTCGAATCGGCGAGGAAGTGAAGGCGCCCGTCGGGCAGCCGCGTGGGATAGACCCAGACGGCGGCGGAACAGCCGCGGACCAGCGTCGCATCCGTCTTCAGCGCATCCGGCATCGGTTCCAGCGCGCGACCGAGATCGATCAGCAGGCGGTAGCGGTCGTCGGGCTCGAGCAGATCATATTCGTCGAGCGTGTCGGAGAGTGTGTCGGGGGCGGCCATGCCGCAGCGGATAGAGCAGGTCGCGGGGAATTGGTATCGGCTTGCGCCGCCCGTTTCACGCCCGACCGGCCGCTGCCGCGCTACAGGTCCACCCCGGCGGCGATCGCCTCCAGCTTGCGCACGCGCTCGCGCAGGTCGGCCAGCTCGATGCGGGCGGCGGGGCCGGGGGGCGTGGCGGCGGCGTGGTGGCGGTCAAGCTCGGCGTGGCGCAGCGCCAGCCAGCCGTTCCAGCCCTTCAGCGCTGCGTGGGCCGCGATGGCGAGGCCGATCAGGCCGGCCGCCGCCATGATCATCCAGAATATCGGGTCGATCATGGGAGCCTCCTACTCGCGCGAGCGCAGGGCTTCGATCTGGCGTTCCAGCGAGGCGCTGCCCTCGCCATCGGTGGCGATCCGCTCCAGCACCGCGACCCGCTCCTTCAGCGCGCGCAGCTCCTCGCGCATCCGGTCCGTGTCGGGATCGGCCATGGGCATGGTCTGGTCGCGGCCGCGATGGCGGCGGATACCGTATTTCGCCCGGAAGATGCTGGCGACCGCACTGATGGCGACGATCAGCACGACCATTTCGAACGGGTTCATCAGTCAGATTCCTCTGTCGACCGGATGGGGAGGAAGCGGTGGCCGGCGCTGCGCCTTTTCGACGAACCGCCGACCGGCTTCGATCAGCGCAGCGCCTCGATCTCGCGGGCGAGACGGCTGTTGTGGCTGGTGACGTGCGTCTCGACATCCGCCAGGCGGCGATCGATGTCGCGGAAGCGGGAGCGCACGTCGCGGATCGAGCGGCCCGGCTTGGCGCGCACGCCCTGCCAGAACTTCTGCTCCTCGGGGTCGCTGTCGCGGAACTCGCCGGGCTTGTCGCCGGCGACCCAGCCGGTGACGAAATAGGCGATCACCGTCCACGGGAAGCCGCCGAGCAGGGTGAGCAGCACGGCGCCGACGCGCACCCAGGTGGCGTCGATGCCGGTATAGTCGGCGATGCCGGCGCAGACGCCCATCATCTTGCCGTTGCGCTTGTCGAGGTAGAATTTGGTGCGGCGGGCAGTCATCGGTCGGTCCTTTCCTGTCTGGCGGCGCTCAACGGTCGGTGCCGGTGCGCCATTCGGTGGGGGCGGCGGGGGCGATGCCCAGGCCGGTCGCGAGATGCGGATCGTCGGCGGCGACGATGCGCTCGATCGAGCGCAGGCGATCGTCCAGCCGGCGGGCGGTGTCGTGCAGTTCGTCGAGGAGGTTCTCGTCCTCGATGCTCAGGCCGCCGGCCCGCTTCCACTGGGTGATGTAGTGGAAGACCAGCCACGGCAGCCCGAGAAAGAGCATGCCGCAGATGATGATCGGCAGGAACACATCCTCCATCTCATCCCTCCCGGCCGGCCGCGCGGGCCTTCATCGCGGCGAGCTCCGCATCCACCTTCTCGGAGGCGCGCAGCTCGGCGATCTCCTCCTCCAGGCTCTTGGGCGCGGCGCCCATGCCGGCGGCGTCGGCGCGGCCCTCGGCATAGTCCACCCGCCGCTCCAGGATCTCGAAGCGGGAAAAGGCCTCGTCCACCTTCGGGCCGGCGTACATCTCCCGCATGCGGGTGCGGTTGTTGGCCGAATCGAGCCGCGCGGCCAGGCTGTTCTGGCGGGCGCGGGCCTCGCGCAGCTTGGCCTGCAGCTTGGCGATGTCCGCTTCGGACGCGCGCAGCGATTCGTCGAGAATCTCGATCTGCTCGTTCAGCTCGGCCGCCAAATCGCCCGCCTTCTGCTTCTCGACCAGCGCGGCCTTGGCGAGATCCTCGCGACCCTTGGAGAGCGCCAGTTCGGCCTTCTCGGTCCAGCTCGACTGGACAGTCTCCAGCTTGCCGATCTGGCGGCGCATCTCCTTCTGATCGGCGATGACGCGGGCGGCGGAGGCGCGCACCTCGACCAGCGTCTCCTCCATCTCGAGGATGATCATGCGGATCATCTTGGCCGGATCTTCCGCCTTGTCGAGCAGGTCGGTTACGTTGGCGGCGATGATGTCGCGAGTGCGGGAGAAGATTCCCATCGTTCGATACTCCTGGTTACGCGTGGATTGCGGGTCAGCCGCTCGGCAGCGCCGCCGTCTGGACGGCATCATGCTTCGCGGAAGGGCGGGTGGCGAGGGCCTCGATCGCGGCCTCGTGGCGGGCGGCTTCCTCCGGGGTGGCGGCCAGGCCGAAATAGGCCTGCATCGACACCGTCTGCGGCCGGCCGCGATAGCCTTCCGGCAGCGGCGGATAGGCGATCCGCTCGGCCACGCGGACGACGCTGCGATCGACCGAGGAGACCCCGCTCGACCTGGCGATCCGCGCGCCGGCGAAGCCGCCGTCGCGATCGAACGACACGTCGACGGTGGCGATCAGCTGACTGCGGTGGGCGAAGGCCGACGCCGGCACGGCGAGCTGCGCGTCGAGCTGCCGGCCGACATCGTCCTGCCAGTCGGCCACGGTGAGCGGGGCGTTCGGCAAGGTCGGCGCCGCCGCGCGGGCGGTGCCGACGGCGCCGGCGACGCAGGTGGCCGAGAGGAGCAGGGCGCCGAGCGTGGCGACGGCGACGCGGCGGACATCGGTGATGGCGATCATGGCGATAATCCCTGTGCTTGGCGGTGTAACTCTGGCCCGCCGTGGCGGCGGGATACTCGGAGGTTTGCAGGAGGCGTGCCAACTGCAGAACCGCGCGGAAATCGGCCGTTTCCTCGCGGCGACACGCAGCCCGTCCTCTTTCCGTCTTGCCGAGAGTTGGTGAAATGCGCCAACTTGTCGGTATGGAGCGCGACAGCCAGTTCATCGGTCAATCCGGTGCCTTCCTCGATTCGGTCGAGCGGGCGAGCCGGGCGGCGGCGCTCAACCGCCCGGTGTTGGTGATCGGCGAGCGCGGCACCGGCAAGGAGCTTGTCGCCGAGCGGCTGCACCGGCTGAGCCCGCGCTGGTCCCAGCCGATCGTCACGATGAACTGCGCCGCCCTGCCGGAGACGCTGATCGAGGCCGAGCTGTTCGGCCACGAGGCGGGAGCCTTCACCGGCGCCACGCGGGCGCGACCCGGACGCTTCGAGGAGGCGCACGGCGGCACCCTGTTCCTCGACGAGCTGGCCACGCTCTCCGCCGGCGCGCAGGAGCGGCTGCTGCGCGCGACCGAATATGGCGAGGTGACGCGCATCGGATCGAGCAAGGCGATCCGCGTCGACGTGCGGATCGTGGCGGCCACCAACGAGCATCTGCCCGGCCTGGTGGAGCGCGGCCGCTTCCGCGCCGACCTGCTCGATCGGCTGAGCTTCGAGGTGATCACGCTGCCGCCGCTCCGTGCGCGGGAGGGCGACGTGCCGGTACTGGCGGATCATTTCGGCAGGCGCATGGCGGCGGAGCTCGAATGGGTGCGCTGGCCCGGCTTCTCCGCCGAGGCGGCCGAGACGCTGGCGCGGCACGACTGGCCGGGCAACGTGCGCGAGCTGCGCAACGTGGTGGAGCGCGCGGTCTATCGCTGGGACGATCCCGAGCGGCCGATCGCGCAGATCGAGTTCGATCCGTTCGCCTCGCCGTGGCGGCCGCGCCCGGCGGCCGGCGCCGCGGTGGCCGTGGTGGAGGTGGCACCCGCAGGGGCGGCGCCCGCATTGGCCGCGCCGTCCGACTGCGACGATCTGCGCGCCGCCTGCCACGCCTACGAGCGCGCGCTGCTGGAGGCGGCGCTCGCCCGCTGCCGGTTCAACCAGCGGCAGACGGCGGCGGCGCTGAAGCTGACCTACGACCAGCTGCGCCACGCCCTGCGGCGCCACGATCTGCTGGAACGGGCAGGGTAGGCCGATCGACATTCGGCGAATCAAGTCGGTTCACTTGCATCTTATGCACACCGCTCATCCTGAGGAGCCATTGAGCCTGTCGAAATGGCGTCTCGAAGGACACGGGCCGTCCTTCGAGACGGGTCTTCGCCTCCGCTCAGCCCGTCCTCGGGATGACCGGACATGCAAGAAGCTGGATGTCGATACGGCCCAGGCCGCTCCCCGCCGCCATGGCGAGGGCCTATCGCTAACGTCTCGCAACAAGCGATTTGCGGTCACATTTCGGGGCGAGAGGCGTTACGGCCACGACGTCATTCCTGCCAGGAGAACCGAGATGGCCTTCGAACTGCCACCCCTGCCCTTCGACAAGTCCGCGCTCGAGCCGCACATGTCGGCCGAGACCTTCGACTATCATCATGGCAAGCATCACAAGGCCTATGTCGACAAGACCAACGGCTGGATCGACGAGAAGGGCCTCGCCGGTCTCTCGCTGGTCGAGGTGATCAACAAGGCCAAGCAGACGGGCGACAAGGGCCTGTTCAACAATTCGGCGCAGATCTGGAACCACACCTTCTTCTGGAACTGCCTCGCCCCCGCCGGTCAGAAGCCGGAAGGCAAGCTCGCCTCGCTGATCGAGGAGGGCTACGGCTCCACCGACGAGCTGCTCAAGAAGCTGGCGGCCGAAGCGGTGAACCATTTCGCCAGCGGCTGGGCGTGGCTGGTGCTGGACGAGAGCGGCAAGCTGGACGTCACCTCCTACCACGATGCCGACACGCCGGTGGTGTACGACGTCAAGCCGCTGCTCACGCTCGACGTGTGGGAGCATGCTTACTATATCGACTATCGCAACGCCCGGCCGAAGTTCGCCGAGACGGTGCTCGGCAACATCATCAACTGGGAGTTCGTCGCCCAGAATCTGGACGGCGAGGGCGTGAGCCGCGCCGACCAGCAGCAGGCCTGAACCGGTTCCCCCCTCCCGCGAGCGGGAGGGGGGCCATTGTCAGTTGCGCGAGAGCGCGCGGGCCGTGAGGAACGGCGAGAAGAGCTGGTTGATGATGCCCACCAGCTTGCCCGGCTGGTTCGCCGCGGCATTGGCGATGTAGATCACATCCTTGTCGCGCATCGGGAAACGCTGGGCCAGGAAGTAGCTGGCGGGCTTCATCATATTCAGCCGGTAGATCACCGGCACCTCGCCCGCCGCCACCTTGCTGTCCGGATAGTAGCGGAACAGGAAGACGGCGCTGGCATCCGCCTGATTGTCGTTCGGCCCGCCGATGCGCGCGACCGCCTCCGCCAGCGACAGGCTCGGCTGATCGAACGACACCTGCGAGACCTTGGTGGTGGCACCGAACACGGTGAAGGTGCGCGGCCGGCGGATCACCTCGATCCGGTCGCCGGCCAGCAGCGGAATATCGTCGGTGGTGCCGCTGCGGATGTCGCTCAGCCGCTGCTCCACGACGCGGCCGCCGCGGGTGAAGCGGACGATCGAATCGTCGGACGTGCCGGCCGTGGTGCCGGTGTTGCCCGCGCGCGCGGCAGGCCCGCCGGCGCTGGCGATCGCATCCAGCAGCCGTTCGCGTCCCAGGGTCAGCTCCAGCCGGCCCGGCTTGTTGACGTCGCCGGAGACGTAGACGGTGTTGGCGATATTGTCCCGAACGGACACCACCGCCTGCGGTGCCTGCGACTTGCCGCGCAGGCTCTGCTCGATCATCGTCTGGATCTCGGACGGCGTGCGCCCGGCGACGGGCAGGCGGCCGATATAGGGCAGCTTGATCGTGCCGTCGCGATCGACCGTGATCGCCTCGAACCGCTCACCACGGGCCGAGGGATCGAAGCCGTCGGCACCGCCGCGGGAGGCCCCGCCGCCGGAGAACAGCGTCGCGCCGACCTCGTAGATGCCGATCTGGAGGACGTCGCCCGGGCCGACCGTGTCGTTGTCGCCCTGCGCGGCGAGATCGGCCATGCGCGGCGCGGCGGACTGCACCGCATTGTCATAGCCCCTGAGCTCGCCGAGCACGTTCGCATCGACGTCCACGATGCGAAAGCCGATCGTGTTCTCCTTGCGCGCGAGCACGCGGCCGGCCGTGGGGCCGCTCGACGGCAGGGTGGAGCAGCCGCCCAGCGCGATGGCGACGAGCGATGTCGCGAGGGTGAGGCGGAGCCGGGCGGGGCGCGTGGGGAACATCGGAAGGATCACCTTGATCGAAGCGGCCGGATCGGCGGAGCGGGCGACGCAGCGCGCGGCGCGCCGGGAGCGGGAAAGCATCATCGGCCATCCGCTACCATCGCGGCATGAAAATTCCAGCGGGAACTCGTCGCAAGCGGAACGGAGGCGTCAGGCCGCGCGCGATTGCAGGCGGTGATGCACCTCGGTCGCCTCCTCCACGGTATCGTAGAAGGTGAGGGTGCCGCCGTAGAGCACCGCCCCGCGATCGCAATAATGCTGCAGCGTGGCGGGTTCGTGCGAAACCATCACCAGCGATCCGTTGGACCGGCGGTGCTGCAGCGCCTCCGCGCAACGCCGGCGGAAGCGATCGTCGCCGGCGCCGGTGATCTCGTCGACCAGGTAGCAGTCGAAATTGATCGCCAGCGACACGCCGAACGCCAGTCGCGCGCCCATGCCGGCCGAGTAGCTGAAGACCGGCTGGTGGAAATACGGGCCTAGCTGGGCGAAATCCTCGACATAGTCGCAGAGCTCCTCCGGATCCTGGCCGTAGATGCGGGCGATGAAGCGGGCATTGTCGGCGCCGGTGAGGGTCGACTGGAAGCAGTTCGAATAGCCGATCGGCCACGAGGTGCTCATCGAACGCGTGATCTTGCCGGCGGTCGGCATCTCAACCCCGGCGATCAGCCGCATCAGGGTGGATTTGCCGGCGCCGTTCGCGCCGCATATGCCAAGGCTCTCGCCGCGGTTGATCGTGAAGCTGAGATCACCGAAGACCTGCTTCTCGAACTTGCGGATATGGTAGGTCTTGGACACTTTCTCGAAGACGATCATCGCATTGCCTCGTACGCCTGCGCTGGCCGGCCGGACTGCCCCCGCATCACGGCTTTTCCATGGCGCAGCGCACAAGAGCAGCCACGCCTCACGCGCCGCCCCCTCCACCATCGCAGATGAACGGGGGCTTTAGCGTGACACGCATCGCCATGGACGCGCGCATGCTGGGGGAGGGAGGCACCGGCGTCTCCACCTATGCGCGCTCGTTGGCGGCGGCGCTGGTGCGGATCGCCGATGCGCCACTGGTGGTGCGCAGCGATGGCGCCCGCAGGGCGCGACTGCTGCGCGCGCTGCCGCCGGGCGCGCGCCGGCTGGTGCCGGGCGGGGGCCATGGCGGGATTTCCGAAGGTCTGGTGGGGCGCGACATCTTCCGCGTGGCGCAGGTGCACTTCGATCTGTACGGCCGGCCGCTGCCGCTGCGGGCGCCCGGACCGCCCGGCATCATGCACTGGACCTATCCGGTGCCGCTGCGGCTGCTCGGCTGGCGCAACGTCTATACCGTGCACGATGCCATTCCCCTCGACCAGCCGGACCTGACACCGATAAACGTCCGGCGCCACGCCCGGTTGCTGCGCGCGATCATGCGCGATGCCGCCGCAATCGTGACCGTTTCGGATGATGCGCGCGGCGCCATCGCGGCGGCGACGGGATGCGATCCCGCCTTCGTCGCCAACTGCGCGCAGCCGGTGATCCTGCCGTGCGAACCGCCGCCGCCGCCGGCCGAGTTCGCGCCCGGCAGTTACTTCCTGTTCTGCGGATCGATCGAGCCGCGCAAGAATCTCGCCCGGCTGGCGGCGGCGCATCGGGCGAGCGGCACGGCGCTGCCGCTGCTGATCGCCGGACCGGACGGGTGGCGGGCGGAGGAGGTGACGGCGGCGATCGCCGCCGGTGGCGGCCATGTCGTGCGGTTGCCCTATCAGGGTCGCGACGCGCTGATCGGCCTCGTCGCACATGCGCGGGCGCTGCTGTTCCCGTCGCTGGCGGAGGGGTTCGGGCTGCCGGTGGCGGAGGCGATGGCGCTCGGCACGGCGGTGATGACCTCGGCCGGCGGCGCGCTGGCCGAGACCGCCGGGGGCGCCGCGCTGCTGGTGGACCCGCAGGATATCGCCGCGATGGCCGGTGCGATCGCCGATCTCGGGCGGAACGATGCGCTGGTCGCCGATCTGGCCGAACGCGGGCGGGTGCGTGCGGCGGACTTCTCGCTCGATCGCTTTGCCGCGCGCCTGCGCCGCTTCTACGATGGCCTGCCGGCGCCGCGCGCCACCTGAGCGGCGGCGGCGCCTGTCAGCGCCGCCGCCGCTCCCTTCCCCGCGTCAGGCCGCGTGCTCGCGCACGCCGGCGATGATGAGCCAGCCGATCGCATAGACCAGCAGCAGGCCGAGGATGACGGTGAGGACGATGCGTCCCCGCTCCGGATAGAGCGACTTCACCGGCATGTTCGCATCGACGATGCGGACGACGTAGAGCTGCTGCTTCTGCGCCTGCTCACGCGCCTTCTCGAAGCTGGCGGCCGCCGTTTCGTAGCGCTTGGCGGCGAACTCCTGGCGGATGCGCAGATCCTCATAGTCGCCGAGATCGGCGGCGATCGCGGTGCCGCCGCCGGCGAGCCGGCCGGACTGCGCGGCCACTTGCGCCTCCAGCGCACGGACGCGGCGCGAGGTGGCGATATATTGCGGGCTGTCCGGCCGGATCACGCCCGTCATCGCGCTCAGCTGCGCGCGGGCGGCGGAGAGATTCTGGGTGAGGGTGGAGACGAGCCCGATCTGCGCCTGGCCGGAACCCTGCGGGTCGATGTCGCCGCGGCTCTGGCGGAAGCGGGTGAGCGCCACCTGGCTACGGGCGACGCCCTCCTCCGCCTCGCGCAGCTGCCGGCGGGCGAGCGCCAGCGCATCGTTGTAGCTGCGCACGTTGAGCGCGTTCACCCGCTGCTCGCCGAGCGCCAGCAGCGTGCGGGCGATGTCGTAGCTGTCCTGCGGGCGGAAGGAGCGCACCTCAAGCGTGGTGATCCCGTCGTCGCTGCGATAGCGCACCTTCACCTGCTTGCTGTAGAATTTCAGCAGCTTCTCAGGCGTCACCGGATCGCCGTGCAGACGGCTGAAGAAATCCGCCTCGGGCCGGCGGAAGCGGCCGACGAGATCCAGCTTCTCCTGCAGCGACTGCACGATATCGTGCGAGGTCATGTAGTCGGCGACGCTCATCGCCTCCGTCTGCGACTGGGAGGGGCCGGCGGCGGCGGACAGCACCTGGCCCAGGCCGGTGCCGGCGACGGGCGTGCTCTCCGCCGCGCGCACCATGAAATGCGCCTCGGACTCATACTGGTCCGACGCGATCAGGTAATAATAGCCGGCTACGAGCAGGCTGGGCAGGACGACCAGCAGCAGGAACATGCGCTTCTGACGCGCCCAGGCGAGCGCGCGCGCCACCGGCCGCCGCCGCCGTCGCAGCATTTCGCGATCGGGCGCGGGGGTGATGATACCGTGCATGTTCATGGCCGGCCTTTCTGGCGCAGGGCGGAATTGACGAGTGGATCGGGATCAAGGTTAACGCGGATGTCGCCCGCGCTCAACTCAGGTGCACCTTGTTGCGCACGATCCGCAGCGAGAGCATGCCGAGCAGCATCAGGATCAGGCACGAGCAGGTGAGATAGGACAGATCGAAGTATGTCGTGATGCCGGAGCGGAAATAGCCGTAGCGCACCAGCTCGAAGATCTGCGTCATCGGCCACCACCAGAGCCAGTCCTGATAGGGCTTGGGGATCCACTTCATCTGATAGAAGGCGCCGGAGATCGGCATCATGATGTAGGTGAACGGATGGACGAAGCGGCCGAGCAGGCGGTTGTCGTGCGTTCCCGCCACGATCAGCAGCGAGGCGGAGAAGGAGAACCAGATCATGAAGAAGACGCCGAGCAGCAGGTAGAGCGGCCGTTCCGGCGGCTGGGAGAAGCCGAGCGACGTCATCAGCGACATGATGATGACCAGGCAGACGAAGGTGCCGCAGCCCTCCAGCAGCGTGCGGGAGAGCATGATGTCGAAGACGGTGACCATCTTGTGGTACAGCAGCGGCATGTTCGCTTCCAGCGCGCCCTCGGCGCGGTTGAAGATGCCGCGGAAGATGATGAACACGCAGTAGCCGAGCGTCGCGAAGGGCAGCGCGTTCATGCCGCCGCTATACTCGGTGGTGTGGCCCGAATGGAGGATGGCGATGGCGCCGGCGAACGTCAGCGGTTCGCCGATCATCCACAGATAGCCGATATTCTCGCGGCCGTAGCGGGTGTGCAGCTCGCGCATCAGCAGCGCGCCGACGACGTTCGCCTGCACGCGGAGCCCGCGCAGAAAGCCGCCGCGTACCGCGGGCCCGGGTGCGGGTTGCGTAGCCATGCCTCAAACCCTCTCGATCAGATCCAGCAGTACGGCGATGTGATCGCCCCAGCGCGGCGCCTGCCAGCGCGCCAGCCGCCCGACCTGCGCGGCGCGGCGCGGCGACGCGGGGCGGGCATAATCCTCGATCGCCGCGATCCAGGCGCGGCCGTCCAGCGGATCGAGATAGTCGGGCACCGGGCCGCCGGCCTCGCGCAGCGCCGGCAGATCGCTGCACACCACCGGCACGCCGGCGCCCAGCGCCTCGGTAACGGGCATGCCGAACCCTTCGGCGAAGGATGGCAGCAGCAGCGCGCGGGCGCCGGCCAGCAGCGTGGCCATCGCGCGATCGGGCAGGCCGGCATGTTCCTCGACATGGTCGCGCAGCGCCGGGCAGCGTTCGAGCATGTCGATGATCTGCTCATTCTCCCAGCCGCGGCGGCCGACCAGCACCAGCTTGGGCACCGCCGCCGGGCCGCGATCCTCGACCATGCGGCGCCAGATGTTCAGCAGCAGCAGGTGGTTCTTGCGCGGCTCGATCGTGCCGACGCAGATGAAATAGGGTTCGGCACCGCGCGCCGGCGCGGGGACGGGCGCTGGGGCGACCGGATGGGTGCCGAGATGCGCGACGTGGATCAGCGGCTGGTGGCCGCTGCGCTCCAGATGGCGACGCAGCGATGCGCGCGTCGCCTCCGAATTGGTCACGAGGCCGTCGGCCAGCGCCTCCAGCGTCGCCATGCGGGCCAGGTGCAGCGCGGCGCCGTTCGGCCGGGCGAACTCCGGATATTCGATCGGGATCAGATCGTGGACGAGGCCGATCAGCTTCGCCCCTTCACGCCGCAGGATGGCCGCGACGCGATCGCGCCGTTCCAGATGGTGCGGCGATCCCTGCACGTAGACGCGGGCGCGCCCCCGGCGCGGCGGCGGCACCATGCGCGGCCGCAGCGCCACGCAGGCCCGCACGGCGTCGATCCGCCGGTGCCAGCGGCCGGTGCGGCTCTCATCGTCCCAGCGCGCCTCCGTCGCGTCCAGGAAGGCGAGCACGGCCCGACGATCCAGCCGGCCGTAGAGGCCGCAGGGGTGCAGCGCGGCGAAGGCCAGCCGATCGGGGATCGCCGCCAGCAGACCGCGCGCATAGGCCATCTCGACCCGATCGACCCCGGTCGGCGTCGGATGCAGCACGCGCGAGAGGAGGCGCGAGAGATCGAGGACGACCTCCGGCCCGGCGTCGCCGCGTGCGGCGTCGCCCACGAACATCTCGCCCGGGAGCGGTTTCATCCCCGGGCGATCCGCACCGATCGCGGCGGGGAGGCCGAGAGATCGACATGTTCGAGTACCCTGTCGTCCTCGCCGCTGCGGCGCGGATCGGCGAGCCGGCGCACGGCGCCCTCGACCAGCAGCTCCAGCCCCTCCTCGCTGGAGAAGCCGCCGCGGATCAGGCAGCGATCGTAGAGCACGCGGCAGAACGCATCCCAGATCCGCGCCTCCGGCACCGGCCGCTCCTGCCAGAAGGCGTCGAGCGAGCCCTGGTGGGTGATGCCGGCGATATCGTAGACGGCCTGCCCCAGCACCGCCACGGGCACGCCGCCGCCCAGCGCCAGGGTGCCGGTGGTGCTGTTGACCGTGACGACGCCCTGCGCGTCGGCGACGATCTTGGCGATATCCCCCTCCTCGATGAAGAGGACGCGATCGGCGACGCCGTGCTCGGCGGCGCGCACTCGCGCCAGCCGCCGCCAGTTGGTCAGCCCGTTGTCCAGCGGATGCTGCTTAATCACCAGCACCATGTCCCTTGGCGCCGATCGGGCGAAGCTCTCGATCACATAGGCCATCGCCACCTTCATGTTGCCGAAGGGCGAGTGGGTGCGGATCTGGTGATCGGAATTGAGCTGGAGCGGCAGCACGAAATAGGGCGTGCCGCTGATCCGGGCGAGTATGTCCTCGGTCCGCTCGCGCGCCTTGGTCTGGCCGGAGAGCCGCCGCAGCCAGCCCAGCCCCTCGATGATCGGGGAGATCGGCCGGTGCGGACGGTAATAGGGAAAGCTCGCCACCTGGATCACGTTGTTGGTGAAGTAGGCGAGCGCATCGTCCGCCCGCCGCTTGAAGCTGGAGGCGACCGGCGGGCTCGTCGGCAGCGCCGGCAGGTCGCGCGCGGCGGCCAGATACCAGTCGGGATCGCGCGACAGGGTGGAGTGGCCGTTCACCCCGTCCATCTCAAGCGTGACCCAGTCGGGCCGGATATAGCCTTCCTCCAGCACGTGGATGCGCAGCCGGCGCAGCACGGCCAGGCCGTGGGCGGCGCGGTGCAGCGGGCGGCAATCGCCGAACAGCACCAGATCCGTCACCCGGTGGGAGCGGACGAAGCTGTCGAAGAAATGCGGCCAATCGGCCAGCGGGCCGCGATAGTCGGTCGCCGGGCCATTCCATGACCAGCGATCGCCGCCGCAGAAGTTGATCCGGTGCACGACATGGCCGCTGCCCGCAAGGGCGGCGCCCAGCATCGTGAAGAAAGGTCCGGGAGGGCCTTGCAGGAACAGGAAAGTCTTCCGATTCAATGCCCGGTGCTTCATGCCAGCCTTCCTATAGGACTGTGAGCGCGCCGCAACCATCCCTGTAGCCGGCGCGCCCGAATCAGCGCGGTCTCCCGTGGGCGCGCTTGGCTTGCGAGGCGATGAACAAGAGTCTCTGGCGGGCACGGCAGGCCGGTGACGGGATCCAGGTAGCGCGGATAGAGGATCAGCGCGGCGGCGGTCAGCTGGTCGATCGTCAGCGTGCGGGTGCGGCGCGGCAGCGCCGGGCCGAGATCGCGGGTCAGGCCCCAGCCGGCGTAGAAGGGGCTGCCGTGAACGGTCACGTCGCGCCCGCGCAGCAGCGCCTCGTAACCCGCCAGCGAGGTGAGCACATGGATGCCGTCCACCGCATCGAGCAGCGCCGCCATCGGCACGTCGCGCACGACGCGATCGGCGAAGCGCAGCGCATCCGCATCGTCGATCCGTCCGGCGCGGTGGCCGGCATCGACATCCGGGTGCGGCTTGAACAGGATGAACGCGTCCGGCTCCGCCGCGCGGGCGCGGGCGAGCAGATCGCGATTGCCGGCCACGTCGCCGCCGCCGAGACGCACGGAGAGATCGTCCTCCACCTGCCCGGCGACGAGCACCGTGCGGGCGGCGGGCGAGTCGATGCGGAACGCGCCGCCGCCGCCCGAATATTTGCTGATGCCCGCGCGCACGATCGTGTCGGCCAGGCGGCGGGCGCGATCGAGCAGCGGCGCGTCGAACGGATGCTCGGCGAGCAGGGTCTCCAGATCGCTGGGCGCTGAGGGATCGTAGTAGATGCCGCGCGCATCGGCGACGATCGAGAGCGGCGGGTGCAGGTTGCTGCCGAGGCCGACCGAGCGGATGAAGCCATCCTCCACGCGGCGCAGCGGCACGCCGGCGGCGGCGGCCTCCGCGGCAAGGTCCGCCGGCACGCGCGAGGGCCAGGCGGCGATGGCTCCGCCGGCGCCCGCAGCGGCGCGCACCGCCCGCTTCGTGCTGCGGGCGAAGCGCAGCGGCGTGCTGCCGTTCCACAGCAGTTGCGCCACCTCCCGCCGCTTCCACACGGCGATGCCGGCGCCGATCGCGATCGCGCGGTTGGCGTCGATCAGCCGGCGCCAATCGGCAAGACGGGCGATCGCGGCGTGGATGTCGCTTGGCTCGCCGGTGAAGCAGTCGCGATAGCGCACCGCGCCGAGCAGCGCCGCGCCGGCGACGGCGGCGAGCGATGCCGGGCGCTTGGCCGCAATCCCGGCCGCATCCTCGGTAAGGCCGTGGCCGGCGAAACGGCCGTCGTCGGTGCAGCGCACGGTGATGCCGGCGATGAGCCCGAGCAGGGCGAGCTCGTCGTCGCCCGGCACCTCGATGCGGGCGGCGCGATCGAGCAGCGACCACGGATCGAACGCGCCGGCCACCGTCGGGATGCCGGCATCGTGCAGCAGCGCCGCCGCCTTGGCCGACCAGTGCGCCACCGGCAGCAGCGCGACGATCCCGCGCTCTCCGCCGCGCGCGGCCAGGGCGCGGGCCTGCCGCGCGCCGCCCACGCGCACGGCGGTGCAGCCGGCGGCGAAATCGGGCGCGACGGCCCAGAAGCTGCCGCCAACGCGCGCGGTGCGAATGGCGTCGAGCATGCCCGCCACGTCGGTGCGATCGTCGATCGGCTGGGGCGGGCGGGGCGCGCTGATCGCGCCGATCGCCTTGGGCACGCCGGGGAACGGCGGCGTGCGCAGCAGCGGCGGGCACGCGATCCTCACCGCGCGCCGCCGATCGCGCCGGGCGCGACAACAGGAGGCGTACTGCCGCGTGAAGACATGAACCGCCTCATGATGCGGCGCAACATAGCCTAGTTTCTACCAAAACGGTAGACCATTGATGACAGCGCCGTCTCCCCGGCGCGCGGGTGTGGCTCAAGAGTCGCAGGGTCGCTTGCGGCCGACGTCGCGCCAGGGCTGGCCCACCATCCGCTCCAGCACGTCGCGCGCCTGCCACAGCAGCGGCACGCGCCGCTCGGCGATGCCGGGCGCGCCGAGCAGGTCCAGCCCGGTCCACGGCAGGAACGGGTTGCGCCGGCCATAGGCCCAGATCTCCACGCGGGTGGATGGCCGGGTGGCGCGCTGGCGGGCGTGGAAGCCGAACGTGTCCGCCACCACCAGGGTGTTGGCCGGCGTGGCGAAGCTTCGCGCGGGCGGCAGGCCCATGCCGGCGAGCGCCGCTTCCGCCACCCGGAACGAGCCGCGCGACGAGAGGCGATCGACACCGTGCGGCGCGGCCAGGCTCGTCTCCCGCTCGAAGGCCAGCCGGCCCGGCGTCAGGCGGTGCGATCCCGGCACGTAGCGGAAGGGGCCGTCCTCCTCTGCCACGTCGGTCAGGAACAGCCACGCCTTCACCGTCGGATGGAAGGTATCGGCGTGCAGATCGGTCTGCGGATCGGGCGCGGCATCGTGGCGGCGGGCGAGGATCGTCTGCACATAGGCCAGCGGTTCGGCATCGAAGCTGCCGGCGTAGCGGATCGCCCCGCGCCACAGCGGGTGGCGCAGCAGCGCCCGCGCTTCGGGCACGGCGGCGAGGAAGGCGGGATCGAGGGCGATGCGGCGGGTAATCGTATCCCCCTGCACCATCTCCCGCGCGGGAGACTGGCGGGCGAACACGGCGTCGCGCAGCGCGGCGAACGCGTCGGCCGGCAGGAAGTCGCGCTTCAGGAGGAAGCCGTCGCGATCGAAGGCGGCGCGGTCGGCCGGATCGATCAGGTGCGCCAGCCGCGCCCGCCGCCGTTCCGCCAGCGCATGCGCCAGCCGCACGCGCGACACGTGCAGCCCGCGCGCGTTCAGCCGGCGGGAGCCGATCAGCGGATTGTCGCGGAAGGATTTCGCGCCCGTCGCCAGTTGCGCCGCCCACCAGGGCGCCAGAAGATAATGCGCGATCGTCATTGCTCAGGCACGCCGGCTCCGGCTCGGGATGAGGGCGGCGGCTAGCAGAATGTGCCGGCCCCGTCGATAACGCCCGCATCCGGCGCACGGCCCGCCGCGTTCGACGCTCGACAGGCGCGGCGGCGCCGCGTTAAGGCCCGCGCTTTCGGCGGTGGGATGCGACATACCGGATGAGGACGCTGTTGACCGTCGCCGATCGCACGGCGGTGCTGTTCCTGGGCGTGGCGGCGGGCGTGGCGATCGGCTACGCCTTCGGCGCGAGCCGGACGGCGCCCGTGCCGCCGGCGATCGCGGTCGCCACCCCCGGCACCGCGCCTCCGCCGCCTTCCACCGGCACGGGCACAAGTGCCGCACCCGCGCCGCAGGTCGCGAGCAACGGTCGGCCCGCTCCGCCCGCTGCCCCGGTGCCGCTGCCGGAACAGAGTGCGACGACCTTTCCGCCGCACCTGATCCGCAGCATCGCCGAGGGACGCAAGGTGCGCGTCGGCGTGTTCGGCGACAGCTATGGCGACGGCATCTGGTCCGCTTTGTACCACCTGCTCTCCGCCAAGGACGGCTATGAGGTCGCCAAGTTCAGCCAGCAGTCGACCGGCTTCACCCGCTATGCGAGCCTGAACCTGGAGGAGCATGCGCGCGAGCAGCTTTCCGGCAATCCGGTGGATGTCGCGGTGATCTCGTTCGGCGCCAACGACACGCAGGGCGTGCTTTCCGGCCGCCACGCCGCCGCCCTGCTGAGCCCCGAGTGGCAGGAGATCATCGGCAGGCGGGTGGACGGGTTCGTCGCCGAGCTGCGTGCGCAGGGCGCGACCGTCTACTGGGTCGGCCTGCCCAAGATGCGCAAGCCAGAGTTCGACGCCGACATCGCCGGCATGAACGCCTTCTACGAGCGCAAGATGCGCGAGCTGGGCGTGCCGTGGATCGAGACGGCATCGATGACGGTGGACGAGAACGGCCAGTTCTCCCCCTATCTGGCCGACGGGCCGGACGGCGAGCGCAAGCTGATGCGGGCGAACGACGGCATCCACATGTCCTATGCCGGCTATGTCCGCATCACCCGCGGGCTGGTGGCGCGGATCAACGCCTATGTGGCGGCGGCGCGGCGCATGGCGGCCGCCTCCGCCCCCCCGCCGCGCCCGGCGGATGCGGCGCCGGCGCCTGCGTCGGGAGCGGCCTCTTGATCGCCGCCGTCGCCGCCGCCGCCTTGCTGGCCGCCGGCGGGTGCGGCGATACCCTGTGCAATGCGCGCGTGCTGGACCCGTTCTTCGCCAAGCTGTCGCAGGCGGGCGATCGCACGCGCGGCCGGCGGCCCGTCCACATCCTCCAGATCGGCGACAGCCACACCGCCGGCGACACGATCACCGGCGGCTGGCGGGACATTTTGCAGGGCCGCTACGGCAGCGGCGGGCGCGGCGTGCTGCCGCCGGGGCGGCCCTATCAGGGCTATCTGACGCGCTGGGCGACGGCGGAGATGTCGCCCGGCTGGCGGGTCTCCTCGCTGTTCGGCGCCGGCTCCGCGCCCCCGCGGCCGATGATGGGCCTGGCCGGCTTCAGCATCACCTCCACGGCGCCGGGCGCGCGCATCGCGTTGACGGCGGACGCCAACGAGGTGTTCGATCGCTTCACCCTGTGCGCCGCCTCCGAACCCGACGCCGGCACGCTGACGATCGCGATCGGCGGCCGCACGGAGCGGATGGTGCTCGATTCGCCGAGCGCCCGGCCCGAGTGCAAGACGATCGTCGCCGACCAGCCGCAGACCCGCGTGGAGGTGACGGCCGATGACGGCCCGGTGACGATCACCTCCTGGGCCACCTTCCGCGATTCGGGCGGGGTGGTGCTGTCCAACGTGGGGGTCGTCGGCTCGCAGCTGGTCCACTTCGCGCGCAGCGACGATGCCGTGCTGGCGGAGGAGCTGCGCAGCTACCGGCCGGACCTGATCGTGGTGGAGTTCGGCACCAACGAGGGCTTCTCGCCCATCTTTCGCCCGCAGGAATATGAGATCACGCTGCGCACCCAGATCGGCCGGCTGCGGCGCATCGCCGGCAACGTGCCGATCCTGCTGTTCGGCGCGCCCGATGCGATGACGCGGCGGCGCGAGCTGCTGGCGAACGCCCCGGGGCCGACGCCCGCATTCTGCGCCGAGCCGGCCGCGACGCCGGCGCCGCCGCCGGTGGCGGTCGCGGCCGTGCCGCCGCAGCCGCGCCCGTCGCTGGAGGGTGTCGCCGGCGTGATGGCCTCCCTGCGCGCGAGCGAGGGTCTGCCCGACGCGGCGACGGACGCGGCGCCCGTAGCGGCGGTGGTCGCGCCGCCGGCGGCGGCGCGCGCGCCGCCGCGTGGGCCGTGCGCGCGGGCAGCCCGCTATTCCCGCCGGCCGGTCTCGCCGCCGTGCGGGAGGTGCAGCGCCGCGTCGCCGCATCGCTGAACGTGGCCTTCTGGGACTGGGAGGCGCGGATGGGCGGGGCCTGCGCGGCGGTGAAATTCGTGAAGGGCGCGCCGCCGATGATGCGCGGCGACTATGTCCACTTCAACTCGGCCGGCGGCCGCGAGATCGCCAACCGCCTGACCGCCGACCTGGACCGCGCGATGGCGGCCCGGCGGTGAGTGCCGCCCGCACCCGCGACGCCGCCCGCATCGGCGACGCCGCCCGCACCCGCGACGCCGCGCTTTCCCCGAGCGCAGTCGAGGGGCCGGCGGCGCGTGTCTCGACTTCGCTCGACACATGGTGGGGCGATGTCTCGACTGCGATCGACAGATGGGCGGGCGGTGTCTCGACTTCGCTCGACACATGGGCGAGCGGTGTCTCGACTTCGCTCGACACGGGGCGGGGTGGGCGGCCGAACAGGGTCCTAGTGTCGGCCACGGCAGGCGGTGTCCGCACGCGGGCCAACGCCTGAATGCTGTTCCCCACGCTCACCTTCGGGCTGTTCTTCCTCCTCGTCTACGCCGTCGTGTGGGGCGTGGCGCGGGACAACGAGTGGCGCAAGATCCTGCTGCTGCTGGCGAGCTGGGTGTTCTACGGCGCGTGGGACTGGCGCTTCGTCGCGCTGCTGATCCTCTCCGCCTTCGTCAACTGGGGCACGGCGGCGGCGATCGCGCGCAGCGACGGGGAGGGCAGACGCAAGCTGCTGGTGACGATCGGCGTGATCGCCAATCTCGCCATCCTCGGCTTCTTCAAATATTTCGACTTCTTTCTGGAGCAGGTGGGGCTGGTGCTGCGCGGCGTCGGCTTCGAGCGGGATCTGCCGCTGCTCTCGATCATCCTGCCGGTCGGCGTCTCCTTCTTCACCTTCCAGGGCATGTCCTATCTGGTGGACGTGTACCGCCGGCGGGTGCCGGCGGCGTCGCTGCTCGACATGACGCTGCTGATGAGCTTCTTCCCGCATCTGGTGGCCGGGCCGATCGTGCGCGCGTCGGACCTGATCCCGCAGTTCGCCGCGCGGCCAAGGCTCGATCGCGGCATGGCGACGATGGGGCTGCTGCTGATCGTGTGGGGGCTGTTCAAGAAGGCGGTCGTCGCCTCCGAACTGTCGGTCGGCCTCGTCGATCCGGTGTTCTTCGATCCCGCCGCCCATTCCAGCCTGGATCTGATCGCCGCCGCCTACGGCTATGCGGTGCAGATCTACTGCGACTTCTCCGCCTATTCGGACATGGCGATCGGGCTGGCGGCGCTGCTGGGCTACCGCTTCCCGCACAACTTCAACCAGCCGTACCGGGCGGCCTCGCTGCAGGATTTCTGGCGGCGCTGGCACATCAGCCTCTCCAGCTGGCTGCGCGACTATCTCTACATCTCGCTCGGCGGCAGCCGGAAGGGGCTGGCGCGGCAGTGCGCCAACCTGATGACGACGATGCTGCTCGGCGGCCTGTGGCATGGCGCGAAGTGGACGTTTATCATCTGGGGCGGGCTGCACGGCGCGGTGCAGGTGATCGAGACGCTGTGGCGCAAGGCCGGCCTGCCGGGGCTGCCCCGGCCGCTGGCGATCCTGGTGACGTTCCACATCGTGACGCTGGGCTGGATCTTCTTCCGCGCCGACAGCTTCGACGGCGCGATCGCCTATCTCGGCGGCATCGGGCGGGGCGACTGGACGAACACGATGACGACGCCGCTGGCGCTGGCGCTGATGATCTTCGGCATGGGCATCCACTTCG
Organism: Sphingomonas profundi; assembly: GCF_009739515.1. Taxonomy (NCBI): domain Bacteria; kingdom Pseudomonadati; phylum Pseudomonadota; class Alphaproteobacteria; order Sphingomonadales; family Rhizorhabdaceae; genus Alterirhizorhabdus; species Alterirhizorhabdus profundi. Next base: position 982,303 of record NZ_CP046535.1, read on the forward strand.
GCCCGCACCATCTGGCGCAGGGCATCGCCATCCGCGCGCGGCGGGTGCCGGCCTGGGCGCTGGGCCTGGCCTTGGGTGCGACGGTGCTGCTGATCGACGCGATGCGGTTCGAGGGCGTCGCGCCCTTCATCTACTATCAGTTCTGAGGGAGGCGACGGTGGCGGACGAACCCAGACTGATGCACGGCGACGAGACGATGTCGCCGGTCGACCTGCCCGGCAGCACGCTGATCGGCGGGCGGCCGCTGCTGTGGACCACCACTGCCATCTACCTCGCCGCCGCCTTCCTGCTGCTGACGAACGCGAGCGCGATCAACGGCTGGGCGGTGGAACTGCCGCCCACGGCGACGACGGCGCGGCTGGTGGCGATCACCGAGGGGTGGCAGGCGACGACCGACCGGCTGGGGCTGGGCGCGCCGCGCGCGCTGGTGAACGGCTGGTGGAAGCGGGCGCAGGCCGCGCGCTTCGGCAGCGAGCGGCCGTAGGTTCCTCCCCGGAACGGGAAGAGGGACCATCCGCAGAATGGTGGAGCGGGAGCGCGGCAGACCCTGCCACCGCTAGCGCCATGATCCGTCTTCCCCCCGTCACGGGGGAGGACGGGAACGATCAGGCGCCCGGTTCCAGCCCGCGCCGGTCCATGCCGCCGCGCCGCTGGAGGTGGTTGAACAGGCGGTTCAGCACCGGGTTGGACCAGCCGCAGTTCGTGCTGAAATCCCGCGCCAGCGTGTCGTGGTGGATCTGGTGGGCCTGCGGCGTCATCAGCAGCCCCGTCCGCCGCATGGCGCGGACGAACCACGGATTGTGCGGCCGGTGCAGCGTGCCGTGGAAATATTGCGCGAAGGTGCCGCCGATCAGGAAGCTGATCGCCCCGCCGACGAGCCAGCCCGGCACGGCCAGCCCCAGCCCCGGCGCGGCGAGGCACAGCAGGTTCAGCAGCAGCGAGGCGGGCAGCGTGGCGATGATGACGGTGGAGCCGATCTGCCGCCACAGCCGCCGCCGGCCGAGCGCATCGGGCCGGGGATGGTGGTTCTTGAAATCGAACACCAGCCGCTCGATCGGGCCGATGCGGCGCATGGTCCGGCGGAACAGCGCCTGATAATCGTCCGATTCGCGCGATCCTTCGTAGAAATAGAGGCGATCGAGGCCCACGCCGGGGCGGCACGGCCGATAATCCATGTACATGTGGATCGCGCCGGACATCATGTCCGCCAGATACCAGCCGGCCAGCATCGCCGGGATCAGCGCCCAGCCGGGCCGCCCGACGAACCACAGGTTCGCCGCGATCGAGAGAGCCAGGGCGGCGTAGGCGATGCGGGCGAGGATGCCGTTATCCTTCATGGCCGCCCCATAGCCCAGCCGGCCCGCGGTTTCCATGGGGCCGAGCCCCTGCTATCGGCCGCGCGATGACCGAGCCCGCCGATCCGTTCGACAGCATCGTCGATGCGCCCTTCGACAGCGCGCTCAGCGAGCGGTATCTCGTCTACGCGCTCTCGACCATCACCGCGCGATCGCTGCCGGACGTGCGCGACGGCCTGAAGCCCGTCCACCGCCGGCTGCTGTGGGCGATGCGGCTGCTGCGGCTGGATCCGGCCGCCGGCTACAAGAAGTGCGCCCGCGTGGTGGGCGACGTGATCGGCAAATACCATCCGCACGGCGACCAGTCCGTCTACGATGCGATGGTGCGCCTGGCACAGACCTTCTCGCTGCGCTACCCGCTGGTCGACGGGCAGGGCAATTTCGGCAACATCGACGGCGATAACGCCGCCGCCATGCGCTACACCGAGGCGAAGCTGACCCTTGCCGCCGGCGACCTGATGGCCGGGCTGGACGAGGGCACGGTCGACTTCCGCCCGACCTACAATGGCGAGGAGGAGGAGCCGGAAGTCTTCCCCGGCCTGTTCCCCAACCTGCTGGCCAATGGCGCGAGCGGGATCGCCGTCGGCATGGCGACGGCGATCCCGCCGCACAACGTGGCCGAGCTGATCGACGCCGCGACCCACCTGATCGACACGCCCGACGCCGATCCGCGCATGCTGACCCAGTTCGTGCGCGGGCCGGACCTGCCGACCGGCGGCGCGATCGTGGATCCGGCGGCGTCGATCACGGAGGCCTATGCCACCGGCCGCGGCGCCTTCCGCGTGCGGGCGCGCTACCATGAGGAGAAGGAGAAGGGCGGCGGCTGGTCGATCGTCGTCACCGAGATCCCGTATCAGGTCGGCAAGTCCAAGCTGATCGAGGATATCGCGGCGCTGATCAACGAGCGCAAGCTGCCGATCCTGGCCGACGTGCGCGACGAATCCGACGCCGAGATCCGCATCGTGCTGGAGCCGCGCAGCCGCACCGTCGATCCGTCCGTGCTGATGGACGGCCTGTTCCGCATGACGGAGCTGGAGACGCGCATCCCGCTGAACCTGAACGTGCTGGATGCCCAGCGCACGCCGCGGGTGATGAGCCTGAAGGAGGCGCTGGCCGCCTGGATCGAGCATCAGTTCGAGGTGATGCTGCGCCGCGCCCGCCACCGGCTGGCGCGCATCGACGAGCGGATCGAGCTGCTCGACGGCTATCTGATCGCCTATCTGAACCTGGATCGCGTGATCCAGATCATCCGCCAGGAGGATGAGCCGAAGCCGGTGCTGATGGCCGAGTTCGCCCTGAGCGACCGGCAGGCCGAGGCCATCCTGAACATGCGCCTGCGATCGCTGCGCAAGCTGGAGGAGATGGAGATTCGCGGCGAGCGCGAGAAGCTGGACAAGGAGCGCAAGACGCTGGCCGAGCTCATCGATTCGCCGCTAAAGCAGCGCAACCGGCTGAAGCGCGATCTGGCGAAGCTGCGCGAGCGCTACGGCCCGGAAACGCCGCTCGGCCGGCGGCGGACGCTGATCGAGGAGGCGGCGCCCACCCGCGATATCCCGCTGGAGGCGATGATCGATCGCGAGCCGATCACCGTGATCCTCTCCCAGCGCGGCTGGATCCGCGCGATGAAGGGCCATGTCGCGCTCGATCAGGCGGAGGCGGCGAAGTTCAAGGAGGGCGACGGGCCGCTGTTCGCCTTCCACGCGCAGACCACCGACAAGCTGCTGCTCGCCACCGACAATGGTCGCTTTCATACACTGGGCGCCGATCGCCTGCCGGGCGGACGCGGTTTCGGCGAGCCGGTGCGGCTGATGGTGGATCTGGAGGGCGACGCGGCGCCGGTCGCCCTGTTCGCCGCGCAGCCCGCGGCCCGGCTGCTGCTGGTCTCCTCCGACGGACGCGGCTTCGTGGCGCGGAGCAGCGAGCTGCTCGCCGAGACGCGCAAGGGCAAGCAGGTGGTGAACGTCCGGGCGGACGCGAAGCTGAAGATCGTGCGGCCGATCGCCGGCGACGAGGATTATGTCGCGATCGTCGGCGACAATCGCAAGCTGGTGGTGTTCCCGCTGGACGAGCTGCCGGAGATGGCGCGCGGGCAGGGCGTGCAGCTGCAGAAGTATCGCGAGGGCGGCATGGCCGACGCGCTGACCTTCCGCTTCGAGCGCGGGCTGAGCTGGGCGATGGGCGGCGAGAGCGGGAGAGTTCGCACCGAAGCGGACCTGACTCCGTGGCGCGTGGCGCGCGGCGCCACCGGGCGCATGCCGCCGGTCGGCTTTCCGCGGAGCAATCGCTTCGCCGGCTGAGCGGCGAGGTTCCTCGCGAACGGGTTCAATGCCAACAAACAATTAACCGCAATGACGTATCGCCCGACATCATGCACCGCGGCAGGCCAGGACTGAACGAGATCGGTTCGCCGGCGCACCCGTCCTTTGCCGCCGGCGCGACGGTGCCGATGGACGCCATCGCCCAGATGATCATATCCGCGCGCCAGGATTATCTGAACGCGCTGCCGATCGCGGCCGCGATCGTCGTGGATCTCGAAGGCGCGCCGATGATCGTCGCCGCCAACGAGCAGTATGACCTGCTGGACAGCGCCGCCGTAACCCCGCCGCGCGGCGCGCGACCGGATGCCGTGGCCGACCTGCGCCCGCTGATCGAGCGCGAGCCGTTGCGCAGCAGCGTGCGCGCCTTCCTGCTCACCGATCACGCCGCCACCCAGTTCGACTGGCACGATGGCGGGCCGATCGGCGGGCACCATTTCGTCGTGCGCCTCGCCCGGCTGACGACGTCCGCCGATCAGGAGCGCCGCTGCATCCTCTCGCTCGTCGATCGCACGGCGGAGGTGGAGAATGCGCGGTCGCTGCGCGCCGGCATGCTGCACGACAGCCTGACCGGGCTGCCGAACCGGGTGGCCTTCAACGAGGCGGTGGAGCAGGCGATCGCGGAGGCGGACGGCACCCCCCGCATCGCGGTTCTGGTGATCGATCTCACCCGCTTCAGCCGCATCAACGAGAGCATGGGCTCGCTCGCGGGCGACGAGCTGATCATCACGGTCGCCCGCCGCCTGCTCAGGACGCTGCGCGGCGGCGACGTGCTGGCGCGTACCGGCGGCGACGAGTTCGCCATCCTCTTCCGCCTGAGCGATAGCGGCGGCGACGACGCGCTGGTCGCGGCGGGGCGATTGCAGGCGACGATGGCGGCGCCGTTCCGCCTCTCCGATCTGGAGATCCGCATCGATTGCGCGGTGGGCTGCGCGCTGGTGAACGAGCTGGTGGCGGATGCGGAGGATCTGATCCGCAACGCCCAGCTGGCGCTGAAGCGAGCCAAGCAATCCGGCCGGATCGAGATCTACCGCCATGGCGAGGTGAGCGCGGCGCGGCGCCGACTGAGCCTTGAGACGGAGCTGCGCCGCGCGATCGAGAATGGCGATCTGAGCCTCGCCTTCCAGCCGCTGATCGATCTGGGTAGCGGCCGGGTATCGAGCTTCGAGGCGCTGGCGCGCTGGGAGCATCCGACGCGCGGCGCGATCTCCCCGGTGGAGTTCATCCCGGTGGCGGAGGAATCGGGCCTGATCATCCCGCTCGGCCGGTGGGCGCTGGACGCGGCGGTGCGGACCCTGACGGACTGGGACGATGCGACCGCCACGTCGCTGAACGCCCATGTCGCGGTGAACGTCTCCGCCATCCAGCTGGCGCGCGACGATGTGGTGGCGGCGGTCAAGGCCGTGCTGGCGCGGCCGGGCATCGGCGGCGAGCGGCTGACGCTGGAGCTGACCGAGAGCGCGATCATCGGCGATCCGGAAAATGCGACGCGGACGCTGCAGGGGCTGAAGGATCTCGCCGCGACGATCGCGATGGACGATTTCGGCACCGGCTACTCCTCGCTCGCCTACTTGCAGAAGCTGCCGATCGACATGCTGAAGATCGACCGCAGCTTCGTCAGCGGCATGCTGGCGGATCGCGATTCGGTGGCGATCGTGCGCGCGGTGCTGAGCCTGGCCGATGCGCTGGGCATGGCGACGACGGCCGAGGGGGTGGAGACGGCCGAGCTGGCGCAGACGCTGGCGGCGCTCGGCTGCACGATGGGGCAAGGCTATTATTTCGCCCGCCCGCTGAGCGCGGACGCCGCGCTGGCCTACTGGCTCTCGCGCAACAGCTGATCCACCGCCGCGCGGGCGCGATCGGATTGCCAGCCCTCGCCGGGGAAGCCGGCCTCCAGCCACTCCCGCTCGATCGCCTGGAGGGTGGCGGCGACGATGGGGCCGCGCGGCAGGCCGAGCGCGATCAGATCGCCGCCGCCGATCGCCAGGCGCGGCCGCCGCCAGCCGGCGAGCGGCGCCAGCGTCGCCGCCTCGCCGGCGGTGAGCGCCCAGTCGGCGGCGGCATCCGCACCGATCCGGTAGGCGAGCTGGGGCAGGCGATCGGTGCGGGCGTCGGCCGGCGCGGCGGCATCGGCCAGCCGCGCCTGCGCCGCCCGGGAGAGCTTGAGCCGCTCGGCCACGGCGCGCGCGATCGCCGGATCGGGGGGTAGCAGCGCGCCCAGCCGGCGCAGCGCGGCGGGCGCGATGCCGAGCGCGGCCTCCCGTCGCACCAGCCGGGCCAGGCGATCGACGCCGGTCCGGTCGATCTCCGGCAGCACCGCGTTCAGGATGCGGTGCGTCACCATCAGCGCCAGCGTGGGCGCGGGATCGTGGCCGGCGAGCAGCTTGAGCAATTCGTCGGCGATCCGCTCGCGTGAGAGGGCCATCAGGTCGTTGGCGCGCGCGGCGCAGGCGGTCAGCCCGGCGGCATCGGGCGACCCCGCGCCGAAGCGCGCGTGGAAGCGGAAGAAGCGGAGGATGCGCAGGTGATCCTCGGCGATGCGACGCAGCGGATCGCCGATGAAGGCGACGCGGCCGGCGGCGAGATCGTCCAGGCCGCCGAAATAGTCGAAGATCGCGCCGCTCGCCGGATCGGCCGAGAGGGCGTTGATCGCGAAATCCCGCCGCGCCGCATCCTCGCGCCAGTCGTCGGTGAAGGCCACGGTGGCGCGCCGCCCGTCGGTGGAGACGTCGCGGCGGAGCGTGGTGATCTCCACCGGGCCTTTCGGCAGCACCGCCGTGACCGTGCCGTGAGCGATGCCGGTGGGCACCGCGCGGAAGCCGGCGGCGGCGATGCGATCGGCCACGGCGGCGGGCGGCAGCACCGTGGCGCAATCGATGTCGATCACCTCCCGCCCGGCCAGCGTGTCGCGCACCGCCCCGCCGACATAGCGGGTGAGGCCCGCGCCGGCACCCAGCGCGTCCAGCAGCGCGGGCAGCCCCTCGCGCGTGCGCCACGCGGCGTCGGGCAGGATCATGCCGGCAGCGCCAGCCGGCGAGCGAGATTGACGATCATCGCCGCCGTGGCGCCCCAGATGCGGCGATCGTGCCAGCGAATCTCGAAATAATGCCGCTCGCTGCCCTGCCACTCCACCGCCTGGCGCAGCTGGTTGGCGGGCTCGAGCAGGAAGGCGAGCGGCACCTCGAAGATATCGGCCACCTCCGCCACATGGGGGGTGAGCGGGATATCGGGGGCGATCACGCCGATCACCGGCGTCACCTCGTAGCCGGTGATCGTGCGGTAGCGATCGGCCGTGCCGATCACCTCCACCCGCCCGCGCGGCAGGCCGATCTCCTCCTCCGCCTCGCGCAGCGCCGCCGCCACCGGGCCGTCATCCTCCGGATCGACGCGGCCGCCGGGAAAGGCGATCTGGCCGGCATGCTTGCGCAGCGATGCGTTGCGCAAGGTCAGCAGCACGCCTGGATCGGGCCGATCGACCACCGCCACCAGCACCGCCGCCGGCACCCACACCGGCGCGCGCGTCAGATCCGCGTCGCGCACGTCGCCCTGCAGCAGCGTGGCGTCGCGCCGCGATCCCTCCGCCAGCGCGGTGCGCAGGCGATCCGCCAGCAGCCCTTCGTCCGCTGGCTTCATCCGTCCATGTCGAACGCGAAGAAGGCGCCGTCGCTCCACAGCCCGGCAGGCTCCGCGCCCTCGTCCAGCGCGTGCTCGGCCAGTTCGTAGTAGACGGCGCGGGCCAGCCGCGCCTCCAGCCCGGCGCGCACGTGCAGATAGGGCAGGGTGCCGTCTCCGCTGGGCACGAAGCGCAGCGCGTGGGCCGGGCCGGCGATCACCACCTCGTCCGTGTTCAGGCGGAAGGCCAGGCGGCGCGTCGGGCCGACGCCCTCGGTCTTCACCTCCACGGCGACGAACGGCACGTCCTCCACGACGATGGCCAGCCGCTCGACCGGGGTGACGAGGGCGTAGCCGCCATCCGCCTCGCGCCGCAGGATCGAGGAGAAGAGTCGCACCATCGCCGGACGCTGGATCGGTGCGCCCTCGTGATGCCAGCCACCGTCGCGGTCGATCCGCATGGCGCTGTCCGCCACCCGCTCGGGATGCCACTGGTCGACCGGCGGCAGGCGCCGCTCGGCCGCCGCCTGGGCGATCTCGGCCAGCGACAGGGTGGTCAGATCGGACGGCAGGCGCTGGCTCTCGGGCATGGCCACCGCTTAGCCAGACCCGGCCGGCGGGACAAGCCGATGCGGGCGGCGACGCTCAGCCGGCTGCCGCCAGCGCCGGCGGCAGTGGCGGGCCGAGCGCCGCCACGACGGGCCAGTCGGACGCGCCGGGCCGCAGCCGCGCCAGCAGCCGGTGCCGCTCGACCGGGCCGGGCACGGACCAGCCGCCCGTCGCATCGGCGGTGAAGCCGAAGAAGCGCCCATAATATTCGGGATCGCCGATCAGCACCAAATCGGCGCGATCGCCGGCGGCATCGAGCATCGCCTGCATCAGCCGCCGGCCGAGCCCGTCCCGCTGGCGCCCCGGCTGCACCGCGACCGGGCCGACGAGGTTGATCGGCCGCGGGGGGCCGGCGGCCGGCGACAAGGCGATCGGCCAGCACTGGATCGTGCCGACCAGCCCGCCATCCTCGATCGCGGCGAAAGAGAGCGCGGGGAGCCACGCGACGCCCTGCCGCAGGCGGTAGGCGGTGCGGCGGTGCCGGTCCGCACCGAACGCCTCGTCCAGCAGGGTCTCCACGGCCGCGGGATCGGCCTGCCCGAGCGGGACGATCATAGGCAAGGCGGTCTCCGGAGCGATGGCGCACCAGACGCCGAACGCCCGCGCCTCTAGAGCGGTTTTGAGGCGGGTGGAACACCCGTCGCCGCGGAAAGTGCAACAAACAAACTGAGGCGGGAGCGGCGATCCGGTGCGACCGGATCAAACGCTGCGGCAGCGGCCGTAAGGCGGAAGGCAAACGGTGTGGCGGCTGCGGCGATGGTTCCGGCGCGACGCGGACGGGCGAGCGGGCTTATCCCCGCCGGCTGGGGAGAAGCTGTGGATAAGCGCGGGAAAAGCGATCGGCGCCCACGCGCCTCTCCCGTTCGGCTCGGCTTGCCCGTTTTTCGGGCAGCGGCTAGGGGCGGACGATGACCCCGGAATTCGGCTCCCCCCGTACCGCGCCCCGGACCGCGATCGTCACCGGCGGCGCGCGCCGCATCGGCGGCGCCATCGTGCGGGCGCTGGCCGAGGACGGCTGGCACGTGCTGATCCACTGCCGGCGATCCGAGCATGAGGCAGAGGCGCTGGCCGCCGAGCTTCCCGCCGCGCGGGTGATCGAGGCCGAACTCGCCGATCCGGGCGCCGCCGAAGCGATCCTGGCGGCTGCCGCCGGCATGCCGCCGCCGGGGCTGCTGGTGAACAATGCGAGCGCGTTCGAGGCCGATTCCTTCGGCGATCTGGATGCCGCGCGGTGGGACATGCACATGGCGGTGAACCTGCGCGCGCCGGCACTGCTGACCCAGGCCTTTGCGGCGGCCGTGCCGGCGGGGGCGGCGGGCCTCGTCGTCAATCTGCTCGATGCCAAGCTGGCGTCGCCGAACACCGATTTCTTCAGCTACACCGTCGCCAAGATGGGCCTCGCCGGCGTGACCGAGCTGGCCGCCCGCGCGCTGGCCGGCCGCGGCATCCGCGTGTGCGCGGTAGCGCCCGCCGTCACGCTCGTCTCCGGCCCGCAGAGCGAGAGCAATTTCGCCGCCGTCCACGCGCTGAACCCGCTGGGCCGCGGCGTGGAGATCGCCGATATCGTGCGCGCGCTGCGCTTCATCGTGGCCTCGCCGGTGCTGACCGGGCAGACGATCACGCTCGATGCCGGCCAACGCTTCCTCGCGCTGCCGCGCGACGTCCAGTTCCTGACGATTCCCGAGAAGGCAGACCGATGACCACGCCAAGCGAAACCCCGCCGCTGGACGGCATGGTGCCGGATCGGCTCCGCCCGGCCACCCACCGCATCTTCCTGACCGACTTCGACCTGCCGGTGGATATCGGCTTCCACGATTTCGAGGTCGGCCGGCCGCAGCGGCTGCTCGTTTCGGTGGAGGTGTGGGTGGACGATCACGCCTTCGCCTCTGAAGACACGGCGGCGGCGGCGTGGAACTATGATTTCCTGCGGACGGAGATCGGACGCATGGTGCAGGGCCGCCGCTTCAACCTGCAGGAGACGCTGGTGCGCGAGATCTACGCGCTGATCGCGGCGCGCGCCGGCGTGGTGCGGCTGCGCGTCTCCGCCCGCAAGCCGGACGTCTATCCGGACTGCGCCGCCGTGGGCGTGGAGATAGCGTCCTTCTAGGCCCTGCCGCTCAGCCGGCCGCATAGTTGCGCGCGCAGGCGCCGAGGGCGGTGACCACGAACGCATAATCCTCCCGCGCGGCATCGGCGTCGGCGGGCGACAGCTCGGCGGTGGCGCTGTCCGGTAGGGTGCCGGGCAGGAAGCAGGCGAGGCGATACCAGAGCAGGGTGTCGCGCGCGGGCGGCCCGGCCGCCTCGTCCACGATCTCGCCGAGCGCCACCGCCCAGCGCGGCTGCTCCCCGGGGCGGCGCAGCACGTTGAGCGAGATCGGCCGATTGTCTCGCGTCTTCAGGAATATCTGCGTCTCGCTCTCGCCGGGCAGGGCGCCGGGCACGTGGAAGGCGTTGCCGATGCCGGTGACGCGCGGCGGCGCATCGGCGGCGGTGAGGCCGGTGAGGATGGCGCGCAGCCGCTGGTCCAGCTCCGGCGTCCAGGCGAACTGGGCGTAGGGGGCGGCGAGGCGGAGCTCGCCCGGACGCGCGCCGGCCGTGGTCGCCAGCAGCAGCAGCCGCGCCTTCTTCGGCAGCTTCGGCACGCGCCCGCGCGCATCGAGCGGCAGATCGACCAGCCAGCTGACCTGGCCCGGCAGCCCCTGCGCGCCGCGCACCAGCGACTGCACCGCCGCCTCCACGTAGAAGCGCACGCGGCCGGGCGCCACGCCCGCCGCCTGATCGCCCTTGATGCGGGTCGCGCGCGTCACCAGCACGTCCGCCACCACCGGCGACGCGGCGGCAAGATCGGTGAGGTCGGCGTAGGTGAAGGGCGGGGCGGCGGCCGGCGGCGGCACCGGCGCGGCCGCGAGCGCCGGCGGCGCCATCAGCGCCGCGAGGCTCGGCAGGAACAGGCGATGGCGCATGGGAGGGCTCCGTTGGCCGGAAGGGAAGGGGGAGGCGGCGACCGCGTCAACCTAGCTCTTGGCATGGGGTAAACGCCTTATTCAAGTCGCTGACAAAGCAATTGCGTCCTCCGGGGGCTCGCGATAGAAACTGGCCTCGACCCGCTGAAACCATAGCAAAACGGGTCGCACGGATTTTTAGCTGATGACCCGCCAGTCATCGAAATCTAGGGCTTGCGGAACGGAGGGAGTGTCTTCCTGAATGTCATACGCTGATCAACCTGCGATGAGCACCCGCAAGATGGTGTCGATAGGGCTCGTCGTCCTGTTGCACGCTCTGCTGGGCTACGCGTTCATCACGGGCCTTGCGTACAACGTGATCAAGAAGGTCGCGACGGATACCAAGGTCTTCGACGTGGCGGAGGAGCCGCCACCCCCCGAGGAGAAGCCGCCACCCCCGCCGCCTGAGACGAAGGTGGAGCCGCCGCCCATGGTGGCCCCGCCGCCGATCGTCAGCGCGCCGACGGTGAGCACGCCGACCATCGTGACGGTGCCGCAGGCGCCGGCCGCCCCGGTCATCACGCCCACGGCGCCCCCCGCGCCGCCGCCGCCGCCGAAGCCCGCCCTTCAGGCGCGTGCCCAGGAGCGTGGCAACAGTTCCAGCTGGGTGACGACCGAGGATTATCCGTCCCGCGCGTTGCGTGAGGGTACGGAGGGCGTCTCCGGCGTCGCATGGGATGTCGATGCGACCGGCAAGGTGGTGAACTGCCACGTGACCGCGTCGAGCGGCTCTCCCGAGCTTGACGACGCCGCCTGCAAGAACATCACGCGTCGCGGCCGTTACAAGCCGGCGCTTGACTCGGCGGGCACCGCGATCGCGTCCAGCGGCTTCAGCCGCCGGGTACGCTGGCAGATCCCGAAGGAATGATCCCGGAGGCCGGCGCTGCCGCAAGGTGGCCCGGCCTTCTTCTCACCGCACCGATTAAGAAGAGGACTTCCCCCAAATGGCTACCCCCGCAGCACCGGCCGGCGACAACCCGTATGGCCTGATGGCCGCTCTCGAGCAGGGCGGCACCATCGCCTGGACCGTGTTCATCATCCTGGTGATCATGTCCGCGGCGTCCTGGTACATCATGTTCACCAAGCTGATCGAGCAGCAGAAGATCCTCAACCAGGCCAAGCGCGCGCGCACCCAGTTCTGGGGTACGCCGACCCTCAAGGAGGGCGCCGCCAAGCTCGAGAAGAACTCGGCCTACCGCCAGATCGTCGACGACGGCCTGCGCGCCCAGGACGAGCACACCAAGCTGCTCGACCCGGTCGACCAGCATGACTGGCTGCTGACCTCGCTGAACCGCAGCCAGGGCCTGGTGAACTCCCGCCTCGGCAACGGCCTGGCCGTGCTCGCCACGGTCGGCTCGACCTCGCCGTTCGTCGGCCTGTTCGGCACCGTGATCGGCATCTACCGCGCGCTCATCAAGATCGGTTCGGCCGGTCAGGCGTCGATCGACGCCGTCGCCGGCCCGGTCGGCGAGGCGCTGATCATGACCGCGCTCGGCCTGGCCGTGGCGGTGCCCGCGGTGCTCGGCTACAACTGGCTGATCCGCCGCAACAAGGTGGTGGCCGAGCAGCTGGCCGCCTTCTCGAACGACCTGCACGGCTACATGGTCTCGGGCGGCGCGCTGAAGCCGGTCGTCGCCGGCCGCGCGCCGGCTCCGGCGCTGAAGACCGGCTCGGCCGCCATCGCGCCGAACCCGAAGCCCTAAGCCATGACGGCCGGGGGGGCGGCGCTGCGCCGCCCCCCCGGCATCATCGACCCGGCCCGGGCTGGCCATCCAAGCCGCAGACCGGACCGCCAAGTCGCAGACCGTACTGGTTTCAGCGCACAGATAGGATCTTACCCCATGGCAATGAGTGCGGGACCGGGAGAAGACGGCGCACCGATGTCGGACATCAACACGACGCCGCTCGTCGACGTCATGTTGGTGCTCCTCATCATCTTCCTGATCACGGTGCCCGTCGTCATCCAGACGGTCCCGATGGAAATTCCGAAGGTCGCGTTCGAGCCGACCACGACCAAGCCCGAGAACGTCTCGCTCTCGATCAAGGCGAGCCCGAGCGGCGAGTGCGAGGTCTACTGGGGCCTGACGCGGGTGAACGCGCAGGAACTGCTGGATCGCGCGGTGGCCAAGCTGCGGCTGGAGATCGACAAGCAGGGTGGCCCGACGGCCGCCGGCATCGAGCTGCCCGAGGCACATATCCGCGGCGACGTGAAGACGCCCTATCGCTGCATCGGCGGCGCGGTGTTCACGATGCAGCGCGCCGGCTTCGCCCGCGTGGGCTTCATTTCGGAACCGCCGGCCGGCTATCGTACCGAGCGTCTGTGATCGACTGCGTCGCCTGGCGCGGCCATCGTCCGACGCGATCTGTTTGAGGAGTAATCATCATGGCAATGGCAGCGAGCACCACCGAAGGTGAGCCGATGATGGACATCAACACGACGCCGTTGATCGACGTCATGCTGGTGCTCCTGATCATGTTCATCATCACCATCCCGGTGCAGACCCACGCGGTGAAGCTGGATCTGCCGGTGAACGACCAGAACAACACCACGCCGCCGCCGATCGATCCGGTGAAGAACAAGGTCACGATCGATCCGGCCGGCACCGTCTTCTGGAACGGCACGCCCGTCCAGCTGACGACGCTGAAGCAGTATCTCGACCTCACCCAGTCGATGAACCCCGTGCCGGAGCTGCATCTGCAGCCTGATCCGCAGGCGCGCTACGACGTGGTGGACAATGTCCTCGCCGTTACCAAGCGTGCGCAGGTCGAGAAGATGGGCTTCATCGGCAACGAGGCCTACGGCAACTTCTGATCGCTTCGGTCGGATGTTGAACGGCGCCGGCAGCGATGCCGGCGCCGTTCGCGTGTCAGGCGGTGCCTGTAGCGAGGCCTGTATCGGGCGTCGTTCGTTTCTCGGGCGCCGTTCGCGTATCGGAGATCGCTTAATCACAGGCGCACTCCGGCCTGCGCGGTGTGATCGGAGCGGCGTTCGCGCCTCACCCGCGATTGTCATAGCAGCGATCGGATCCGGCAGCACGAAACGGTGGCTCATCCGCGCCGAGGTGCGACCGCTCTCAGCCCCGAACGAAGCGCATCGTCGTCGCGAGGGGGGGCGCGGCCGGGTTCAGGCCGTGCCGCAGGGGGCGGGCGACGCCGCCGTCGCGCGGCGGCAGACCGAGCGCGCGGCGGAGCAGGTAGGCGAGGTAGATGCGGTCGCCCAGCAGGCGCCGGTGCGGCATGGTGGCGATGGGCCGGGTCATCGGCTCATAGTTGATCATCCCGTTCGAGAGCATGATCGTCCAGCTGTCTGCGGGGAACAGGGCGTCGTGCCGATCGTCGTCGCGCTCGGCGAGCAGCGCGATCATGTCCTGCCAAGGTAGCGGCATGATCGCGGCGGTAGGCAGAAGCAAGGCGTGGCCGCCATGGGCGGCGATGGCCGCCTCCATCTGCACGGAGGCGAGATCCAGCCAGCGGAACGGCGCCCCCTGCCGGATGCGGGCGGCGACACGGGCGTAATGATCGCGCGCCACCCGGTCGCCCATGCGGGCGGCCATGAAGTTGCAGCTCATATAACCCTGCGGCTCGCGATAGCCGACGAAGCCGTGCACCGCCGCCATGTCCAGCAGCGGGCCGAGCGGACGCAGCAGGATGCAGTCCACATCGAGGTAGAGGCCGCCGTGAAAGGTCAGCAGATAGGCGCGGACATAATCGGAGAGGTGGTTGAGCGAGAGGCCGTCGATCGGCAGGTCGCGGTCGTGGCGGCGCAGACGCTCGAAACCGGCGCGATCCAGCAGTACCGCGTCCGGGTGGTGGCGGCGGATCGTCTCGATGCACAGATCGATGAACGGGGGGCGCGGCCCTTCCCAGAACAGCCAGATCGTGCGGTCGGTCATCGGCGGCGGGCACCAGCGGAGCGGGTGATCTGCCTAGCCATTCCCGCCGCCTTTGTCACCGTCGGCGCGCGCGGCGCCGCACACGGGCATCGCATTGACAGGAGGAGCGGACGCGTCCGTAAATGAAGCCGGTCGCGACTCCAGTGGAGGCAGCCATGCAACGCTCGATCTTCGTCGATCTCGCCAAGTTCCGCATCGACATCTTCGAATATGACGCGGTGGTGCGCACCATCACCAACTTCGCGATCGGGCGGCAGGGGCACAGGACACCCATGTTCGAGGACGGGTCGATTTCACCGACCAAGCGCTGTCGCGATTATGTAAGCCATAGTTACCCGAAACCGCATGGCGGCGCGAAGATGCCGTTCGCTCTGTTCTTCAAGCAGGACGAGGCCTGCGCGTTCCACGAGGGCAGCGCCGCGGTGCCGTCGCACGGGTGCATCCACCTTGAGCCGCCTGATGCGCGATGGCTGTTCGCATGGGCCGGCTCCGCTCCGATCGGGCTGACGATCCGCGGGCCGTATCCAGCCTCTTCGGTGCCGCCGCAGAGGCTCTACCGCTTCGGCGCGGGGAACATGCTGGTCGCGGTCGTCCGCCAGATCCAGCAGGCGCTGGCCGCAGCCGGCCTCGATCCCGGCCAGATCGACGGCGAGTTCCGCGACAAGACGGACGAGGCGGTCCGCGCCTTCCAGGCGCGGCACGGGCTGGTCGAGGACGGCATCGTCGGCCGCGATACGGCGACGGCGCTCGGCATCGCCTGGTAGTCCGCCGGTCCGGCGCGGGTGTGCGCCCGCGACGGACCGGCATGCCCTCAGCGGCTGCCCGTCTTGCGGACGGCGCCGGCGTGGCGGCCTACGCTGCCGCGGCGGCGCGGCGCATAGGTGCGCTCGCCGGGTGCGGCGCGATCGCCCGCGCCGCGATGGCCGCCACGGTCGTCAGGCCGGCGGGCGGGGCGCTCGTCGGAAGCGGCGGGCTTGGGCAGCTTGGCCTTTTCCGCGAGGAAATTGTCCGGCAGCGGCACCACGGCCAGCTTCACTCGAGTCAGCTTCTCGATGCCGCGCAGATACGCCTTCTCGTCGTCAGCCACGAAGGCGATGGCGATGCCGCTGGCGCCGGCGCGCGCGGTGCGGCCGATGCGGTGGACATATTGCTCGGCCACGTTCGGCAGTTCGAAGTTGAACACGTGGCTCACGCCGCCGATGTCGATGCCGCGCGCGGCGATGTCGGTGGCGACGAGGATCTTGATCTCGCCCGTGCGGAACATGCCGAGCGCCCGCTCGCGCTGCGGCTGGCTCTTGTTGCCGTGGATCGCCATCGCGGCGATGCCGGCGGCGTTCAGATGCTTCACGATCCGATCCGCGCCATGCTTGGTGCGGGAGAAGATCAGCGCCCGGTCGATCGGCTCGGACCGCAGCTTCATCGTCAGCAGCGCCTGCTTCTCGCCGGCATTGCAGAAGGTGACGAACTGCTCGACGCGCTCCGCCGTGGTCGATTGCGGCGCGACCGAGACCTTGACCGGATCGCTGAGGAAGCGATCGCCGAGGTCCGCGATCGTCTTGGGCATGGTGGCGGAGAAGAACAGGCTCTGGCGCTTCTTCGGCAGCATCGTATCGATCCGCTTCAGCGCGTGGATGAAGCCCAGGTCGAGCATCTGGTCCGCCTCGTCGAGCACGAAGATCTCGACATATTTGAGGCTGAGCGCGCGCTGGTCGATCAGGTCGAGCAGGCGGCCGGGCGTCGCGACGAGGATGTCCACGCCGCCCGCCAGTTGACGGATCTGCTTGCCGATCGGCACGCCGCCGAACACCGTCGCCACCGACAGGCGCAGGAACTTGCCATATTCGGTGAACGACTGGGCGATCTGGCTCGCCAGTTCCCGCGTGGGCGAGAGCACCAGCATCCGACAGCCGCCAGGCGGCCGGTGCTTGAGGTTGTTCGCGAGATAATCGAGCGAGGGCAGCGCGAAGGCGGCGGTCTTGCCGGTGCCGGTCTGGGCGATGCCGCACAGATCGCGGCCTTCCAGCAGCGGCGGGATTGCCTGCACCTGGATCGGCGTCGGCACGTCATAGCCCTTTGCGGCAAGCGCGCGCTGGAGCGGCTCGGACAAGCCGAGGTCGGTGAATCTGGTCATGAAAGATCTTTCGCAAATCTGCGCAGCGCCGCCCCGGAAAAGGATGTCGGCGCAAGCGGGTTCGTAAGTGACGACCCGCGTGAAAGGGGAAGCCCTGGGCTGGTTGCGTCCGAGGGGCAGAGCCGGCCCGCCATGTGGAGGCGACGGGAGATCACGCTGCTCAGGTCCGGATGGAGCGATATCGCACCACCGACGCGTGGGTCAGATAGCGCGCTTGCGCCGCCAGGGCAAGGCCCCGTCCAGCATGCCGGCGATGCCGCGGCGCGGCGCGGCGGGCGTGGTGCGGAGGAGGAAGCCGGTCAGCGGCGCATCCCGCGCGATCGTCTGTCCCAGTGGCACCTCCTCGCTTTCGAACCCGTCGGCGAAGCGCGCCTTGTAGACGATGTCGTGAGACGCCGTGTTTTTCGCCGCACGGCCGCCGCGATCGATATGGATGCCGAACAGCGGGCGACTCTGACCGCAGGTGCCGCAGAACTGCTCGGTGACGCAGGGCGCCGTGGCGCTGCCGTCGGCGTAGAGGCCGTGGTAGCGCAAGTCTCCGCTGGTGCCATGTTGCGGCACGATGGCGAAGCCCTCGATCCACCCGCCGCCGGCCCAGTCGCCCGGCGTGGTCCAGGCCGTGCCGGTGCCGCCCAGATGGGTATAGCTGTCATAAGCCAGGTCCAGTTCGGCGACCTGCGTGCGCGTGCCGTCCCCGAACATGCACACATATTCGGCCAGCAGCCGGGCGGTGTAGCAGAGCAGGCTGAGGCGGGAGAGATGGCGCCGCGCGAAGGCCTTGGATTGCACGGCGATGTCGGCGAACAGCGCCTCGTGGCGATCCTGATTGTCGATCAGGTCCAGTATGTCCTCGTCCCGCGCGACCGGCACATAGTGCCGCCACGGCACCAGCCCACGGAAATAATGGAGCTGATAGGGCGAGGCATATTTCAGCAGAACGGAATTGCTGTTGAGCGACAGGTAGACGCGCGAGCAGGTGGCGCCGTTGCCGTCGACGGAGATCAGGAAGCGATGCTCATACTGGCCATGCCAGTCGAGCGGGCTGCCCTTCACATCCAGCGCCTCGACCATCGCCACCGTCTCGGGCGAATCGCACTGGACGATCTGCGGCAGGTGGAACGTGATCCGCGGGTGATCGCGAAAACGCACCGCCGCGCGCAGGCGGGGCGTGCGCAGTTCGCGCACATGCTCGGCCGTCAGATAGTCGCCCGTGGTCGAGCCGACGAAGATGGCCGACCGCTGCTTCGCGGCGAACGGGCGGCCGTCGAAATATTTCGCCCGCTCGTCCGAGTAGAAGAGATGTTGCGGGAAATCGATGTCGGGCAGCAGGATGTAACGGGAGCCGAGCTTCTGCTGGTAGCAGAATAGCGGCAGATCGGTCTTGCCCGGAAAGGCATCGTGCATGGAGACGGCGAAGGTCGCCGATCCGCCCACGCCGAAGAAGCGGACGGCATCGCGGAACATGCGCAGATATTGATGCGCGCGTATGTCCAGGCCCAGGCTGGAGACGTGGCGCGTGGCGTCGGTCTCGGCGCGGGGCAGCATGGCGACGTCGCCGTCGGCGACGCGGAAGAGAAAGACGGATGCGTCCTGAAGGCTGAGCTCGCCAAGCTCCGCCTCTATCTGATCGCGATCCCGGCTGAAGCCCCGCCATGCGGCGAACTCGGCCTCCACCCATTCCTTCATCGGCTGCCCTTCCGCTCGGCGCTCCCTTGGCCGCCTTGGCCGGGGCGTGTCAACAATCCGCCCCATGGGCGCGGCGATGCGGGCCTTGCGCTCGGCGCGCGCGCGCGCCACATGCATCTCATGCTGATCGAGACAGAAACGACGCCCAATCCGGCGACCCTGAAGTTCCTTCCCGGCCAGCCGGTGATGAGCGGCGGCACGCGCGATTTCGCCGATCCGGAGGAGGCGGCGCTCTCCCCGCTGGCATCGGCGCTGTTCAGCCTGGGCGACGTGACGGGCGTGTTCTTCGGGTCCGACTTCGTCTCGGTCACGGTCGCGCCGGGGGCGGATTGGCGCGATGCCAAGCCGCAGGTGCTCGGCGTGCTGCTCGATCATTTCGCCAGCGGCGCGCCGCTGTTCGCGGGCGGCAGCGCGGCGGGGATCGCCATCGACGACGACTTTTCCGACGATCCGGCGGATGCCGACATCGTCGACCAGATCAAGGATCTGATCGAGACGCGGGTGCGCCCGGCGGTGGCGCGCGACGGCGGCGATATCGTCTACCGTGGCTTTGACAAGGGCACCGTTTATCTGGCGATGCACGGCGCCTGCTCCGGCTGCCCGTCCTCCTCCGCCACGCTGAAGCAGGGTATCGAGACGCTGCTGAAGCATTATGTGCCCGAGGTGACGGAGGTTCGCGCGGCCTGATCGCCGCCGGTAACGGGCCACGAGGATCGACGTGGGGGAATGTGCGATGGCCGCAGACATGGAAACCGCATCCGCCGACCCCGCACCGGCGGACGGCGTGCTGACCGACGCGGCGCTGGACCGCATCTTCCGGGCGGCGCGATCCTATAACGGCTATCTCGATCGCCCGGTGCCGGAGGCGCAGCTGCGGGCGATATGGGATCTGATGAAGTGGGGGCCGACATCGGCCAACATGATGCCGGCGCGGATCATCTGGTGCACCACGCCCGACAGCAAGGCGCGGCTGGCGAAACTGTCTTCCGGCACGAACGGGCCGAAGATCCTGGCGGCGCCGGTCACGGCGATCGTGGCGATGGACATGGCCTTCTACGACATGCTGCCCAAGACCTTCCCGCACGCCGATGCGCGCAGCTGGTTCATGGCGGCGGACGGCACGCTCGACGCGGCGATGGTGGAGGATGCGGCTTTCCGCAACAGCAGCCTGCAGGGCGCGTACTTCGTCATCGCGGCACGCGCGCTGGGGCTGGATACCGGGCCGATGTCCGGCATCGACAAGGCGGCGATCGACGCGGAGTTCCTGGGCGGCACCGGCTGGCGGACGAACTTCGTCGCGACCCTCGGCCACGGCGATCCGGCGACGATCTTCGGGCGGCTGCCACGGCTCGAGTTCGACGAGGCGAACCGGATCGTCTGAGGCGTCGTGGACCTCGTGATCGATACCGCGACGGCGGCATGCTCCGTCGCCCTGCTGCATGACGGCACGATCCTGGCCGAGCGGCACGAGATCGTCGGGCGCGGCCACGCCGAGCGGCTGGTGCCGCAGATCGCCGAGCTGCTGGCCGAACAGCCGATGCCCTGCGCCGCCATCCGCGTGGATTGCGGCCCCGGCAGCTTCACCGGCGTGCGGGTGGGGCTGGCGGCGGCGCGTGCGCTGGGGCTGGGCTGGGGCGTGCCGGTGCACGGTTACGGCGCGATGGCGGTGATCGCGGCGGCCGCCTTCGCCGAGGATGAGGCGTCGGACGGCCTGTGCGTGGCGCTGACCGGCGGCCACGGCGAGATCTTCGTCCGGCGCTTCGCGGCGCATCCGTTCCGCGCGACGGGCGACCTCATGTCGCTGGCGCCGGAAGCGGCGGGGGCGATGATCGCGGACCGGATCGTCGTCGGGTCGGGCGCCGCCGCCCTCGTCGGCGCGCGCGGTGCGGGCCAGGCGCGGGACCGGCTGCCGCGCGCGGCGGACGCCCGCCTGCTGCCGCCCGAGTGGACGACGCTGACGCCGAGCCCCGTCTACGGCCGCCCGCCCGACGCCCGCCCGCAGGTGGCGGCGTGAGCGATCCGCTGACGATCGAGACGGCCGCCGCCGGCGACATTGCGGCGGTGATGACGGTGATGACGGAGGCGTTCGATCCGGCGTTCGGCGAGGCGTGGAACGCGAACCAGTGTCTCGGCATCCTCGGCCTGCCCGGCGTGTGGATGCTGCTGGCGCGGCGCGCGGCCGAGCCGCTGGGCTTCGCGCTCGCCCGCATCGTGATGGACGAGGCGGAGCTGCTGCTACTGGGCGTGCGCCCGGCCCATCGCCGCCACGGCGTCGGCTCGAAACTGCTGGAGCGGGTGACGGCGGAGGCCGAAGCGCGCGGCGCGGCGCGCCTGCACCTGGAGGTGCGCGACGGCAATCCGGCACTAGAACTCTATCGCGCGCGGGGGTTCAGTCAGACGGGCTGCCGGCCGGATTATTATCGCGGCGCGGACGGCAAGTCGTTCGACGCGCTGAGCCTGACCACCGTCGTCAAAAAATAGACAGTTGCGCCCATTTGTAACTAAAAGCTTGATAAACCAAAATGGACCGAACATGATCCTTTATGGCGCTATCAACAGATCGCGCCATAAAATGACGATCAAGGGTTCGCCACCATGAATGAAGCATCCGAAGGCCCCGAAAACCTCATCGCGCTGACCGCCGATATTGTCTCGGCGCATGTCAGCAACAATCGCGTTCCCGTCACGGATCTGCCGTCGCTGATCCAGAACGTGCACGAGGCCCTCAACAGCCTGAACGAGGATGCCGTGGCGCCCGCCGCCAAGCAGGAACCGGCCGTGTCGATCCGCGCATCGGTGAAGCCGGAATATATCGTCTGCCTGGAAGATGGCAAGAAACTGAAGATGCTGAAGCGCCACCTGATGACGCACTACCAGATGACGCCGGAGCAATATCGCCAGAAGTGGCACCTGCCGGCCGACTACCCCATGGTGGCGCCGAACTATGCCGAGCAGCGCCGTGCGCTCGCCAAGCGGATCGGCCTCGGCACGCAGCCGCGCCGCCACTGAGCGGAGGCGCCGGAGGGCGGCAGGCGCCGGCGCCTCCTCGACGGAATTGCGTGACGGACCCCTTTTTCCGGACGGCGAAAGCCACTAGGTCTAGCGGCGTAGCGCATCGCGCCTCGCTATCTGAACAAGGGACACCATGCCGCGCAAGATCGACGTCGAGGCGCTGTGCGCCGAAAAGGGCCTGCGCATCACGGAGCAGCGCCGCGTGATCGCGCGCGTGCTGTCCGACGCGGAGGATCATCCCGACGTGGAGGCCCTGCACGCCCGCGCGTCGGCGATCGACACGGGCATCTCGATCGCCACGGTGTATCGCACGGTGCGTCTGTTCGAGGAGGCGGGCATCCTGGAACGCCATGATTTCGGCGACGGGCGCGCGCGCTACGAGGCGGCGGCCGAGACCCATCACGATCATCTGATCGACGTCGAGACCGGGCGCGTGATCGAGTTCGTCGATCCGGAGCTGGAGGAGCTGCAGCGCCGCATCGCCGCGAAGCTGGGCTTCCGCCTCGTCGATCACCGGATGGAACTGTACGGGGTATCGATCGATCGGCCTCACTGACGCGCTGCGGCTGGGGCTGCGCGCGGCGCGCGTGGCGGCGGCCTTCGTCGGCAACCTGCCGGGCCATCTCGTCGCGCGGCGGCGGCCGGCGGCATCGCCGCATATCCGGCATTTCCTGACGGCGGCGGGCCGCGCCTTCGGCCTGCGGGTGACGATCGCCGGCACGCCGCTGCCGCGGGACGTGCTGTTCGTGGCCAACCACGTCTCCTGGCTCGACATTCTCGCGCTGGGCGGGGCGACCGGCACCGCCTTCGTCTCCAAGGACGATGTCGCCGGCTGGCCGCTGGTCGGCTGGATGGCGCGGGAGGCGGGCACGATCTTCATCCGCCGCCAGCGCCACGCCGTGCGCGGGCAGGCGGACGAGCTGGGTCGCGCGCTGGCGGCCGGCCGCGCGGTGGCGCTGTTCCCGGAAGGGACGACCGGGCGCGGCGACGCGCTGCTGCCGTTCCGCGCTGCGCTGCTGGCGGCGGTGGCGGATGCGCCGGCGGGGGTGCGCGTGCAGCCGGTGGCGATCGACTATGGCGCGGCCGCGCGCGATATCGCCTGGACGAACAACGAGGGCACGATCGGCAATGTGCGGCGGGTGGGCGGGCGGGCCGACCGCCTGCGCGTAACCCTGCGCTTTCTGCCACCGATCGATCCCGCCGGCATGGACCGCAAGGCGATCGCGGCGGCGGCGCGCGAGGCGATCGGGCGGGCGCTTTCGGAGAGCGGCACGATCGCCTATGAGGCGGCGCCATGACGCGCACCCCACCCAAGAGCTTCCACATCAAGTCGTTCGGCTGCCAGATGAACGCCTATGACGGCGCCCGCATGGCCGAGCTGCTGGAGACGCAGGGGCTGGCGGCGGCCGACCGCGCCGAGGCCGCCGATCTGGTCGTGCTCAACACCTGCCACATCCGCGAGAAGGCGGCCGAGAAGGTCTATTCCGATATCGGCCGGCTGAAGCGGGCGGACGGCAGCCGCCCGATGATCGCGGTGGCCGGCTGCGTTGCACAGGCCGAGGGCGAGGAGATCACCCGCCGCGCCAAGTCTGTCGACATCGTCGTCGGCCCGCAGGCCTATCACAATCTGCCGGCGCTGGTGGCGGAGGCGACGCGCGGAGGGCGAGCCCTCGACACCGACATGCCGGTCGTGTCCAAGTTCGAGAGCCTCCCGCGCAGGCGGGCGCAGGGGCCGAGCGCCTTCCTGACGGTGCAGGAGGGGTGCGACAAATTCTGCACCTACTGCGTCGTGCCCTATACGCGCGGCGCCGAGGTGTCGCGGCCGTGGCGCGCGGTGATGGACGAGGCGCGGGCGCTGGCGGATGCCGGCGCGTGCGAGATCAGCCTGCTGGGCCAGAACGTGAATGCGTGGCGGGGCGAGGACGAGGCAGGGCGGCCGCAGGGGCTGGACGGCCTGATCCGCGCGATCGACCGGATCCCCGGCGTGCGCCGCATCCGCTACACCACCAGCCACCCGAACGACATGACCGACGGGCTGATCGCCGCCCATGCCGAGGTGGCGGGGCTGATGCCCTTCCTCCATCTGCCGGTGCAGGCGGGCAGCGACCGCATCCTGAAGGCGATGAACCGCAGCCACACGACCGCGAGCTACCTGCGCGTGATCGAGCGGGTGCGGGCGGCACGGCCGGACATAGCCATATCTGGCGATTTCATCGTCGGCTTCCCCGGCGAGACGGAGGCGGATTTCGCCGCCACCCTGGCGCTGGTGGCGGAGATCGGGCACGCGCAGGCATTCAGCTTCAAATATTCGCCGCGCCCCGGCACGCCGGCCGCGACGATGGCGGATCAGGTGCCGGCGGAGGTGATGCACGCCCGGCTCCTCCGGTTGCAGGCGCTGATCGCGGCGCAGGCGCACGCCTTCAACCGCGCGAGCGAGGGGCTGGTTATGCCGGTGCTGCTGGAGCGGAACGGCAAGAAGCCGGGCCAGCGGCTCGGCAAGTCGCCCTATCTCCAGTCCGTGCTGGTCGACAGCGAGCTGCCGATCGGCAGCCTGGTGGATGTCGCGATCGTGGCGGGCGGGCCGAACAGCCTGCAGGGCATCGTGCATGCGCGTGCGGCGGCCTGATTCGCGCTGTTGCGCACCGCCCGGATATGCGGGCAGGCTGCGTATCGGGAGTCCCGCCCGTTCCGGGACCGGTGGAGCCCATCGCCTATGATTATCGGCCTTCATGTCGCGTAAGCCGGTTCCCGCGCAGGCCGGCGAGCGCGCCCGGCTGGAGATCCTGTTCGACAAGCCGCAGCTGCTGGGGCGATTGTTCGGCGAATATGATCGCAACCTCGTCGCGATCGAGAACCGCCTCGGCGTCTACATCGCCGCGCGAGGCAACAAGATCCAGATCGAAGGTATCGCCGAGCAGGCCGGCCGCGCGCGCGAGGTGCTGACCGGCCTCTACAACCGGCTGGTGCAGGGGCAGGAGCTGGATACCGGCGCGGTGGAGGCGGTGATCGCCATGTCGGCCGAGCCGGTGCTGGACGGCATCATCCGCGCCGATGTGAGCCAGCCGCCGGCAGTGATGATCCGCACCCGCAAGAAGACGATCGTGCCGCGATCGAACACCCAGATCCGCTACATGGAGGCGCTGGCGAGCGCCGACATCATCTTCGCGCTCGGCCCGGCGGGCACCGGCAAGACCTATCTGGCGGTGGCGCAGGCGGTGCAGATGCTGATCCAGGGGCAGGTGGATCGCCTGATCCTCAGCCGCCCGGCGGTGGAGGCGGGCGAGCGGCTGGGCTTCCTGCCGGGCGACATGAAGGAGAAGGTCGATCCCTATCTCCGCCCGCTCTACGACGCGCTCTACGACATGCTGCCGGCCGAGCAGGTGGAGCGGCGCATCACCAGTGGCGAGATCGAGATCGCGCCACTGGCCTTCATGCGCGGGCGCACGCTGGGCGATGCCTTCATCATCCTGGACGAGGCGCAGAACACCACGACGGCGCAGATGAAGATGTTCCTCACCCGCTTCGGCATGAACAGCCGGATGGTGGTGTGCGGCGATCCCCGGCAGGTGGATCTGCCGGGGCCGGGCGTGTCCGGCCTCGCCGATGCGGTGAACCGGCTGGAGGGCGTGGAGGGCATGGCGACGATCCGCTTCAACGCGGCGGACGTTGTGCGCCACCCCATCGTCGGCCGGATCGTGGAAGCCTATGAGGGGCCGGATGCCTGATCGCTGGATGACGGCCCTCCCGTTCGCGAGGGAGATCGGGGTGGATGAGGCCGGCATGGGGACGGGTGTCGGTGGCGCGTGCCGGCCGTGCGGGACGCTCGCTGCGCTCGCGACCCACCCCCAACCCCCTCCCTTGAAAGGGAGGGGGCGCGCGCGATGATCGTCGTCGCATCGCAGATCGAGCCGGCGTGGCCGGGCGACGTGGCGGCGTGGGAGGCGCTGGCGGCCGAGGCGGTGGTCGCCGCGGTGCGCCACACGCCCTACTGCCCGCTGATCGACGATCCGGTGGAGATCGAGGTCTCCGTGCGCTTCGCCGACGATGCGGAGGTGCGCGGGCTGAACGCCGCCTATCGCGCGAAAGACAGGCCGACCAACGTGCTGTCGTTCCCGATGGTGCAGCGCGACCTGCTCGACGGCATCGCCAATACCGACGATGGCGAGGTGCTGCTCGGCGACATCATCCTCGCTTACGGCGTGTGCGCGCGCGAAGCGGCGGAGAAGGGCGTCTCGACCGAGACCCACGCGACCCACCTCGTCGTCCACGGCACGCTCCACCTGCTCGGCTTCGATCATGAGAGCGACGCGGAGGCTGAGGGGATGGAGGCGATCGAGCGATCCGTGCTCGCCTCCCTCGGCATCGCCGACCCGTATGTCGTGGAGGAAGCCTGAGTCTCTCGACTCGGGCAGGTCGCGCCGCGTAATGTGGGCACGGGCAACAGAAACAGGGCGATATGCCGGACGACCATAGTAGCGAGGACAGCGGCGGCCGATTGTGGCGCGGCCTGAGGGGGCTGCTGTTCGGCGAGGAGAGCGAGCCGACCCTCCGCGACCAGATCGAGGAGGCGATCGAGGAGCATGAGGGGGAGGCGCCGTCGCAGGGCGACCTCTCGCCGGTCGAGCGGCAGATGCTGCGCAACCTGCTCCACTTCGGCGAGCGCACCGTGGGCGATATCGGCGTGCCGCGCGCCGACATCATCGCCGTGGAGGAGGCGACGAGCTTCCCCGATCTGGTCGCCGCCTTCGCCGATGCCGGCCACAGCCGCCTGCCGGTCTATCGCGACAGCCTGGACGGCGTGATCGGCATGATCCACGTCAAGGACGTGTTCGCCATCCTGGCCGGCGGCGGGCCGCACCCGGAGACGCTGGAGGCGTTGATCCGCCAGCCGCGCTACGTGCCCGAATCGATGGGCGTGCTGGACCTGCTGGCCGAGATGCGCGCCAGCCGCACCCATCTGGCGATCGTGCTGGACGAATATTCCGGCACCGAGGGGCTGGTGACGATCGAGGATCTGATGGAGGAGATCGTCGGCGAGATCGAGGACGAGCATGACGAGGAGGCGCTGGCGCTGCTCGTGGCGATCGACGGGGGCATGTGGGAGGCAGATGCCCGCGCCGAGCTGGAGGACGTGGCCGAGACGATCGATCCGCGGCTGGCCGAGATCGAGGAGGATGTCGATACGCTCGGCGGTCTCGCCTCGGTGCTGGCCGGCCATGTGCCGCAGATCGGCGAAGTGGTGGAACATGCCAGCGGCTGGCGACTTGAGGTGACTGACGGCGATGCCAAGCGGGTGACGCGCCTGCGCCTGCATCCGCCGGTGCCGATCGCGGCGGAACTGTCCGAGGAGTGAGGCTGCCGTGCTGAAGAAGCGCATCGTTTTCCCGCTGATCCTGCTGCTGCTGGGCGTGGCGGCAGTGGTGTTCGTGCGGTCGAGCGGCCGGGCGGCGCTGCCGGTGGAGGCGATGATGGGGCCGATCCGCCAGCTGCCGGAACCGAACCCGCCGCTGATCACCACGCTGAACGTGGCGCCGGCGATCGGCTGGAAGGCGGGCGAGCGGCCGACGGTGCCGCAGGGGCTGAAGGTGAATGCGTTCGCGGCGGGGCTGAACCACCCGCGCTGGCTGCTGCCGCTGCCCAACGGCGACGTGCTGGTGGCCGAATCGAACGCGCCGCCGAAGCCCGGCGAGAAGAAAGGCCTGTTCGCCTGGGTGCAGTCGCTGGTGATGAAGCGGGCGGGGGCGGGCGTGAAGAGCCCGAACCTGATCGTGCTGCTGCGCGACGCGAACGGCGACGGCGTGGCGGAGGCGCGCACCGTGCTGGCCCAGGGCCTCGTCTCGCCCTACGGCATGGCGCTGGTGGGCGATCAGCTCTACGTCGCGGAGGCCGACAAGCTGGTGCGCTTCGCCTTCCGGCCGGGCCAGACGACGGTGGCGAACCCGGTGAAGGTGACGGACCTGCCGGGCGGCCCGATCAACCATCACTGGACCAAGAACGTCATCGCCAGCGCCGACGGCAGCAAGCTGTACGTCACTGTCGGATCGAACTCGAACATCGGCGACAACGGCATGGCGGCGGAGGAAGGCCGCGCCGCCATCTGGGAGGTGGATGCGAAGACTGGCGGGCACCGCATCTACGCCTACGGCCTGCGCAACCCGAACGGCCTGGCCTTCGAGCCCACCTCCAAGATGCTGTGGACGGTGGTGAACGAGCGCGACGGGCTCGGCTCCGACATCGTGCCGGACTATCTGACCTCGGTGGATTTCGGCGGCTTCTACGGTTGGCCGTGGTATTATTGGGGCGGCTACATCGACAAGCGCGTCGATGGCCGTGACGACATGCAGCAGCAATATGTCGAGCGGCCGGATTATGCACTGGGCGCCCACACCGCCTCGCTCGGGCTCGCCTTCGCGTCCGGTGCCAAGCTGGGGCCGCGCTTTGCCGAGGGCGCCTTCGTCGGCCAGCACGGATCGTGGAACCGCAAGCCGAAGGCCGGCTACAAGGTGATCTTCGTGCCGTTCGCCAAGGGTCGGCCAGCCGGCAAGCCGGTGGACGTGCTGACCGGCTTCCTGAACAAGGACGAGAAGGCGCGCGGCCGCCCGGTCGGCGTGGCGATCGATCGCGCCGGCGCGCTGCTGGTGGCGGACGATGTGGGCAATGCGGTATGGCGGGTGACGGCGGGCTGAGCCCGCGCCACCTCAGGTGGCGAACAGTTGCGCGGGATCCGCAAAGGCCTTGAACTCCAGCGCGTTGCCGGAAGGGTCGCGGAAAAACATCGTCGCCTGCTCGCCCGGCAGGCCCTTGAAGCGGATGTGCGGGGCGATGCCGAAGGGGATGCCGGCGGCCTCGACCCGCGCCGCGAGCGCCTTCCACTCGGCCATCGCCAGCACCACGCCGAAGTGCGGCACCGGCACGTCATGCCCGTCCACCGCGTTCGACACGGCCACCGGCGGCGGCATCGCGGGATCGAGGTGGGCGACGATCTGGTGGCCGAACAGATCGAAATCGATCCACCCGGCCGCGCTCCGCCCCTCCGCGCAGCCGAGCACGCCGCCGTAGAAGGCGCGCGCCGCCGCCAGATCGTGGACCGGAAAGGCGAGGTGGAACGGGCGGAGAGGGGCCATGCCCCGCCTGTAGCGCCCCGCCGCCGCTGGCGGTAGCGCATGATGCGGCCGCCGCCGCGCTTGCGGATCACCGGCCCAGCGCCTAGTCGCCACCCCGACGGCAACAGCGGCCGGGGTGGAGGCGAGATGGCGCGATCCGATTTCCGTTTCCACGTGCCCAAACGCGTCCGCTATTCCGAGATCGACGCGCAGGCCGTTGTCTTCAACGCGCGCTACCTCGACTATCTCGATATCGCGATGTCGGAGTATTTCCGCACGCTGCGTGTCCCCGGCGGCAAGGACGGCCTGCACTTCCAGTTCGCCCGCACCACGCTGAACTACCGCAAGCCGATCCGCTTCGACGAGATGATCGATCTCTGCGTGCGCTGCGCAAGGATCGGCACGGCATCGATCACCCTGGCTTTCGAATATCACGGGGCCGGTGGCGAGGATCTGCGCTGCGAGGGCGAGAGCGTGATCGTCAACCTGGCCGGGATTGGCGCGGGATCGGCGCCCGTGCCGCCAGCGATCGTCGCCTTGTTCGAGGCGCATGAGGGGCGGAGCCTGCGCGCGTGATGCGGGGCCGCGCGATGCTGCCGTGGCTGGCCGGCAAGCTGCGCTGGAGCGTGCTCGGCGCCGCCGCGGCGATGGGCTTCGCGCCGCTCGATCTGTGGCCGGTCGCGCTGGCGGCGCTGGCGCTGCTGATGATCGGCATCGCCCGCGCCGAGCGGCTGCGCACCGCGCTGGCGATCGGCTGGTGGTTCGGCCTCGGCCACTTCGTGCTGGGGCTAGACTGGATCGCCGAGGCGTTCACCTTCCAGGCGGCGATGCCGGCGTGGCTGGGCGTGGTGGCGGTGGTGCTGCTCTCGCTCTATCTGGCGGTCTATCCGGCGGTGGCGGTGGGCCTGGCCTGGCGCTGGGGGCGGCAGGACCGGTTGCGGCTGGTGCTCGTCTTCGCCGCCGCCTGGATCGTGACCGAGTGGTTGCGCGCGACCCTGTTCACCGGCTTCGCGTGGAACCCGCTGGGCGTGCTGTGGGTGCCGCTGCTGCCGATCGCGGGTGCTGCGAAGTGGATCGGCACCTATGGTCTTGGCGGCCTGGCGATCCTTGCCGCCGGGTTGCCGCTGATGCTGGTGCAGCGCCGCTGGATCGCCGCCGCCGCGCTTGCCGCCGGGCTGGCGCTGGCGCCGCTGCCGCTGCTGCTGGCGCCCGGCCATGCCGATGGCGCCGGCGATCGCGTCCACATCGTCCAGCCGAACATCGTCCAGCAGGACAAGTGGGCCAAGGGGTTCGAGGCGCGTAACTTCGCCCGCCTCGTGCGCCTGACCGGCCGGCCGGAGGCGGAGCCGCGCCTGATCCTGTGGCCGGAGGCGGCGGTGCCCGACTATCTCGAGGACGAGCCCTGGGCGGCCCGGCGCATCGCCCGCCTGCTCGGCCCGCGCGACCTGCTGATGACGGGCGGCGTCGCGATCGAGTGGGACAGGGACGGCAACGCCATCGGCGCGCGCAACAGCATGTTCGTCGTCGATCCGCGGGCGCGGCTGCTGGGCCGCTACGACAAGGCGCATCTGGTGCCCTATGGCGAGTATCTGCCGATGCGGCCGATCCTCTCGGCGATCGGCCTGTCCCGCCTGGCGCCCGGCGACCTCGATTTCTGGCCGGGGCCGGGGCCGCGCAGCTTCGATCTGCCGGGCTTCGGCGTGGTCGGCGTGCAGGTGTGCTACGAGATCATCTTCTCCGGCCAGGTGATCGATCGGGCGAACCGGCCGACCTTCCTGTTCAACCCTTCGAACGATGCGTGGTTCGGCGCGTCCGGCCCGCCGCAGCATCTGGCGCAGGCGCGGCTGCGCGCGATCGAGGAGGGGATCGCCGTGGTGCGCGCCACGCCCACCGGCATCTCCGCCGTGATCGATCCGGACGGGCGGCTGCTCGCCAGCCTGGACTGGCGCACGGCGGGCGCGATCGAACTGCGGCTGCCGTCGCCGGTGCCGCCGACGCCGTTCGCGCGCGGCGGCAACATCCTGCCCTTCCTGTTCGCCGGGCTGCTGCTGATCGCGGCATTTGCGCATCGCCGGTTCGCCCGCTAAGGCACATAAGGAAAGCTTTATATCCGCCCGCGGCCGACGCGCGGCCGCCCTGTTCCGAAAGGCACGAACTGCGATGCGTCAGGATTATCTCTTCACGTCCGAGTCGGTTTCGGAGGGGCATCCGGACAAGGTGGCCGACCAGATTTCCGACGCGATCGTCGACCTGTTCCTCTCCAAGGATCCGGAGGCGCGGATCGCCTGCGAGACGCTGACGACCACCCAGCTGGTGGTGCTGGCGGGCGAGATCCGCTGCAAGGGCGTGTATGAGGACGGCCGCTGGGCACCGGGCGCCGAGGAGGAGATCGAGCGCACCGTGCGCGAGACGGTGAAGCGCATCGGCTACGAGCAGGAGGGCTTCCACTGGCGGACCTTCCGCTTCGAGAACAACCTGCACGCCCAGTCCGCCCACATCGCGCAAGGGGTGGACGCCAGCGGCAACAAGGACGAGGGTGCCGGCGACCAGGGCATCATGTTCGGATTCGCCTGCGACGAGACGCCGGACCTGATGCCGGCGACACTCTACTACAGCCACAAGATCCTGGAGCGTATGGCCGCCGACCGCCATTCCGGCGCGGCCCCGTTTCTGGAGCCGGACGCCAAGAGCCAGGTGACGCTGCGCTTCGCCGGCGGCGTGCCGGTGGCGGCGACCGCGATCGTCGTCTCCACCCAGCATGCCAAGGGCTATGACGAGGGCGAGAAGGAGGCCGCGCTGCACGCCTATGTGAAGGCGGTGGTGGCGGACATCCTGCCGGCGCCGCTGCTGTCCGACGCGACCGAGTATCACATCAACCCCACCGGCAGCTTCGAGATCGGCGGGCCCGACGGCGACGCCGGCCTCACCGGCCGCAAGATCATCGTCGATACCTATGGTGGCGCGTCGCCCCACGGCGGCGGGGCGTTCAGCGGCAAGGATCCCACCAAGGTCGATCGCTCGGCCGCCTACATCACCCGCTATCTCGCCAAGAACATCGTCGCCGCCGGGCTGGCGCGCCGCTGCACGATCCAGCTGGCCTATGCGATCGGCGTGTCCAGGCCGCTGTCGCTGTACGTCGATACGCACGGCACCGGCACGGTGGACGATGCCGCGATCGAACAGGCGATCATGGGCCTCTCGGCGCTCGGCGGGCTCACCCCGCGCGCGATCCGCGAGCATCTCGGCCTGAACCGGCCGATCTACCAGAAGTCCGCCGCCTACGGCCATTTCGGCCGCACGCCGGAGGGCGATTTCTTCCCGTGGGAGAAGACCGATCTGGCCGGGGCGCTGAAGGCGGCACTCTGACGCGAAGTTCATTTGTGCGGGCGGCGGCGCGGGCATAGAGTAGCGGCCGAGGAGAATGCGATGCGTCACCTTTTGATCCCGGCGGCCGTGGCGATCGGCCTGGCCGGCATCGCGGCGCCGGCGCTGGCGGCGCCGTGCAAGGATGCCAAGGGCAAGTTCGTCAAATGCCCGCAGGCGGCGGCCAAGCCGGCGCAGCGGTGCAAGAACGCCAAGGGCCATTTCGCCAAGTGCGGCACGCCGGGCGCCAAGCCCGTCTGACCGCCCGTATCAGCCATCCCTAGAACTCGGCCGTCCCGCAAGGGGCGGCCTTTTGTTTGGGGGCGGTTCCATCGCGGGCGATACCCCTCTAAGCGGCACGCCATGTCCGATGCGCCGCACGATCCCAGCACCATACGCCGGCTCTACGGCCGCCGGCAGGGGCACAAGCTGCGGCAGGGGCAGGCCGCGCTGGTGGAGGATCTGCTGCCGGCGCTGGCCGTGCCGGAGGAGGGGCCGCTGGACGCCGCGCGCCTGTTCGGCGGCGAGCGGCCGCTGGAGCTGGAGATCGGCTTCGGCGCCGGCGAGCATCTGGCGGCGCAGGCGGCGATGCGGCCCGGCCATGGCTTCATCGGCTGCGAGCCGTTCCTCAACGGCGTGGTCGGCGCGCTGGGCCATATCGAGCGGGATGGGCTGAAGAATGTCCGCCTGCACATGGGCGACGCGCTGGAGGTGCTGGACCGGCTGGCCGACGCCTCGCTGGAGCGGGTCTATCTGCTCCATCCCGATCCCTGGCCCAAGGCGCGCCACGCCAAGCGCCGCTTCATGAACCCCGGCCCGATCGCCCGCATCGCCGCCAAGCTGCGACCCGGCGGCGAGTTCCGCTTCGGCACCGACCACCCGGTCTACTGCCGCTGGGCGATGATGGTGATGGGCGCGCGACCGGACTTCACCTGGACGGCCGAGCGCCCGGCCGATTTCCTGATTCGACCGGACGACTGGCCCGACAGCCGCTACGCCGCCAAGGCCCGGCGCGAGGGCCGCGAGGTCTGGTACTTCCGATACGTGCGGACATAGCCGCGCCGGCACACGATCCGTATCGGCCGGGTCCGTGCAAGAGCCTCGCAGTCGATGCTCAGCGCCGGCTCAGGCTTCGCCCCATGCCGCGCGGACCGTCTGCACCGCCGGGCGGGCGAGCATGCGATCGAAGTGGCGCTGCAGGTTCGCCGGCAGCGCGATATCCTGCTGCGGCGCCCAACGCTCGACGTAGAACAGCGCGAAATCCGCGATGGTCAGCGTGTCGCCGACCGCGAAATCGTGTCCGGCAAGCTGTGGATCGAGGATGGCGAAGCCTTGCTCGACCATCTCGCGCCCCTGCCTGCGCACCGATCCGCTGCCGAGGCCGGTCGCCTGATGCACGACATCCTGCGGCTCGAACTTGCCGGGCGCGAAGATCCGGCCGAAGCCCTGACCGTGGATCGTGCCTTCCACATAGCCGAGCATCTCGACCATGCGGCCCTCCGCATCGGCATCCTCGGGGATCAGCCCCGCCTCCGGGCTGGTGCGGGCCAGCCAGGTCGCGATGGCGCCGAACTCGGTCAGCACGCTGCCATCGTCGCGCACGAGGGTGGGCACCTTGCCCTTCGGGTTGATGGCGAGAAAGGCCGGCGCGTGGGTGGCGCCGCCGGCCACGTCTAGCTTCTCGGTCTCGTAGGGCCGGCCGAGTTCCTCCAGCAGGATGTGGATGCCGATCGCACAGGTGTGCGGACCCCAGTACAGCTTCATCGCTCGCTCTCCAGCCGTTCGTCGTGACGATGGAGAGGAAACCCCGAAGGCGACCCGGCGGGTCCACGCATGATCGGCCGCCTCGCCCAGGGCGGCCGGTGGCCTTCGTCAGTTCAGGCCCAGCGCCTCCTGCACGGCCGGGTGCGTGATCCTGCCGTTCGCGACGTTCAGGCCGTTGGCGAGGTGGGCATCCTGCTCCATCGCCCGTTCGGCGCCCAGGTTCGCCAGCTTCAGCACGAACGGCAAAGTCGCGTTGTTGAGCGCGAAGGCGCTGGTGCGCGCGACGGCGCCCGGCATGTTGGCGACGCAATAGTGGATCACGCCATCCACTTCGAACACCGGATTCTCATGGGTGGTCGGGTGGCTCGTCTCAAAGCAGCCGCCCTGATCGATCGCGATGTCGACGAGCACGGAGCCGCGCTTCATCGTCCTCACCATCTCGCGGGTGACGAGCTTGGGGGCGGCCGCGCCCGGGATCAGCACCGCGCCGATAACCAGCGACGCGCTCTTCACCGCGGCCGCGATCGCCGCACGGGAGGCGTAGGCCGTCTTGATCTGGCTGGAGAAGAACATGTCCAATTCCGCCAGCCGATCGTTGCTGATGTCGTAGATCGTCACGTCGGCGCGCATGCCGACGGCCATCTGCGCGGCGTTCACGCCCGAGATGCCGCCGCCGAGGATGGCGACCTTCGCCGGCGCCACCCCCGGCACGCCGCCCAGCAGCACGCCGCGACCGCCCTGTTCCTTCTCCAGATAATGCGCGCCGACCTGAACCGACATGCGCCCGGCCACCTCGCTCATCGGCTTGAGCAGCGGCAGGCCGCCCTTGGCCGCGGTGACGGTCTCGTAGGCGATGCAGGTGGCGCCGGATGCCATCAGCCCTTCCGCCTGCGGCCGGTCTGCGGCGAGGTGCAGGTAGGTGAACAGCAGGTGGCGCGGCTCCAGCATGGCGATCTCGCCGGCCTGCGGCTCCTTGACCTTCACGATCATGTCCGCTGCGGCGAAGGTGGATCGGGCATCGGGCAGGATGGTCGCGCCCGCCGCCTGATAGTCGGCATCGTCGAAGTCGATGCCGTTGCCGGCCTTCGTCTCGACGAACACCTCGTGGCCGGCACTCACCAGTTCCGCCACGGAGGGCGGCGTGAGGCCGACGCGATATTCGTGGTTCTTGATCTCCTTGGGGATGCCGACGCGCATTCGAAACTCTCCACCGTTTGAGGAACGGAATATAGTCGCTGAGCGCTGCCATGTTTTCCGATATATCCGCCGCTGGGCGAGGTTGCCGCAAAGATCGTGCGCGATGGTTCGCTAAACCGGGATATCCATGCACATTGACGCTCTCGACGAAAAGATCCTGCGACATCTCAGGCGGGATTCGTCGCTGACCAGCGAGGCGCTGGGCGAGGCGATCGGGCTGTCGCCATCGGCCACGCACCGGCGGGTGAAGGCGCTGGAGCGGGACGGCATGATCCTGGGCTACTCGGCGCGCCTGTCCCGCCTGGCGGAGGGCAATCCTTCCACCGTGTTCGTGCAGGTCACGCTGGTGGATCAGCGCCGCGCGACCATGGAGGCGTTCGAAGGCGCGCTGGCGCGGACGAGCCAGGTGCACGAAGCGCATCTGATGAGCGGTGAATCCGACTATCTGCTGAAGGTACTGGTGCCGGAGAGCGACAGCTACGAACGCATCCACCGCGAGATCCTTGCCGGTCTGCCCGGCGTGCACCGGCTGGTGACGCAGTTCACGATCCGTACGTTGGCGGTCGGCCGTTAGGCCGCGGCGGCCCGTATGTGCGACCGATCGAACCGGCCGTTAGAGCTAATTTAACCGCGATTGCCGACAAGTCAGCCTCTATGGAACCGACCCCTCGTCTCTCCGCCGAAGCGGCCGAGCACCTGCGACTGCAGCGGCTGTCCGAGCTGGCTATCGTTGATACGCCGAGCGAGGCGGAGTTCGACACGATCGTGGAGCTGGCGCATCGCCTGTTCGACTGCCCGATCGCGCTGGTGTCGCTGGTGGACGGTCACCGCCAGTGGTTCAAGGCGCGGTGTGGGCTGGAGGCCGAGGGCACCGCGCGGGAACACGCATTCTGCGCCCACTCGATCATGCACGACGAGATCATGGTGGTGGAGGATGCGACGAAGGACGCGCGCTTCGCCGACAATCCGCTCGTCATCGGGCCGCCGCACATCCGCTTCTACGCCGGCGCGCCGCTGCGGCCGGCCGGGGACGGAGCCTATGGCGATCTGCCCGCGATCGGCACCCTCTGCGTGATCGCGACGGAGCCGCGCACGCTGGCGCCGGAGGACCGGCAGATGCTGCGCCGCCTGGCCGACATGGTGGAGGGGCTGATCGCCGCGCGCGCCGCCACGGCGGCGGCGATCAGGATATCGGATCAGCTGCGGCGGCAGGCCCAGCTGCTGGAGCGGGCGAACAAGCAGCTGCGGCAGGCCGAGAAGATGGCCAATATCGGCTCCTGGCGGATCGATGTCGCGACCGGCGCGATCACCTGGTCCGACGAAGTCTATGCGATCCACGGGCTCGATGTCGTCACGCCGCCGCCGGTCGCGACCGCCGTCAGCTTCTATCCCGATCCCGACCGCGATCGGCTGAGGGCGGCGATCGCGCATGCTTCCGCGACGGGGGAGGGGTTCGATCTCGAAGCGGACTTCCGCACCGCCGCCGGCGCGATGCGCCGCGTCCGCTCGCTGGGCGAGGTCGAGCTGGCGGAGGGCAGGCCCGTGGCGATCATCGGCCTGTTCCAGGACATCACCGACCGCCACCTGCACGAGCAGGAGCTGCACCGCACCGCCAACACGGACAGCCTGACCGGCCTGCCCAACCGCAAGATGTTCGAGGATCGGCTGGCGCGGGAAACCAGCCCCGAAGCGCAGGAGCCCGGCCCCTATGCGATCCTGCTGATCGATCTCGACGGGTTCAAATCCGTGAATGACACGCTGGGCCACCAGGCCGGCGACGAGGTGCTGCGGAACATCGGAGAGCGGCTGCGCGGGCCGATATTCTCCCACGCCTTCGCCGCGCGGCTGGGCGGCGACGAGTTCGTGATACTGATCACCCGCCCACGCGACTGCGCGAAACTGCCCCAGCTGATCCAGGCGGTGCTGCGCGAGTTGCGCCACATGGTGGAGCGGAGCGGCGTGCGGCGCGCGATCACGGCGACGGTGGGCGCGGCGCTGAGCGAGGATGGAAGCGACACGCCGCACGAGATGCTGCGGCGGGCCGATCTCGCCCTCTACGCCGCCAAGCGGGCGGAGCGGGGATCCGGCAGCATCTACGGCGCCGGCGACAAGATCGGCCCATGGTCGATCTTCCCGGGGCGGCCGAAATCCCTCCTCGACGACGGGCGAACTTCGGCCGCCGCCTGAGCGCCCACGGCGGGGAAGGGGAGGCGCCTACTTCCTCCACAGGCCTGTGCGCGTCGCTCGTCTCGCGTAAGTCAAGGAACGGCAGCGGCGGAACGGCGCCCGCCGTCAGGCGCTGGGCGCAGGCGCCGCCAGCGGCTCCCGCCGGGTATCGGCCTGACGGATGTCGCTGAGCGGCGGCACGCTCTCGGTAAGCCACACATTGCCGCCGATCGTGGAGCCTCGCCCGATCGTGACCCGGCCGAGGATGGTCGCGCCGGCGTAGATCACCACATCGTCCTCCACGATCGGGTGGCGGGCATGGCCCTTCTTCAGCGCGCCGTCGGCATCCGCCGGAAAGCTGCGGGCGCCCAGGGTGACGGCCTGGTACAGCCGCACGCGCGCGCCGATCACCGCCGTCTCGCCGATCACCACGCCGGTGCCGTGATCGATGAAGAAGCTCTCGCCGATCGAGGCGCCGGGGTGGATGTCGATGCCGGTGCGCGAATTGGCGATCTCCGAGACGATGCGGGCGATCAGCGGCGCGCCCAGGCCGTGCAGCAGGTGGGCCAGGCGGTGGTGGATGATCGCCAGCACGCACGGATAGCAGAGCAGCACCTCGTCGACGCTGCGCGCCGCCGGATCGCCGGCATAGGCCGCCTCCACGTCGGTATCCAGCAGCACCCGCAGGCGGGGCAGGGCGGCGGCGAAGTGGCGGATGATGCGGGCGGCATCCTGATCGACGAGGGCGGCCTCCTCCTGGCTGAGCGAGTAGCCCAGCTCCAGCCGGATCTGGCCGTAGAGCCGGCTGAGCGCCGTCTGCAGCGTCTCCGCGACATAGGCGTCCTCATTGTGGCGGCGCACGAAGCTGGGGCCGAGGCGCAGCGGGAACAGGACGCCGCACAGCGCCGCGATGATCTTCTCCAGCGCCAGGCGGGAGGGGAAGCCCACCGAGCCATATTCCGCGTTGCGGCTGCGGGCCGAGCGCCAGGCCTCGCGCGCGTCGCGCAGCTGGCCGACGATCGCGTCCGTATCCCAGTAGATCCCGACGGAGCCCTCGTCGTCCTCGGCAACACTCATCCCGTTCTTCCTCGTGCGCGCGATCATCGTCATGGTGTCAGCTCAGGCTCGTCGGCAGCGCGTCGTAGCGGTGCGGGCGGACGACCTCGAACCCGCCGATCAGCGGCGCGGCCACCGCCGACGGCAGGGCGTCGTCGGCCGCATGCAGCTCCGGCCGGTCGTACATGCCGAGCGAGGCGGTGCGGAGCGGGGTCATCCGGAGATGCCCGCCCGCTGGACAAAGCGGTGCGCCGGGTGGATCAGCGCGTCGTGCGGGCGCAGCAGGAAGCGGCGGGCGACGTCGCCATAGCCGCGGTAGAGCAGACCGCCATTGGCGGCGATCAGGCGATCCCGGTGGCGACGATAATAAGCCGGCAGGCGGTACCAGGCGATGCCGGGCGCGCGGTGATGCGCGGCGTGCAGATTGTTGTTGAGGAACAGCAGCGCCAGCGGTCCCGCTTGCTCCACCACCGCAACCCGCCGCGCCGGATCCGCATCGGCGCGATGCTCCGCGAAGGAGCGCAGCAGCGACAAGGCGGTGCCGGGATAGACGAAGGTGAGCAGGTACAGCGGCAGATCGAAGCCGCACAGGCGCAGCCAGGCGATCACGCAGGCGACGCCGGCGAGGTGCGGCAGCCACTCGCGCGCCACGCCGCGCGGATCGGCGCGGCCGCGCGCGACCTCGCCGAGCAGGAAGCGGGCGACGGTGAGCGGCGGGCCGAGCAGCAGGCGGCCGATCAGCGGCGCCTGCGCCATCTCCGCCCAGCGGGACAGGCGACCGCGCCAGCCGGGTCGGGCGGCCAGGTAGCGCGATTCCGGATCGTCGAACGGATCGGTGACGGCAGCCGTCGCATGATGCGCCAGATGCGTGCGACGGTAGACGGCGTAGGGCAGCCACAAGGCGAGCGGCACCGCCCCGATCGCCGCATCAAGCCGGGCGATGCCGGTCGGGTGGCCGTGGATCGTCTCGTGCTGGAGCGAGCCGTGCCACGCGATCAGCCATCCGCCGGCCACGGGCAGCAGCCAGGCGGGCATGGCGGCGTGCCACCACGTCGCCGCGATCCACCCGCCGTAAATGGCGGCGGCCAGCAGGATCGTCGGGATCTCGATGCCGGCGGGGCGGCGGAGGGGGTTCATGCCGGGATGAAGCTGCATCTGTCTCGTCGCGCGGGGTGGATGGAGCCTATGTCTATCTAAAAGGTAGTAATGAGCCACTGGCCTTATCTATCCCGCGCGATAGCTCCGCTTGGCGGCATGGCGACGCGGCTGTGGAGGGCGGGTAACTTCGGTGGCTTGTGGAGCAGCAATGCCAGCTGATGATCAGACAGAGAAAGAAGGATAATCCTCTATTTGCCACTTGGTAAAGATAAGTGCTTCATCAAAATTTCCAGAATAAAGGACGATGTAAGTCGCTTGATGTTCTCGTGTCGGCGCGGTAGCGACCATGCGATACAGAAGACAAACCTTTTAGTCCCGGATGGCGGACTTGGTCGCGTCGCTTTGGCCTTAGTGGCGCTTTGCCTAACGGCATTGGTGGCGGGCATCGATCGGTAATTATGTAATTGAGTGAGCAAGCGATGGACGTATCCGGATCGGGACAGGCCGGCGCTCAGTTTTCTAGTTCAGCGAATGTCCGCCTCAAAAGCGCCGACGATCTCTTCGACAATTTGGCCAAATTGCCGGAGGGTTGGAATAACCGACTCGCCATCGACAATGCGTCCCTCGCCAAACGCTACCGTGAAAGAAACCTCCACGTGTGGGTTCGCGCCCGGCTCAATGTCCGTGAAGGTTACGAGTATTGCGCCGTCTTTAAGGGGGTAGGTGGCGTCGCCCAAGGCCATCGTCAGTCCAACGGACAAATCCCCTCCGCCAGCGGGCACCATGAAGCCGTAATCCCCGTCGATGATGGCCGCTCCAACCGGCACAAGAATTACGTGCTTGTCCAGAATGTCAAGATGGTGAAGCTTCCAAAGCAGTTCGCCTTTCCCTCCCTTGTATGGTTCGAGCTCGCTGATACGTTTCTGAGCAGGGGCGCTCAGGCGCCCTATTTTGCGCAGTCCGGCGGCTTTAAATCCATCTCGACTATCCGAGATTGGGAAGTAGGTTTCAGAGATGGCGGTTCTGCTGGTGTGCCCGTTCTCTCCAGCCAGCTCGACGGCAAGAACGTCAAGGGCAGACCGCAGGTTGTGGACGACGTCACCGACCATCGGTCCGAATGGCGCGGGGATCTCGGCCTTAACGCTAGCGCGGACCTCATACTTTCCAATCTTCGCATCAAAGTCCTCAACAATTCCATAAGGGCGACTCTCCATAAAGGCGTGAATGGCTGCGTTGAGCTCATCGAAATGGCGTTTGGACCTTTCGATCTTTAGCCTCGATTGATGATAGCGCGGCGTTGGAGTAAGCGGTTCGGTCATGGAAAAACTCAAAGTTTCAGATGGCGACACCTACTCCGAGGCGGAGACGGTGGCCCGACGCGAGGCTGAACTCAAGCGGATGCTCGCAACCCCCGCCAAGCCCCACGAAGCTATGCGGAAGAAGCGAGTCGAGTCTCAGGGAAAGTAGCGCTTACGGAGCGTCCCGATCGGCGCTGGCACGCCCGCCCACTTAGGCGGCGAGCTTATCAATCCGCCTATAGGTGAGGCGACGGCCGATCCCACCCTCAAGGATCATCGCGGCGCGCTGGCCGTCGTTCATGGTGTGCGTGCTGTAGCGCATGTCGAACTCCGCGCAGTCGCGGCCAAGGTGCGCCTCGCTCATGTCGTAATAGGTGCCGATCAAGCCGGGCTTGAACATCTAGAAGAAGTTTTCGACGGTGTTCGAGTGCTTGAAGCCGCCGGTCGTGACGTACTCCGATGCGCTGTGATTGACCGTGCTGTGGCCGTTAAACTCGCGGCCGACGCGGGTGTAAACGCCGCTCTCGTCGGTCATCAAATGCGAGGCGCGATCGACGTTCGTCACGATCAACGGGCCATGTCGATCTTATGACACGTCCCGATTGGTCACTCAAGTATATAAGTGCCGATCGGCTTTCTCGTTGTCTGACGCCGTAATGCTGGAGTTTGAAATCGCCACTGTCAGTGAAAGTCTGATGAAGAAATATGAAGAATCGCCTAAGGTTTGACGCTTCTGATCTCTGGAGCGCCGGAAGATGTCGCGCGGAGTTCATCCGGTCGCACGCCGCTGTATTGCCACCACGAGCGGCAGGAGCCGCATGGTGCGTGGCTCAGCGCGAGTGGGCGCCACATTGCGAGCTCTCTGATCGACAGCTAACCCTATGTAAGTGGTGCTTGCCGTATTGTTGATCGCCGGCGTTACTTCAGCGCGTCGAGCACCACCGATCGCGGCCGGTCGATCAGGATCTTGCAGGATGTGCCGGTGGTGCCGGCGCAGTCTCCGCCGAAGCCGGCCGGCTTCAGCGGCTGGGTGGTGCCGTTGGTGTAGGTGATGACCGGGTTGAAGCTCACCTCCACGCCGGCCGGCAGGTCGCCCTGACAGTAGAGGGATTCGTAGGGCACCGCCGTCTGCTGGCATTTCGGCGTCCAGCCGGGCACCATGTGGATCGACTGGTAGAAGCCCTTTGCGCCCTG
Source organism: Sphingomonas profundi (assembly GCF_009739515.1). Lineage (NCBI taxonomy): Bacteria > Pseudomonadati > Pseudomonadota > Alphaproteobacteria > Sphingomonadales > Rhizorhabdaceae > Alterirhizorhabdus > Alterirhizorhabdus profundi. The sequence continues at coordinate 1,024,157 of NZ_CP046535.1, forward strand.
CGTGTGCAGGGTGAACGGCCAAGTCTTGCGGCTGAACGTCGCCACGATCTTCGTCAGCTTGGCGGGGGTGAAGCTGCAGGTGGGATCGGAGGTGCAGCCGGCCACGCCCGTCCAGCCGTCGAAGCTGTAGCCGCTGGTCAGCGGGTGGGCGTAGAGGACCAGCTTGCTGCCTTCCGGCACGATCATGTCGCAGACGCCGGCCTGCCCCTCGCCGACATGCGCCTTGCACTGGATGAGGCCGGCGACATCGGGATATTTGCCGTCGACATAGCCATCGTCGACGACGCTGACCGTCACCTTGGTGCCCGTCGTCAGCTTGGCGCCGTCGCGCAGGATGCGCGGATCGACCTTCACCGGCCCGGTCGGCTGCGGCACCCGGCCGACCGGCGGCAGCGTGGCTGGGATACCGCCCGCCACGGCCGCGCCCGGCACCAGCAGGGACAAGGCGACAATCAGGCGGACGGCCATCGAAGCACCCCATGCGCAGGCGAAAAGATCTGTTGCCGCCAGCGTAGCCGGCCGCCGCCGCCAGTCAACCGCGCGCATGACGAAAAGGGTGGCGAGACCGGCATGATCTTCGCCGTTACTGTCGAAGATCGCAGCCGCCGAGCCGGAGCACTCGAAACCCGCCCGTCCAATTCGGACAGGGCGGTTCAGCAGCAGCGCGACATGCCGCCCGGCCCGCCGCCATAGCGGCGATCCACCCGGTCGCGGTGGAACTCCGCCAGGGTCATTACCGGCTCGCCGGGATGCTTCTCGCGCCGGTGGGCGACATAGTCGCGATAGTCCGGCACCCCCACCATCAGCCGGGCGGTGCGTGCCGCCAGGCGCAGCGCGTCACGCGGGAACGGCATCGCCAACCTCCCGCGTGGTGGGCCGGTCGCTCGCCATCGCGCGGCGGGCGCCGGCCACGCCGTAGAAAAGGATCGCGAGGACGACGGCCATGAAGAAGGCGCACAGCGCGGCATCGATGCGATCGTTGAGGATGATCCGCCGCATCTCCGCCGCGGATTTCGCCGGCGCCAGCAGCCGCCCCTCGGCCAGCGCGGCGGCGAAGCGGTGCGCGTGGGCGAGGAAGCCGATGCGCGGATCGGCATGGACCATCTTCTGCCAGCCCGCCGTCAGCGTGCAGATCAGCAGCCAGCCGGTCGGCACGATCGTCACCCAGGCATAGCGTTCCCGCTTCATCTTGAAGAGTAGGACGGTCGCGAGGGTGAGGGCGATCGCGGCGAGCATCTGGTTGGAGATGCCGAACAGCGGCCACAGCGTGTTGATGCCGCCCAGCGGATCGGTGACGCCGCTGTAGAGGAAGTAGCCCCACGCGCCGACCGCCATGGCGGTGGCGATCAGGTTGGGCAGCAGCCGGCTGGTATCCTTCATCACCGGCACCACGCTGCCGACCAGATCCTGGATCATGAAGCGCGCCACGCGCGTGCCGGCATCCACCGTCGTCAGGATGAACAGCGCCTCGAACAGGATGGCGAAATGATACCAGAAGGCCATCATCGCCGGCCCGCCGAGCATGCGGCTGAGGATGTGCGCCATGCCCACGGCCAGGGTCGGCGCGCCGCCCGCGCGCGACAGGATCGTGCTCTCGCCCACGTCGGCGGCGATCCCGTCCAGCATGGCCGGCGTCACGGCGAAGCCCCAGCCGGAGATCGCCCGCGCCGCCTCCGCGCTGGTCTGCCCGATCAGGGCGGCGGGCGCGTTCATGGCGAAGTAGACCGCGGGATCGAGCACGCAGGCGGCGATCAGCGCCATCACGGCGACGAAGCTCTCCGTCAGCATCGCGCCATAGCCGATGAAGCGCAGATCGCCCTCGCTGCGCACCATCTTGGGCGTGGTGCCGCTGGCGATCAGCGCGTGGAAGCCGGAGACCGCGCCGCAGGCGATGGTGATGAACAGGAACGGGAACACGGTGCCGGAGAAGGCCGGGCCGCTGCCGTCAACGAAGCGCGTGACGGCAGGCATCTGCAGATCGGGCCTGACGATCAGGATGCCGAGCGCCAGCCCGGCGATCACCCCGATCTTGAGGAAGGTGGAGAGATAGTCGCGCGGCGCGAGCAGCAGCCACACCGGCACCACCGAGGCGACGAAGCCGTAGACCATCAGGATCAGCGCCAGCGCCGGCCCGCCATAGGTGAACAGCGGCGCCAGCGCGGCGGAATGGGCCACCGGCTCCCCGCCCACGATCGCCGCCATCAGCAGCACGAAGCCGATGGCGGACATCTCGGCGATGCGCCCCGGGCGGACGAAACGGCCGTACACGCCCATCAGCAGCGCGATCGGGATCGTGGCGAACACGGTGAAGGTGCCCCACGGGCTGCCCGCCAGCGCCTTCACCACCACCAGCGCCAGCACCGCCAGCAGGATCACCATGATCATCAGCACGCCGACGAGCGCGATGGTGCCGGGCACCGCCCCCATCTCGCTGCGGATCATGTCGCCCAGCGAGCGCGCGTCGCGGCGGGTGGAGAAATAGAGGATCAGGAAATCCTGCACCGCGCCTGCGAACACGACGCCGGCGAGCAGCCACAAGGTGCCCGGCAGATAGCCCATCTGCGCCGCCAGCACCGGGCCGACGAGCGGGCCGGCGCCGGCGATCGCGGCGAAATGGTGGCCGAACAGCACGTTCCTGTCCGTCGGCACGAAATCCAGCCCGTCGTCGCGGCGGACCGCGGGGGTGGGCCGGGCCGGATCGACGGCGAGCACGCGGCGGGCGATGAACAGCCCGTAGAAGCGATAGGCGACGGCGTAGACGCACAGCGCCGCGACGACGATCCACAGGGCGTTGATCGTCTCCCCCCGGCGGAGCGCGACGACGGCGAGCGCCACCGCGCCGGCCAGCGCCACCGCCGCCCAGCTCAGCCGCCCGGCCAAAGTGGCGGGGATGATGCGATCGCCTGCGTTCGCCGTTCCGGGTCGCGGCAGTGTGGCGGCCATGCGTTCCTCTCCCTCATTAGCGGCAGCGCGCCTGATCCGCGCGTTGCACCAGCCCGCACGCCGCCGCAACCGTGCGGACCAGATCGCGCCGCTTCCGTCGCCGGGTGAGCCGCTGCATCCTCCGGCCGCCATGGCGCGTTGGCGCTGCGGCATGACGATCCTCATACCCATTCTCGGCGATCAGCTCTCCCACGGCCTCGCATCGTTGCGCGGCGTGGCGCGGGACGAGGCGGTGCTGCTGCTGATGGAGGTGGCGGACGAGACCACCTATGTGCGCCACCACAAGCGCAAGATCGCCCTGATCCTCTCCGCCATGCGCCACTTCGCCGCCGAGCTGCGCGCCGACGGGTGGACGGTGGACTATGTCCGCCTGGACGATCCGGCCAACAGCGGCAGCTTCACCGGCGAGGTGGCGCGCGCCGTGGAGCGGCACCGCCCCTCCGCGATCCGCATCGTCGAGCCCGGCGAGTGGCGCGTGCGGGCGATGATCGAGGGCTGGGCCGCGCGCTTCGGCATCGCGGTGGAGATGCTGGCCGACGACCGCTTCGTCTGCGGCATCCTGGAGTTCCAGACGTGGGCGCAGGCGCGCAACGATCTGGTGATGGAGTTCTTCTATCGCGAGATGCGCCGCAAGACCGGCCTGCTGATGCGCGAGGACGGCACACCAGAGGGCGGCCAGTGGAATCTCGACAAGGAGAATCGCGCGCCGCCGAAGCGCGGCCTCAACTATCCCGAGCCGATGCACTTCGCGCCGGACGAGACAACGGCCGAGGTGATGGCGCTGGTGGAGGCGCGCTTCGCCGGCCATTTCGGCCGGCTGGAGAAGTTCGCGCTGCCCGTCACCGCCGGGCAGGCGCGACGCGCGCTGGCGCATTTCGTCCGCACCGCGCTGCCCGATTTCGGCACCTATCAGGATGCGATGGTGACGGGGCAGGACTGGCTCTATCATAGCTGGCTCAGTCCGGCGCTGAACCTGGGCCTGCTTACCCCGCTTGAGGTGGCGCAGGCGGCGGCGCAGGCCTATGCGGCGGGCGCCGTGCCGCTGAACGCGGCGGAAGGCTTCGTCCGCCAGATCATCGGCTGGCGCGAATATGTGCGCGGCTATTATTGGATGGAGATGCCGGAGGTCGCGCAGGCCAACGCGCTGGGGGCCACGCGGGCGCTGCCCGAATTCTACTGGACCGGCGAGACGGACATGCTGTGCCTGGCCGAGGCCGTGCGCAACACGCGCGATCATGGCTACGCCCACCACATCCAGCGGCTGATGGTGCTGGGCAACTTCGCCATGCTGGCGGGCGTCAGGCCGCAGGACGTGGCGGACTGGTTCCTCGTCGTCTACGCCGACGCCTATGAGTGGGTGGAGCTGCCCAACGTGATCGCCATGAGCCAGCATGCCGATGGGGGCCGCCTGGCCACCAAGCCCTATGCCGGCGGCGGCGCCTATATCGACCGCATGTCGGACCATTGCGGCCGCTGCCGCTACGACGTGAAGCGGAAGACGGGGCCGGGGGCCTGCCCGTTCAACGCGCTCTACTGGGATTTCCTGGCACGCCACGAAGGCCGCTTCCGCCGCAACCGGCGCATGACGAACATGTACGCCACGTGGGACAGGATGAAACCGGACGCGCGCGAGGCGTACAGGGCGAGCGCCGCCGCCTTCCTCGACACGCTGGAGCCGGCCGCTGCCGGCTGGGCGCGCTAGCGGGCGGCGGCGCGTACCCCGATCAGTGGAGCAGGCGGCTCGCCGCCGGGCCACGCGCCTGATGCAGCGGCTCTATCATGTCGTCGAAGCGCAGGATGGTGCAGCGGCGGCCGCCCGCGTCGCAGCTCTCCTTCACCTCCGTCACCACGAGATGGTCGAGCGCGGCGAAGGCCGGGTGGCCGGTGAGCCGGCCGATCGGCTGGCGGAGCGCCGCCGCGCGGATCGCGGGCGACAGGCTCATGCCGGGCAGGGTGATGCTGGCGGCGCCGATCGTGTCGATCGTCATGTCGCCCTGGCCGTAGGGCATCGGCAGCAGCAGGGTCATCGCGATATGGCCGCCGTCGCGGCTGATCCCGCCGATGCGCAGCTCGTGATGGTCCGCGGCCGGCGCCGCCGGATCGATCGCGAAGTGAGCGAGGATCGCCCGGCAGCAGCCGCTGATCGTGGGCGGTGCGCGACGGATCGCGCGATCCTGAACCGGGCGTCCGCCCGCCGTACCGCGGCTGGTCTGCGCTGCCGGAGCCTTGTCCATCCCGTCCTCCATGGCCGGCGCTGGGGCACGGCAGTGCGGAGCCATGGCATGGACGTCTTAACGGGCGGTCAACGAACGCTCCGGCGGGCCGCGACGGGGACACCGTCATATTGGCGTAATGGCTTGGGCGGATGTGATTGCCTAAAGCAGTTGGCTGAAATATGCTGTCTTCGCGAATAAGCAACGGACGAGCGCCAACCGCTTGCAGTCTGATAAAAAGGTGTCGCCGGAACATGGATGACCTGCTGATCACTACCTTCGCGGAATCCCAAGAGATTGCCAGCGCAGCCGACGAGGTCGAGAAGGCCGTGTGGTCGCGCTTGGGATTTCTTAATTTCTCCGAGCCGTTCGTTCATTATTTTGACTTGATGGAGCAATATCCTGACTATCAGGTCGCCGTCGTCGATCGCAAGCGCGACTATGTCGTCGCTACCGGCAACCTGATCCCGCTGCACCATGACGACCCGACCGATCTGCCGGACGGCGGGTGGGACTGGGCGCTGGAGCAGGCGGCCCGGACGGTCGGCGTGGCGCCGAACATGGTGGTCGGCCTGTCGGTTTCGGTGCCCGATGCACATCGCAATCGCGGCCTGGCGCGGCTGGTGCTGGGCGCCATGCGCAACATCGTCGCCAGCAAGGGCCTCGGCACGCCGTATCTGCCGGTGCGCCCGACCATGCGGGAGCAGCATCTGGACGTGGACATCGCCGATTACGCGGCGTGGCGGCGGAACGACGGCAAGCTGTTCGATCCGTGGCTGCGCGCGCACGAGTCGGTCGGCGGGCGGATGATGGGGATCTGCCACTCCTCGATGGTGATCGACAAGCCGGTGGGCTTCTGGGAGGCGTGGTCCGGCCAGGTCTACGAGGCTTCGGGCGACTATCCGATCGCGGGCGGGCTGGCGCCGGTGGCGATCGATCTGGCACGCGGCATCGGCACCTATATCGAGCCGAACGTCTGGTATCACTGATCCGCCGGGCCGCTCGCGCGGTCAGGTCCGCACGCCGATCTCCCGCAGCGCGGCGAGCACGGGCAGGCCGAGGATGACGATGGCGAGGCCGATGCGCTGCACGCCGTGCACCGTCTCCTTCATCACCACGCTCGCCAGCAGCATCGTGACGGCGCTGGAGAGGGTGGCGACCACGCTGACCACGGCGATGCCGCCCTGGCGCAGCCCGCTATTGTAGCAGCCGTAGCCGGCGACGCAGCCGATCGCGATGCCCAGCACGATCAGCCAGGTGCGCCCGCCCTCCGGCGCGGCCAGCCGCGTCTGCGTCGGCCACAGCAGGGCGCAGAGGCCCAGCAGCAGGAAATTGCTCAGCAGCACGTCGAACACCGGCACGCTCGGCAGCACGTAGGTGGCGGCCAGCCAGATGGAGAGGCCGCTCGCCAGCGCGCTGCCGATCGCGGCGGCGGCGCCGGCGCGCGGCCGCAGCCCGCGCGCGCCGCCGCTCTCCAGCATCACCAGCAGCGCGCCGAGGCTGATGAGGCCGAGAATGAGCAGCAGCGGCAGCGACACCGCCTCGGTGCCGGTGGCGAGGCCGATGGCGGTGGCGACTATCGCATAGGATCCGATCAGCGGCGCGACCACGGCGACCCGGCCGTTCTGGAAGGCGGCGTAGAGCAGGCCGAGGCCGACCGCGTTGGACAGCGCGGCGGCGACCAGCATCGGCGCAACCCCGGCATCCAGCGTGGCCCATGGCAGCCGCCCTTCGGCCAGGATCGCGCAGAGCACGATCAGCGAGGCGGCGCCCTGCGTCCACACGATCGAGCCCTTCAGCGACAGCCTGTCGCCGAGCAGCTTGATGAGGAAATCCGCCGCCCCCCAGAAGAAGGCGGTCAGCAGGCCGAAGATCATTGCGCGCAACCGATCATGCGAAGAAGGCGAACGTCCGCGTCTCTATGCTCGCGCGGCCGGGCGTGCCCGGCGGGCAGGCGGGATCGTGGAAGGCGGCGTGGAAGCAGCCGTCGCGCCCGGCATAATCGTGGCCGAGGAACAGCAGCAGCTCGTCCGGCACCATGTCGCGATAGCTCCACCATGCCTGCTTTGGCGCGTGGCGGAGCAGGCGAAGCTCGGCGCGGTAGGTGCCGTTCTCGCCATAATCCTCGATGAACTCGCCCGCGCGCACATCCTCCGGCGCCACGCTGCGCACGTCGCACACGGCCAGCGGCCTGTCGTGCGGCGGCGGCGAGAGGACGCGCCAGGCGTGGATGCACAGCGTGCGGGACCAGCGCGTCGCCATGATCCGCGCATGATCCGCATCCGCCTGCGCCGGATCCTCGATCGCGCGGTCGCGGCTGTCGGCCATCAGCATCCGCGCGGTTTCCGCGGTGAAGTCGGAATGGACGTGCATCAGCGGGATCTGGGTGGTGGCGCCGCCGGGCAGGCGCATGACGCTGAGGTCGCAGATCACGCGATCGGCGCCCAGCGCGGCCGCGATCCTTGTCTGCACCGCGGCCAGATAGGGGCCGTTGCGCTGCGCCTCGTCCATGAAGTCGATCGCCGGCAGCGGGTGCGGGTGAAGCGCGAACCCCTCGCGTTCGATCGAGGCGGAGATCATCCGCGCATCGTGGATCGCCACCTCGCGAACGTCCTCGTCCAGCCGGGATCGTTCGGGCATGCTGGTGTGGTAGAGCGCCTCGCCCGGCGTGTCGCCGAGGAAGCGCAGCATCGCCCTGGTGTCGCCGTCCGCCATGGCGGCCTTCTAGCGGGGCCGCTTGCGGAAGGCGAGGCTCAGAAGCGCTGGCTAACCGTCAGGCCCGCCGTGCGCGCGAGGATCGGCCCCCACAAGGTCGCCGGCGACGTGCCGCCGCCATTGTCGGCGCCGGCGTAGCAGACCGCGTTCGTCACGTTGCGGACATAGCCTTCGATGCGCCACCCGGCATCGGCGGCATAGCCCGCGCGGGCATCGCCGCGCCCGCATGGCGGCACCCGCCCGAAGCCACGATCGTCGAACGAGCGGCGCGCCCGCCCGGCATAGCTGGCCTCGCCCTGCGCGTATATCTCGCCCGCACCGGCCGGCGCGTGGACGCGCAGGATCGCGCCGCCGGAGAGGGTGGGATTGCCGAGGCCGCCGCAATCGCTCGCGTCGCAGTCGCGGTCGCCGGTTTTGCGCGTATGCACCCATGCGCCCTCGATCGTGAGATCGATGTGGGCGCCCAGGGTCAGCGCGGCCTCCGCCTCCACCCCGGTGCCGCGCACGCGGCCGATATTCACCACCTGCGTGCTGCGCAGGTCCGGATCGAAGATGTTCGCCTGCAGATCCTTGTAGACATAGTGGAAGCCGGTGATCGCAGCGGTGCCGAGGCCGGCGGGCAGCCGGCCCTTCACCCCCAGTTCCACGCTGCGGATGCTCTCCTCGCCATAATCGTCCGGCCGGGTGCCGGCGGGGACGAGGCCGTGATCGTCGAGCGGCGCCGGCCCGATCAGGCTGAACGTGCCGAAGCCGCCGGCCTTGGTGCCCTTGGTGGCGCTGGCGTAGACCGTCCAGGCCCGGTTCGGCTGCCAGCGCGCGTAGAGCCGTGGCGAGAGGCCGTCCCAGCTCCTCGCGGCGCGGACGTAGCCGTCGGTGAAGTAGGTCGAGAGGAAGACGTTGCCGAGCGAGCTGGCGACCGGCGGCACGTCCAGATCGAAGCGCTTGCGATCGTGCGTCCAGCGCGCCCCGGCGCCGATCGTGAGCGTGGCGGTGGCGCTCCAGTCGATCGCACCATAGGCCGATACGCCGCGGTTGGCGCCGCGCGCGCGGTTGATGTCGACGAGCGTGCCGTCGGACGATGGCGTGTAGGCGCTGCCGTAAAAATCGGCGGTGAAGCTGTCGCAATCGGGATAGCCATAGGCCAGGCACACGATCGGCTCGGCGATGGCGTTGGTGAAGCGGCCCTTCACGCGCTCGCGATAGCCGGATACGCCAAGGTTCCAGCGCAGCGCGCGGGCGGGATCGGACGTGGCGGTGAACTCCTGGCTGGCATAGCTGCCATGCTGGCGCGCGCGATAGGTGTCGATCGTCAGCGGCGTGCCGTCATAATCCTCGACATAGCGGTAGTGGTGCGCGCGCACGCCGGTGAGCGACGTGAGCGTCCAGCCGCCCGCCTGTCGATCGATCCGCAGGGTGAGCGAACCGACGCGGGAATGATCGGTGAGGCGGGGCACGTCGCTGTCCACGTCGCGGCGGCCGCCACCGATCGTCAGGTCCGCCGCCAGGATGCGCAGCAGGTCCAGCACCTCGGCATCGCCGGCGCGGGCGCGGTGCGGCGTGCCGCCGATCTCGCGATCCTCATACTCGCCGGTGAGCCGCACCGTCGTCGTCTCGCCGCGATGGAGCAGCGAGGCGCGGACGGCGGCGACATCGCGCCCGCCGAGCGGGGCGGCAGCGGGGAAGGCGACGTTGTCGGTCGATCCGTCCTCGGTCTCGCGGTCGGCGGCGACGCGCAATGCCCATCCGTCGCCGAGCGCGGCGTTGTAGGCGCCCTGCACCTCCACCCGGTCGCGCGTGCCGAAGCGGCCCATGGCGTAGCCCGACGACGCATCGGGATCGGGCGCGACGGTGACGATGGCGAGCGCGCCGGAGATGGCGTTGCGGCCGAACAGGAACAGCTGCGGCCCGCGCAGCGCCTCGATCCGCTCGATATCGTAGGCGGTCGTGATCGCGGTGCCGGTGCGCCCCTGGTGGATGCCGTCGCGGAACACGCCGATCGAGGGATCGCCGCCGATGCCGTAATCGTTGGAGGCGATGCCGCGGATGGTGATGCCGTCGACGAAATTATTGTCGGCGAAGCCCGAGAAGCCGGGAGTGAAGCGGATCGCCGCCTTGGCATCGGACAGATCGGCCCCCTCCATCGCCGCACCGGACGTCACGGTGATCGCCGCCGGCACGTCGAGCAGCCGTTCCGGGCGCTTCTGCGCGGTGACGATGATGTCGCCCGCCTGATCGCCGCCGGCCTGATCGACGAGAGCCTGCGCGGCCAGCGGCTGCGCCAGGATGCCGAGCGCCGCGACGAGGATGCGCCGCGGGCACGCGCCCGTGATCGCGCATCGGGTGCCGGCCGTCATTTGATCGCCAGCCGCAGGGCGGGGGCGGGGGCGCTGGCCGGCGTCTCGGCCAGCGTCGCGGCGAGTGCGCGGAGATGCTCAGTCGCCTTCGCCGGCGGCAGGGCGCGGCCGTACAGCCAGCCCTGGATCTGGTCGCAGCCCAGCATCTTCAGGATCAGCGCCTCGCGCAGATGCTCGACCCCTTCGGCCACCACCTCGATGCCGAGCGCGCGGCCGACATCGATCACCGCCTTCACCAGCGAGGCGGAGCGCTGCTCCTCCAGCTTGCCGTCGCAGATGAAGCTGCGATCGATCTTCAGCTTGTCGAAGGTGAACTCCTGAAGGTAGCTGAGGCTGGAATAGCCGGTGCCGAAATCGTCGAGGCTCATCTTGAAGCCCATCGCGCTGATGCCGTGCAGCACCTTGCGCACGCTCTCGGTGGAATCGAGCAGCAGGCCCTCGGTGATCTCGAACACGATGCGGGTGGGATCGGCGCCGCTGGCGCGCAGGTGGCGGGCCAGCGCATCGAGCAGGCCCGGCGCCTTGATCTGTAGTGGCGAGAGGTTGATCGATATCCACAGATCCGGCCAGCGCAGCGAATCGCTGAAGGCGCGGCGGATCACCCAGTCGCCCAGCTTCAGCATGATCCCGGCGCTCTCGGCGATCGGGATGAACTCGCCCGGGTGCATCGGCATAGGATCGTCGGACGGCCAGCGCAGCAGCGCCTCCATGCCGGAGACTCGCGCCGCCCGGATATCGACGATCGGCTGGTAGTGCAGCTCGAAGCGGTCGGCCTCCAGCATGCTCAGGATGCGCGACTCGCGCTCCTTGCGCACGAAGATCTGGTCCCGCATGCCGCGGTGGTAGACGGTGCAGCGGGCGCGCCCGGCGTCCTTTGCGTCGTAGAGCGCGATGTCGGCATTGCGCATCAGATCGGTGGCGTCGCGGCTGTGATCGGGCGCGATCGAGATGCCGACCGACAGGCCGATGCGCGTGGGCGTGCCGCCGAGATCGAACGGCTCGTCGAACGCCTTCTGGATGCGCTCGCCGAACTCCTGCACCGAGAGCCACTTCTCGGAGTGCATCAGCGCGAACTCGTCGCCGCCGAAGCGCGAGACGAGCACGCAGTCCGGGAAGCCCTCACGCAGGCGGCGGGCGACCTCCTTGATCAGCACGTCGCCCAGCTCGTGGCCCAGCGTATCGTTGATCGTCTTGAAGTTATCGAGATCGCAGAAGGCCAGCAGCGTGCGGTTCTGCTCGATCAGCGCCGGCGCCAGCGCGGCATCGAGCCGTTGCGCGAACAGGCGGCGGTTGGGCAGCGCCGAGAGCGGATCGTAGTTGGCGAGAAAGCTCGCCTCCTGCTCCTTGTCGACGAGCGACCGCGTCATCCGCTGCATCCGCCGGAGCGTGAGGAACAGCAAGACCGCCGAGATCATGGTGATGACGACGAACAGCGGCAGCACATAGTGGAGCAGCGAGCGGCCGGGCTCGCGCGCAGTCCACTGGTAGCGCTGGATCGGCTGGCCCTTGTCCGTCGTGACGACATATTGCGCGGTGGACGTGATCGGTGCCGAGAGCGGCGTCGCGCGCAGATCGCGGATCAGCAGCGAATTGGCGATGTTGCGCAGCTGCCGGTCGCCGATGCGCACCGCGCTGACGATCAGATAGGGCCGGCCGCGCATCAGGCGCTGGTCGGTCACGGGCACCACCGTCATCACCGTGAGGATCACCGCCTGACCGAAATTCTCGACGATGTGCGACGTCCAGCGGCCCTGCGCGCCATCGCGCGAGATCTGCGAATATCGCTGCTGGTTGCTGGTGAACGCGTCGTCGCGCTGGCGCCGGCCGTCCTCGTTGCCGCTGCGCACGATCCGCACGAGTTCGCCAAGATCGCGCGAGTAGCCGCCGAGCGAGGCGGCCGGGATGCGGTGGCCGGCGGAATAGCCGTAGATCGGCCGGTTCTGCGGATCGAGGATCCAGATGGCGTCGTGGCCGTAGACCTTGGTGAGATACTCGCCGATCTCGTAGTCGAGCCACTGCTCGTCGCGCTTGCCGCCCTGCAGCTTCTGCACGGTCGTATCCCAGAAGGCGACGGTCTGGACGCCGCTCAGCGCATCGACTACGTCCTGGCTCAGCGCGTTGTCGACGAGCTGCGTCTGGGTGGAGACGGCGTCGCGGTTCATCGACAGCCCCGCGAGCGCGATGGCGACGATGCCGCCAAGCGCCAGCGCGAGCACGATCGCCGCGACGATGACTATCGGCTTTCCGTGACGGACGTCGCGGACGACCGAGGAAAGCTTAACCACGACTTGTCAGTCCTCTGGCATCGGTTACGATGCACTGATAGTCGCCGGACCTTGCAGCACCCTTTGACAAGATGGTTACTGCCGCGTTCAGCAAGATGACTGAGTTTAAATTAGGAGAGTGTGTGTGGCCGAGGCGTCGGCTGGGCCGGACCGGCGATGCAGCCGCCGTCGGCCACCGACGGCCATGCCTGGTAAATTGCCCCATGGTCTAGAATACGGTCGCGAGCGCGAAGGTTAAGCCGGTGCGGCCCAGCTTGCCCGCCTCACGCGACGATACATGCTCCGTGCCGACGACGGAGACGGAGGCGGAGAGCCGGCCGCTGCCGTAGCTGAGGCCCGCCTCCCAGTCCGTCTTGCCCTCGTAGAAGCCTTCCTCATAGCCGCCGCGCAGCCGCAGGCGCAGCGGCGTATCGCCGACGGCAACCTCGGCGCGCGCGCCGACATACGTGTTCGCGACCGCCACATTATGCTGCACCGGCGCGTAGGCGCCCTCGATCGTGAGCGTCGCCGGACCGATCACGCGAGCGACCTCCGCCTGCAGCTCGGCGAAATCGACGCGCGATCCGCGGGGATAGAGGTAGCCGGCGGCCGTCACGCTGTAGGTGAGGCCCGCCACCGTGCCCGATTTGCCGCCGTAGAGATCCACCTCGGTGTGCGCGCCGCCGTAGCGCGCGATGCTCGATCCCCAGGCGCCGGCGAACCACCCGCCGGGCAGGCCGACATCAAGGCCGCCCTGCACCGCCGGGTGCCGATTCGACGAGCTGATGCCGCGGAAGCGATAGTCCGAGACGAGGGCGAGATTGCCCGACACGTCCGCAGCGCCGGCCGCCACCGGGATCATCCCCAATGCGAGCGGACACACGATCCCGAGCGCGGCGAGGAGGAAGGAGGAGCGGGCGGCCATGCCTCCCTATGACGCGATCGAGTTAAAACGAGATTGTTCACCACAACAGCTTGTTAAGCCCGATCGGTCATGATCCCCGGCGAACTTCCGAGTAGGCAGCGTGCAGGGTCAACGGGCGAGACGGCACTTTCTGGCGCATGTCGTGCTGCCGGTCGCGCTGACGGTGACGGTCACCGCCGCGATCCTGGCGGCGCTGCTCGCCTGGTCCACCTACGCCGTCGATCGCGTGGCGACGCAGCGCCAGTCCGCGCTGTTCTCCGTCGTTCTGCGCGACAGCATCCGCGGGCTGGCGCACGATCAGGAGGCCTCGACGGTGTGGAACGACGCGGTCGAGCAGCTGCGCCGCACGCCCCCCGATCCGACCTGGCTGGATGCCAACCTGGGCGTCTGGTTCAATACCTATTACGGGCACGACCAGGTCTACATCGTCGATCCGCGGGATCGGCCGATCTACGCGATGCGCGGTGGGCGGCGTGTGGCGGCGGGCGCGTTCGGGCAGATCGACGCCGTCGCCAGCCCGCTGATCCGCGCCCTGCGCGGCGATCTGCGGTATGCCCGGGCGCCGCGCGACAGGTCCACGCTCAGCGCCGGGGCCGCCGATCTCGGCATGGTCCTGGGCCGGCCGGCGATCATCAGCGTGAAGCCGATCGTGCCGGAGACGGCGGCGGTCAGGCAGGCGCCGGGCACGGAATATCTCCACATCAGCATCCGCTTCCTCGACGGCGGCTTCCTGCGCCGCCTCGCCGACCAATATTGGTTCGACGGCGCCCGCTTCTCGGCCACGGGCGTGATCACGCCGCGCGAGACGGCGATGCCGCTGCGCACGCGCGACGGGCAGTTGCTCGGCTTCGTCGTCTGGCGGCCGTTCGTGCCCGGCGCCAACGTGCTGGCGCAGCTGGGCCCGGCGCTGGCCATCGGCCTGCTGGTGATCGGGCTGATCCTGGCGTGGCTGATGATGCGGATCCGGCGCGGCAACATGCAGCTTCAGAGCAGCCGGGCGCAGGCCGAGCACCTGGCCTTCCACGATACGCTGACGGGACTGCCCAACCGCGCCCTGTTCGACGATCGCCTGACGCAGGAACTGGCCCGCGTGCGCCGCGGGGAGGGCCGGGCGGCGCTGCTGTTCCTCGATCTCGATCGCTTCAAGCATGTCAACGACACCTACGGCCACCCGGCCGGCGACGAGCTGATCCGCGAGCTCGGCCGCCGGCTGAGCGGCGTCGTCCGCGCGAGCGACACCGTCGCGCGGCTGGGTGGAGACGAGTTCGCCATCGTCCAGACCGCCATCGCATCGCCCGCCGATACCGAGATCATGTGCCTGCGGATCATCGAGGCGATCGACGAGGCGTTCGACGTCGTCGGCGTCAAGGTGCAGGTGGGCATCAGCATCGGCGTCGCCTTCGCGCCGCTTCACGGCGTCGAGCGGATCGAGCTGAGCCGCAAGGCGGATATCGCGCTCTACCAGTCCAAGGCGCAGGGCCGCGGCCGCTTCACCATCTTCGCCGAGGAGATGGGCTCGACGATCCGCGTCCGCCGCGGCCTGGAGCGGGACATGCGCGGCGCTATCGATCGCGGGCAGTTCGCCGTGCACTATCAGCCGCTCGTCACGGCCGCCGACGGCACGCTGACCGGCGTCGAGGCGCGGCTGCGCTGGATGCACCCACAGGAGGGTGTGGTGCAACCGGAGACGTTCGTGCCGATCGCCGAGGAGTGCGGACTGATCGGGCCGATCGGCGAGTGGCTGCTGCGCGAGGCCTGCACCCGCGCGCGCGACTGGCCGGTCGCCACCCTCGCCGTCGACGTCTCCGTCATGCAGCTGCGCAAGCGCCGCTTCGCCGGGCAGGTGTGCGCGATCCTCGCCGAGACCGGGTTCGCCCCTGCCCGATTGCAGCTGGAGATCGCCGAGTCGCGCTTCATCGATCATGCCTCCGCCTGCCAGGCGAACATCGCCGCGCTGCGCGCCGCCGGCGTTCGGGTCGCGCTGGACGGGTTCGGCAAGGGTTTCACCGCGATCGGCCCCGCCGGCCGGTTCGCGCTGGATCGGGTGAAGATCGATCGCTCGTTCGTGCAGGCGATCGATGCCGGCGAGGGCGGCGCCCCGATGATCCGCGCGATCGTCGGCCTGGCCCGCGCGACCGGCGTGCGCGTCTCCGCCGAGGGCGTCGAGACGCCGGAGCAGCGCGGCCATCTGGCCGGGCTGGGCTGCGACGAGCTTCAGGGCGCCCTGACGGGCCGCGCGCTTTCCGCCGACGAGATGGAATGGCTGGTCGCGCCGGAGCGGGACGGCATGCCCGGCAGACGCGGCTTTTCCCTCGGCGCGACGCCGGGCTAGATCGCCCGTCCCGGATGCCGGTCGAATTTCGGCAGCAACCGCATGAGGTTAACCGGCGATTGAGGCTGACCGTTCAGCACAGCTTTGCAGCTTGCGCTTAGGGAAGAGGGTGGACCGCGAGGTTGCGTACAGGACCTCGCGGTCCCCTTCGTCAAGAGGGGAGGGTGCGCTTCGCGGAATTCGGGGGCGCACCCTCAACATCGCCTGCAAAGCTTACCGGGTTGCTGCCGAACATGGTTGGCGGCGGTTAACCCTGCGCCTAGAGCGAGGGCGAAAGGTGGGCGTGGCCGTGATGCTGGTGGTCGCCGGCATGATCGTGCCGGTCGTTCGCCTCCACCATCAGCAGGTTGACCGAGCCGGAGCGCACGCCCCGTTCAGCCCGCACGCCATCGGCGAAGGCGCGCACGGCGGCGGTAGCGCCCTTCAGCATCACGCTTTCCATCGTGTGGAAATGATCGAGCCGCACGGCGGTGCTGGCGGCGACGAGATCGTGATGCTCGTGCTGCATCTCCGCCAGCCGCTGCGCCAGCGCGCGGACCCGCCGATCGAACACGTAGGAGAGATTGGCGACGCAGAAGGCGGCATCGGCATGCTCCTCCCGCCACCGCTCGATACCGTCGCGCACCAGATCGCGCACCGCTTCCGACCGGCTCTGATAGCCGCGATCGCGCCGGATATCGTCCAGCGCGGCACTGAAGCCGTCACTCACAGAGATGGTGATCCGCTGCATCGTGGCTCCGCTATTTCCGGGTGGCGGCGAGCATACGTCAATTTACCTCTCGGCAAAGCCCCGGCCTGATGTAAGCAGTCGCCGGGGATTCTGCATAAAGGGGGCAGCAGTGGCATCGGCCGATCGATCCGGGGTGCGTGGCGCGCGCCGCATGACGCTGCTGGCGGGCATCGCGGCCGCCGGCGCGCTGGCGCCGGCCATGCCCGCCCGCGCCCAGGCCGTCGCGGCCGGCGACATGGCATCCCCGCACGGCAGGGACATCGTCGTCTACGGCCGCGCCCTCGCCCAGATCGGCATCGCCACCTCGGGCTCGCAGGGCGTGGTGGGCTATCGCGATTTCGAGGACAAGCCGCTGAGCCGGGTGGGGGAGCTCGTGGAGAACGTGCCGGGCGTGATCGCCACCCAGCACAGCGGCACCGGCAAGGCGAATCAGTATTTCCTGCGCGGGTTCAACCTGGATCACGGCACGGACTTCGCCGGTTTCGTCGATGGCGTGCCGATCAACATGCGCACCCACGGCCACGGCCAGGGCTATCTCGATCTCAACTTCCTGATCCCTGAACTCGTCGAGCGGATCGACTATCGCAAGGGGCCGTACTTCGCCGACGCGGGCGATTTCTCCGCCGCCGGCACGGTGAGCTTCTCCACCGTGGACCGGCTCGCCGAGCCGATGATCGAGGCGACCGCCGGCAGCTACGGCTACTACCGCGCGCTGGCCGCCGGCAGCGCGGCGGCGGGTGGCGGAGACCTGCTGGTCGCGCTGGACGGCACGCTATCGAACGGCCCCTGGGATCTCGACGAGGATCTGAAGAAGGTCAACGGCCTCGTCAAATACAGCCGCGGCACCGCCGATCGCGGCTGGAACGTGGGCGTCACCGGCTATCACGCCACCTGGAACGCCACCGATCAGGTGCCGCAGCGCGCGATCGACAGCGGCCTCATCAGCCGCTGGGGCAATATCGATCCCGCGCTCGGCGGCCGCACGACGCGGGTGGGGATCACCGGCAACGCCACCCTCGGCGAGACGCGGCTGAACCTCTACGGCCTCTATTATCGCTTTCGGCTCACCTCCAACTTCACCTATTTCCTCAACGATCCGGTGAATGGCGACGAGTTCAAGCAGCGCGACCAGCGCGGCCAGTTCGGCGGATCGATCCGCCACAGCATCCCCGCCACGATCGGCGGCATGCCCGTCACCTTCACCGTCGGTGGCGAGGGGCGGTGGGATCATATCGGCAAGATCGGCCTCTACAGCGCGATCGCCGGGCGGACGAGCGGCACCGTGCGGCAGGACAAGGTGGACGAATATTCGGGCGCCATCCACGCGGAGGGCACGGCCGCCCTCACCGATCGCCTGCGCCTGACGATCGGCCTGCGCGGCGACCTCTACGGCTACGACGTGCGCGCGCAGACGCTGGCGGCCAATTCCGGCAAAGGGTCGGACGGGATGCTCGGCCCCAAGGCGGCGCTCGCCTGGCGGGCGACCGATCACCTCGAACTCTACGCCAATTACGGCGAGAGCTTCCACTCCAACGACGTGCGCGGCGCCAGCATCCGCTTCGATCCGGTGACGGGCGATCCGGTGGATCGCGTGCCGGTGCTGGTGAAGGCGCGCGGCTACGAACTGGGCGCGCGGGCCGAGTTCCCGCGCTTCACTGCCTCGCTGGTGGCCTTCGGCCTGAGCCTCGGGTCGGAGCTGGTGTTCGTCGGCGATGGCGGCAGCACAGAGCCCAACGACGCGACCCGCCGCTACGGTGCGGAGGCGACATTGTTCTGGCGCCCGACCGACTGGCTGACCCTCGATGCCTCCGGCGCCGTCACCCACGCGCGCTTCCACGACGTGGCGCCGGGGCAGAACCGGATCCCCAATTCGGTGGACGAGGTGGTCTCGGCCGGCGCCGCGCTGGATGTCGGGCGCGGCTTCACCGCCTCGCTGCGCCTGCGCCACTTCGGCGCCGCGCCGCTGATCGAGGATGGCAGCGCCCGATCGGCGCCGACGACGCTCGTCAATCTCGGCACCTATTATACCGCCGGCCGGATCAAGATCGGCGCGGACGTGCTGAACCTGTTCGGCGCGCGCGATGCGGACATCAGCTATTTCTACGCCTCCCGCCTGCCCGGCGAGCCGGCCGAGGGGGTGGAGGACCGGCACATCCACCCGGTGGAGCCGCGCCAGCTGCGCGTCTCGCTGCGCTACCGGCTCTGAGGGCGCGCCGCCCGGCCCGGTGAGCGGCACGGGCGGCTTGCCCCGGCGCGCCGCAGGCGGCAAGCATCTGGCGACGCGGGCCTTTTGCCCGACCGCCCGGAACGCTGCCGATGCCGCCTGTCTCCCGTCGTGACTTCCTGCGCCGCGCCGCCGCCACCGGGGCCGGCTGTGCGCTCGTCGGCGGCGCTCCGGCCTGGGCGCAGCATGACGGCCACGGCCTGCCACGCGATCCCGCGATCCTCTCCGGCGGGGAGATCGAGCTGCGCATCGCCGGGCAGATGCTGACGGTCGGCGGGCGGCCGAGCCACGCGATCGGCATCAACGGCAGCGTGCCCGCGCCGCTGATCCGCCTGCGCGAGGGGCAGGACGTCGTGCTGCGGGTGATCAACCAGCTGGACGAGGAGACCTCGCTCCACTGGCACGGACTGCTGGTGCCGAGCCGGTTCGACGGGGTGCCGGGCATCTCCTTCCCCGGCATCCCCGCGCGCGGCACGTTCGAATATCGCTTCCCGATCCGGCAGGCCGGCACCTACTGGTATCACAGCCACTCGGGCCTGCAGGAGCAGATGGGGCTCTACGGCCCGATCGTCATCGATCCGGCCGGCGCCGATCCGGTCGCCTGTGATCGCGAGCATGTCGTCCTGCTGTCGGATCATGGCGATCTGCACGGCCATGCGATCTTCCGGAAGCTGAAGCAGCAGCCCGGCTACTTCAACTATCAGAAGCAGACGCTCGCCGGCCAGCTTCGCGGGCGGGACCAGGATGCGGGCGAGCGCCGCCGCTGGGGCGCGATGCGGATGGACCCGACCGACATCGCCGACGTGACGGGTGCGGCCTATACCTATCTGGTCAACGGCCACGGCCCGCGGGACCAGTGGAGCGCCGCCTTCCGCCCCGGCGAGCGGGTGCGGCTGCGCTTCATCAACGCCTCCGCCATGACCACCTTCGACGTGCGCATCCCGGGCCTGGTGATGACGGTGGTGCAGGCGGACGGGCAGGCCGTGCGGCCGGTGGCGGTGGACGAGTTCCAGTTCGGCCCGGCCGAGACCTACGACGTCGTGGTGACGCCGGACACGGAGGGGCCGTTCGCGATCGTGGGGGAGGCGATCGATCGCTCCGGCATGGCGGTGGCGACGCTGGCCGCCCGGTCCGGCGCCGTCGCATCGGCGCCACCGCTGCGATCGCGCCCGCTCGCGACCATGACGGACATGGGGATGGGCGGCATGGGCGACATGGGCATGGGCGGCATGGGCGACATGGCCCACCACCAGCACATGGCCGGCATGGACATGCAGATGGACATGGCGATGCGCGACTTCGCCAACGCGCCGCAGGTGGCGCGCGGGCCGGGCGTGCAGACGATCTCGCCCATGGCGGCGGACCGCAGCGGCGATCCGGGGCAGGGGCTGGCGGAGGCCGGCCACCGCGTGCTCACCTACCGCGATCTCGTCGCCCTTGCGCCCAATCCGGACGTGCGCGCCCCCTCCCGCGCGCTCGACATCCACCTGACCGGCAACATGGAACGCTACATGTGGTCGTTCGACGGCGTGAAGATGAGCGACGCGCGCGAGCCGATTCCCTTCGTCGAGGGCGAGCGGGTGCGCGTGACGCTGATCAACGACACGATGATGGGCCACCCCATCCACCTGCACGGCCATTTCTTCGAGCTGGTGACAGGCAAAGGCGATCACGGCCCACGCAAGCACACCGTGCTGGTCCAGCCCGGCGGCAGGATCAGCTTCGATCTCACCGCCGACGCGCTCGGCGACTGGGCGTTCCACTGCCACATGCTCTACCACATGCATGCGGGCATGATGCGTGTGGTGAGCGTGCGGCCCGCCGGCGATTGGGCGGACGGGTGAGACTGCGGCCGCTGCTGGCGCTGGCGCTGGCGTCCGTCGCGTCGATCGCGCGGGCGCAGGATCACGACCACCATCCGGGCATGACGATGCCGCCGCCTGCGCCGGTGGAGGTGGCTCCGGCGCGCCCGATCGGCACCGATGCCCGGCCGGGTTCGGCGTCGGCGCCCGCGCCGCCGGAGGACCGGTGGAACGATCGCTACTGGCCGGCCGAGGCGATGGCGGAGAGCCGGGCGCGGCTGGCCCGCGAGCATGGTGGGATGATCCTGTCGCAGGCGATGCTCAATATCCTCGAAGTCCAGCCGCGCGGCGGCCGGGCGGGCTATCGCTGGGATGGCGAGGGCTGGATCGGCGGCGACCTCGATCGCCTGACGATCAAGAGCGAGGGCGAGGGACGCGTCGGCCGCAGGGCGAGTGAGGCGGAGGTGCAGGCGCTCTACAGCCGCGCGATCGACGCTTATTGGAACGTGCAGGCCGGCGTTCGGCAGGATCTCCAGCCCGGCGCCAGGCACACCTACGCCACGCTGGGGGTGGAGGGCCTCGCCCCCTACTGGTTCGAGGTGGAGGGGGCGCTGTTCCTCTCGAACACCGGCGATCTGCTCGGCCGGATCGAGGCCTATTACGATCAGCGCATCACCCAGCGGCTGGTGCTGCAACCGCGCGTCGAGCTCGAAGCGGCGGCGCAGGACGTGCCGGAGGACCGGATCGGCCACGGCCTGTCCGAAGTCTCGCTCGATCTGCGCCTGCGCTACGAGGTGCGGCGTGAACTCGCCCCCTATGTGGGCGTCAGCTGGGAACGGTGGCTCGGCCGCACGGGCGATCTGGTGGCGGCGAGCGGCGAGGGTCGCGGCGGCACGCGGCTGGTGATGGGCGTGCGCGCCTGGTTCTAGGCGGGATCGACATCCAGCACTGGGAAGATGGCGACGTGCTTGCTCGTCACCCCGTACCTGTTCCGGGGTCCACGATGCGCTCGGGCGGATCGCTGGAGCAGCTTGCGCCGTCCGTGGCCGCCAGGTGGGCCCCGGAACGGGTCCGGGGTGACGGGATCTGCGGCTTCACGACGGATGCGGGAACGGACGTCGATCCCGCCTACGACGTGCCGTCCCGCGCCGCCTCGATCGCGGCGACGTCGATCTTGCCCATCGTCATCATCGCTTCCATCACGCGCTTGGCCACGGCGCGATCGGGATCGGCCATCGCGTCCGTCAGCTGCCGGGGCGTGATCTGCCAGGAATGGCCCCAGCGATCCTTGCACCAGCCGCAGGCGCTCGCGACGCCGCCATTGTCGACGATCGCGTTCCAGTAGCGATCCGTCTCGGCCTGGTCGTCGGTGGCGATCTGGAATGAGACCGCCTCGTTCGGCCGGAACGCCGTGCCGCCGTTCAGCCCGAGGAAGGGCATGCCGAAAACGGTGAACTCCACCGTCAGCTCCGTTCCCGCCTCGCCGCCGGGGAAGTCGGCGGGCGCGGCCAGCGCCGGGCCGACATGGCTGTCCGGAAAGATGCTGGCGTAGAAATCGGCGGCGTTGCGTGCCTCGCCATGATCGTACCACAGGCAGGCCATGATCTTGGGTGCGGCCATCGGTCCTTCCTCCTTGCTCGTTACGGCCGAGGATACGGGATATCGCCGGCGCTGCCACGCCGCCGTACGGCCCACGCGCACCCGCTTGTCCGGCGCGGATGCGCGTGGGAGAGGGGCGCATGGCCAAGCTCTATTTCTACTACGCGTCGATGAACGCCGGCAAATCGACCACCCTGCTGCAGGCGGCGTTCAACTATCGCGAGCGCGGCATGCGCGTGCTGCTGTTCACCGCCGCGGTGGACGATCGCTACGGCACGGGCGTGATCGCCTCGCGCATCGGCATCTCCGCACCGGCGGCGCCGTTCGACGCGGCGACCGATCTCCGCGCGATCATCGCGGCCGAGCATGACGCGGCGCCGGTCGCCTGCGCGCTGATCGACGAGGCGCAGTTCCTCAGCCAGGCGCAGGTGCTGCAACTGGCCGCCGTGTGCGACGAGCTGGACATACCCGTGCTCGCCTACGGCCTGCGCACCGACTTTCAGGCGCGGCTGTTCGAGGGGAGCATGTGGCTGCTCGCGCTGGCGGACATGCTGGCGGAGATCAAGGCGGTGTGCGCCTGCGGCCGCAAGGCGACGATGAACCTGCGGATCGACGAGACCGGGCGCCCGGCGCGCAGCGGGGCGCAGACCGAGATCGGCGGCAACGAACGCTACGTCGCCGTATGCCGCCGCCACTTCATGTCGCCGCAGATGCTGGCCGCACCGGGGGCTGACGCTTGACGGGCCGCCTCGTCCTGCGCGTCCGCGCCGGCGACCGGTCGGGGATCGTGGCCCGCACGGCATCGCCGATCACGGCGCACGGCGGCGACATCCGCGCCGCCGAGGTGGATGGCGGCGCCAATACCGGCGGCTTCGGCGCGAGCCACGGCATCGCCGCTGACGAGCTGGCGGTGATCGGGGGCGAAATCGCGGCATCCGTGCCCGGCAAGACGGCAGCGGCCTGAGGCGATGGCCGGCAGCATGCCTTGCGGAGAGCAGATGATGAGCGCCGCCGAACGGCCCGATCCGGCGGTTCCCGCCTTCCCAGCCGCCACGCTGACGGTGGACCTGCCGGCGATCGTCGCCAATTTCGCCCTGCTGGCCAAGCGTGCGGCGCCCGCCCCGCTGGCGGCGGTGGTGAAGGCGGATGCCTATGGCCTTGGCGCGGTGCCGGTGGCGCTGGCGCTGAAGCAGGCCGGTTGCACCTGCTTCTTCGTGGCGGAGCTAAGCGAGGCGATCACGCTGCTGCCGCACATCGGCGCGGGCTGCGACCTCTACGTGCTGAACGGCCTGCGACCGGGCGCGGAGGAGGCCTGCGCCGATCTGGGCGCGGTGCCGGTGCTGAACGCGCTCGATCAGGCGGAACGCTGGTCGGCGCTGGCCGGCGATCGCGGCACCCGGTTGCCGGCGGCGATCCAGGTCGACAGCGGCATGTCGCGCCTGGGCATGACATCGGAGGACGTGGACGCCCTGCTCGATCGGCCGGAGATCCTCGGCCGCCTGCGCCCGCTGCTGCTGATGAGCCATTTCGCCTGCGCCGACGATCCGGCGGCGGCGACGAACGGCCAGCAGATAGCGCGATTTCGGGCGATATCGGCGCGCTTCCCGGCGATGGCGCGGTCGCTCGCCAATTCGGCGGGCATCTTCCTCGGCGACGAGGCGCGGTTCGATCTCGCCCGCGCCGGCATCGCCCTGTACGGCGGCACGCCGCAGGAGGGCCGCGATGGCGAGATGGCGCGCGTCGTCGATCTGCGCGTGCCGATCATCCAGGTGCGCGAGTTGCCGGCGGGCGCGGGCCTGGGCTACGGCCTCACCGGCGCGGCTGAGCGGGCGCGGCGCATCGCCACCGTCGCCACCGGCTATGCCGACGGATGGCCCCGCCGGCTCGGCAATGTCGGCTCCGGCTTCGTCGGCGGCGTGCGGGTACCGATCGTCGGCCGCATATCGATGGACAGCATGATGTTCGACGTGACCGGCCTGCCCGACACGGCCGTGGCGCCGGGCGCCATGGTGGAGCTGCTCGGGCCGAACCAAGGCATCGACGATGTCGCGCGGGACGCGGAGACGATCGCCTACGAGATCCTGACCCAGCTCGGCCGCCGTTATGTCCGCCGCTACATAACGTTGCCGCCGCCCGCCGGCTGAGCTCGCGGCCCGTCAGCGGATCGGGCGGGCGCGCACCGGCGCGTCGGCCGCGCTGGCGAGATCGACGACGCACATCAGGCCGAAGCGCGCGTGCGGGCCGCAGGCGGCGCCGGCGCGGGAGAAGACCGGATCGAAGATGGCGAGGCGGTGGCTGCGGTCGGGCACGCCATCGTCGATGATGAGTTCGCGGACCACGGCGGCGGCGTCGCGCGGGCCGTAGGCGATCACCTCGCCGACCGCGAACGGCCTGAGGCCGCGCTTCAGCACGCGATCGAGCGGGGTCGACCCTTCCGGGCCGAGATGCCCCAGGAGACCGGCCGATCCCTGCCGCGCGATATGGTCGCCGGCCGCCCAGGCGAGCGCGGGCTGCGTGGCGAGCGGGCCGACCGGCGGCTGGCGGCGAAGCGCGGCGACCGCCTCGTCCAGCGCCGCCACGCCTTCCACCGTGATGCGATCGATCGGCTCGCCCGCTTCCCGCACGATCCGGCCGGCGTACCGGCGGCGAAATCCGGCGAGTTCGCGGGCATAAGCGGGCGGATCGGCGCGCACGCGGTTCAGTTCGGCCACGATCCCGGCGGCAGGATCGGGCGCCGCGGTGCCGGCCAGCATCATGGCGAACGGAAGCAGCAGGAACGGAACGGCCACGTGCCCGGATCAGTCTTCCGTGCCGAAGGTCCGCAGCAGGTAGGCGACCAGATCGCCGCCGGCCGCGGCGCGCAGATCGTCCGGATCGACGCCGTTCTCGATCGCCTCCGCCTCCCAGCGATCGGCGGCGAGCACGGCATCCTGATGGCTCAGCGGCGCATTGTCGCGCTTCAGGGTCCACTCGGTAAGGAAGTCGTCGGCTAGGCTGGACATGGCGTTTCCTTGTTGCGGGTCACGAACGGGCGAGGGGCCGGGACGATCCGCGGCCGACGGCGATCAGCAGCAGCGATCCGGCCGCCGCCGACACGATCGAGCCGAGCAGCACGCCGATCTTCACCTCGTCTATCAGGCGCTGGTCGGAGAAAGCGAGGCCACCGATGAACAGGCTCATCGTGAAGCCGATGCCGCAGAGCAAAGCGACGCCGTAGACCTGGGACCAGCGCGCCCCGGCCGGGCGGCGGGCGAGGCCGTAGCGCGCGGCCAGCCACACGCCGCCGAACACGCCCGCCTGCTTGCCCAGGAAGAGGCCCGCCGCCACGCCCAGCGGCAGCGGCGCCGCCGCCTGCGCCGGGCCGATGCCGGCCAGCGACACGCCGGCATTGGCAAAGCCGAACAGCGGCACCACGCCGAACGCCACCCACGGATGCAGCCCGCGTTCCAGCCGGTGGAGCGGCGAGCGGCGGGAGTCCGGCGCGCCGGGCGTCGCCTCCAGCGGGATGGCGAAGGCCGCCAGCACCCCGGCGACCGTGGCGTGCACGCCCGATGCGTGCACCGCCACCCACAGGCCGGCGGCCAGCAGCAGATAGGGCCACAGCGCCTTCACGCCGAAGCGGTTGAGGCCGAACATCACGCCCAGCAGCGTGGCGGCGGCCAGCAGCGCCGGCCCGCTGATCGATGCGGTATAGGCCAGCGCGATGATCGCCACCGCGCCCATGTCGTCGACGATCGCGACGGTGGTGAGGAACAGCTTGAGCGACGCGGGCGCGCGCCGGCCGAGCAGCGCCAGCACGCCGATGGCGAAGGCGATATCGGTGGCGGAGGGGATCGCCCAGCCGCGCGCCAGCCCCGGTTCGCCCGCCGCCACCGCCAGATAGACGAGTGCCGGCACCGCCATGCCGCCCGCCGCCGCGATCATCGGCAGCAGCCGATCGGACCAGGCGGCGAGATGGCCGTCGACGAACTCGCGCTTGATCTCCAGCCCGACGAGCAGGAAGAACAGCGCCATCAGCCCGTCGTTGATCCAGTGCAGCAGCGAGAGCGGGCCGAGCTGGCGATGCAGCGCGGCGAAGTAGAGGGCGGCGAGCGGGCCGTTTGCCACCACCATGGCCGCCACCGCCGCGAGGATCAGCACGATGCCGCCGGATGCCTCGGCGCGCAGGAAGGCCCGCAGCACGGAGCGCGGCCGGGCCAGGGCGATCACCGGCTAATTGTCGCTGCGGGGCGGGCGGACGGCGAAGGGCAGCGGCGCGATCGAGACCCCGTCCTCGATCAGGCCCTTGGCCTCGACGGGGGTGGCCACCCCGTGGATCGGGCGCTGTTCCGCCTCGCCATGGTGGATGGCGCGCGCCTCTCCGGCGAAGCGATCGCCGACATAGTCGGAGCCTTCCAGCGCCTTGCTCTGTGCCCGGGCCAATTTGGTCATGAACGCCTTCATCGCTTCCGGTGAGGGTTCCGGGGCGGTGGCGCCGGCGGACCGGACGACGGCGCGGCTGTTGCCCTTGGGCGCGACGTTCGGCGCCATCACCGCCTTGGCAACGTCGCCGCCGCCGCAGATCGGGCAGGAGACCAGGCCGCGCGCACGCTGCGCGTCATAGTCGTCGGTCGAGCCGAACCACGCCTCGAACACGTGGCCGCCGGTGGCGCAGGCGAGATCGAAGACGATCATGGCGCCAGCACCGGCGTCGGGATGGGCCGGCGGTGGCGCAGCGTCGGGATGCGCCCGCGCACCTCCGCGATCCGGCCGGCATCGATATCGATGCAGGCGACGCCCTCCGCCTCGCCCATGTCTAGCAGCACCTCGCCCCACGGATCGACGACGAGCGAGTGGCCGTAGGTGGTGCGGCCATCCCGATGCCGGCCCACCTGTGCGGCGGCGACGACGAAGGCGCCCGCCTCGATCGCGCGGGCGCGCAGCAGCACGTGCCAGTGCGCCTGGCCGGTGGGCACGGTGAAGGCGGCCGGCACCGCCAGCATCGTCGCGCCGGCATCGCTGAGCGCGCGATAGAGATCCGGGAAGCGCAGATCGTAGCAGATGCTGAGGCCCAGCGGCCCCCACGGCGTGGCGACCAGGGCCGTGCCCTCGCCGGGTGCGTAGGCCGCGGATTCGCGCCAGCTCTCGCCGGTCGGCAGGTCCACGTCGAACAGGTGGATCTTGTCGTAGCGGGCGCGGATGGCGCCGGTGCCATCGATCACGAAGGCCCGGTTGACGAGGCGGCCGTCCGCCCGCTCGCCGGCCAGCGCCAGCGAGCCGAGATGCACCCAGATGCGGGCCGCCGCCGCCGCTTGCCGCACGGCCGCCAGCACCGGATCACGCGCCTCGTCGGTCAGGCTGGCGGCGGCGCGGGGGCGATCGCGATCCAGCAGGTTGCTCATCTCCGGCGTGAACAGCATATCGGCGCCGTTCGCGGCGGCCTCGCCGATCGCCTGCGTCAGCGCGGCTGCGCTCTCCGCCGGATCGATGCCGGTGCGGCTCTGGAAGATCGCCGCGCGCATTAGGCCGCGAGCATCGGATCCAGCTTGCCGGCCCGTTCCAGGGCGGCGAGATCGTCCGATCCGCCGACATGGGTGCCATCGATGAACACCTGCGGCACCGTGCTGCGGCCGTTGGCGCGAGCCAGCATCTCCTGCCGCTTCGGGCCGCCCATGGTGATGTCGATCTCCTCGAACTCGACACCCTTGCCGGCCAGCAGCGACTTTGCGCGCGTGCAGTAGGGGCACATGAACTTGGTGTAGATCTCGACCTTGGCCATCGCTGTTCCTTTCGCCTGCGGCCACGCGTGATTTGGTGGCGGCTAATTGTCAATCGCGCGAGCATCCTCAACGCCTTCCAGCGGCACGCGGGCCCAGCAGAGCAGCCGAACACCGCCCGCGCCGGCCCGCTTCAGCGCGTGGGCGCAGGCATTGGCGGTGGCGCCGGTGGTGAAGACGTCGTCGATCAGCAGGATGTCGCGGCCGTGCACCGCCGCCGGATCGCGCACGGCGAACACGGACTGCACGATGCGCGCGCGGGCCGACCGGCCGTGACCGCCGAGGCTGGGCGTCGCCCGCACGCGCTGGACGGTATCGGGCGCGAACGCCATGCCCGTGCGCCGGGCGAGGGCGCGGCCGATCAGCGCCGACTGGTTGTAGCCGCGCGACCAGATCCGCCAGCGGTGGAGCGGCACGGGGACGACCAGCGCATCGGCCGGCCCGGCGATCCGCTGCAGCCGGCGGGCGATCGTCTCGGCCAGACCCGGGCGGCGGCCATGCTTCAGCCGCAGGGCGATCCGGCGCGGGATATCGCCATAGGCGACGGCGGCGCGCATACCGTCGATCGCCGGCGGATCGGCGAGGCAGCGGTCGCAGCGCGCGCCCGGCCCCTGATCGACGGCGAAGGGGAGGCCGCAGGTCTCGCAGGCGGGTCCGTCCTGAAAGTCGAGCGACTGCCAGCAGGACGCGCAGAAATCGTGATCGGCGGCCGTCACCGTGCCGCAGCCGGGGCAGCGCGGCGGCAGAGCGAAGGCGATGCCGGCAGCCGCCGCCGTGCGGAGGCCGGATGCGACGGTGGCGAGCGGGGCGGCCATCCGCCGCTTGTTCCGCACCGGCGCTGCGGGCACAAGCCGGGCATGACCATGCCAGCGCAAGGCCCGGAGATTTTCGATCGCGCGCGCCGCCGGCGGAAGCGCGATCGCGCGGTGGCGAGCCATGCCGACCACGCCTTCCTGCGCGACCATATCGTCGAGAGCCTGATCGAGCGGCTGGACCTGGTGACGCGCACCTTCGCCGACGCGCTCGATCTCGGCTGCGCCGACGGCAGCCTCTCCGCCGCGCTGCGCGGGCGTGGGATGCGGGTGGTCTCCGCCGATGCCGGCTTCGGCTTCGCCGTCGCCGCGCATGGCGTGCAGTGCGACGAGGATCGCCTGCCGTTCGCCGACGGATCGTTCGATCTGGTGGTGTCTGCCGGTGTGCTCGATCAGGTGAACGACCTGCCCGGGGCGCTGGCCCTCATCCGGCGCGTGCTGCGGCCGGACGGTCTGTTCCTGGGCGGCTTCGTCGGCGCCGGGAGCCTGGCCGGCCTGCGCGGGGCGCTGATCGCGGCGGACATGATGGCGGGCGGCGCGATCGCCAGCCGCATGCACCCGCAGATCGATCTGCGCGCCGGCGCGGACCTGCTGCAGCGCGCCGGCTTCGCGCTGCCGGTGGCGGACGGGGAGGGTCTGGACGTGCGCTACGGCGACGTGCTGCGGCTGATGGCCGACCTGCGCGGCATGGCGGCGACGAACATGCTGCTGGATCGCGCCGCGCCGCCGCTGGACCGTGCGCGGATCGCCGCCGCGATGGCGCACTTCGCCGAAGGCGCCGCCGCGGACGGGCGCGTGCGCGAGCGGTTCGAGATCGTGTTCCTGACCGGGTGGGCGCCCGCGCCAAGCCAGCCCGGGCCGGCGCGGCGGGGCAGCGGCAGCCAGTCTCTGGCAAGCGCGCTGCCCCGCCCGCGAAAGGATTGACGCGGCGTTCACCACGCTTGTCAGCGCGAATCGCGGCAGGCGCTGCTAGGCGAAGGTTATGCCGATCGTAACCCTGTGCCGTGTCAGATCAGCGCCTCGATCAGGCCGATCATCGGCCGGTCTGCCGGCGGCATCGGCAGGCCGTGCATCTCCACCGGCCGCACCCAGCGCAGCGCCGTGGCATGCAGCGGCCGCGGCTGGCCGCGCCACTTGCGGCAGGCGTAGAGCAGCAGCAGCAGGTGGCGATCGCCGAGCGCCGCGCTGGCGAACGTGGCCGGGGCGAGGCACGCCGCCTCCACGTCCAATCCTAGCTCCTCGCGCAACTCGCGGATCAGCGCAGCCTCCGGCGTCTCGCCCGCCTCCATCTTGCCGCCGGGAAACTCCCACAGGCCGGCCATCGACCGGCCCGGCGGCCGCTGCTGCAACAGCACCCGCCCGTCGGCATCGACCAGCGCCACCGCGACGACCGGCAGCATGAGCGGTCCGCTGTCCTCGTCCATCCGTTTCCTGCCCCGCGCTATCGCCGGCGCGGCCATGGCGTGTCGGCGCGCCGGCCGCAAGCTGCGGCGCTGCCGGCGGGGCGGGGCATCGGTGGAATATGGCTTCCTGGTGGCCTTGGTAGTGCTGGCGATCTTCGCCGCGATCGAGCTGCTCGGCCGCGCGAACCACGAGATCTGGACCAATGTCGCCGACAAGGTGACGGCGGCAAGTTAACCATCAATCACGATCGTGCCGTTAAATGTTCGGAAACCTCGGCCGTCTAGATGAAGTCCTGCCTATCCGGTCAATATCGGCGCGGCGGGGACGTGGAACATCCCAGATCTGGAACGAGACAGGAGACCAGTATGCAGAAGATTCGTCAGATGTTGAAGGACACCAAGGGCGCGACCGCGATCGAATACGGTCTGATCGCCGCCCTGATCGCGGTTGCCGCGATCACGACCATGTCGGCGCTGGGCAGCCAGCTGAACAAGACGTTCAACAACGTCACGTCGAACATGAAGTCCGGCACGTAACACCGGCGCCGCAAGGCGAAGAGATCGGGGCGGCGGAACCGGGTTCCGCCGCCCTTTTCCGTGTCCGCCACGATCGCCCATAAAAAAGCGGGCGGCGGATCGCTCCGCCGCCCGCCCATGTTCGGGATCAGGCTGCTCAGCCGGCCCGCGACAGCGGCATGACGGGGCGCGCCACATCCTCGCAGAGCCGGGGCGCCGCCACCGGATAGGCCGGCAGGCCGTGCGCGCGCAGCATGACCGAGCGGGCGAGGGGCAGCGTCGCCTCGCCGCTGGTCCAGCGGAAGCCGTCCTCGACCGTGTTCCAGCCGTCGGCCAGGCGCGGATCGTCGAGCTCGATGTCGGCGCCGTCCAGCTGGAGGGCGGTGACGCAGATGCCCAGCCGGCGCGTGTCGGTCGATTCCAGCAGCGTCTCGGCCGGCACGGCGGTGCGCGACACCAGCCGCAGCGCCTCTGCACCCTCCGGCACGGCGTAGACGAAGCAGCCGTCGTTCACCGCCAGCGGCGTGACGAGGATGTTGTCCGCCAGCAGCTGGATCGCCGGATCGGCCGTCATGCGCGCGCCCAGGTGCCGCGCCCGCTCGGTCAGCCAGGCGCGGATCGCGATCAGGCGCTCGCCCTCCGTCACCAGCGGCGCGCAGTGGCCAGCGGCCTCCGCCCCCTCGAAGCGCGGGTGCAGCGCGGCGACGGCGCCACCTTCCGCGAAGGCCCAGCGGTTGCCGACGTCGAGGAAGCTCTCCGACGGCATGTTCTCGGCGACGAGGATGTCGTGCGTCTCCAGCTCGACATGCCAGTAGGTCACGGCATCCACATTCTCGCGCAGGATCGTGCTGCCGTTGACGAGGAAGCGGGCCTGCACCAGCACCGTATCGAAGAACAGCGCGTGATCGGGCGAGATGCGCAGATCCCGCGCCGGCATGCCGGGCGCGACCGCGTTGGCGGTGATGCGGATCGGCTGCACCAGCTCCGGCTCGGGATGGCCGGCGCAATCGGTGCGGCGATGGCCGAGCCAGATTATCGGCCGGCGCCCGCCCGAGGCGGTGATCACCTCGTCGCCGATCGCGAGATCCTCGACCGCCACCTCGCCGCGCACCGTGCGGATCAGCGTGCCCGCCGCATAGCATGGGGTGTTCGGCCCGATCGGTGCGGTGACGTTGGCGTTGAGCACGGGCGTGGCCACGTTCAGCGCGGGCAGCGCCGGGGCGCCGGTGACGCCGATGACCACCGGGGTGATGATGTTCGCGGCGGTGACGGCGAAATAGTAGACGTAGTTTCCGCCCGACGCTGCCGAATAGCCGAGATAGGTGCCCTGCGCGCCGACCGAGGTGACGCCGGCGATGCTGATCGACGGCACCTGCACGACCGATCCTGGCAGATCGATGCTGCCGTTGATCGTCACCGGGGTGAGCCCGCTCAGCAGGCTGGTGCCGGTGAAGGTGTTGAGCAGGTAGGCGCCGGTCGTCGCCTGCGCTGCGCCGAATACGGTGTTGTTGAACGTGACTGCCATCCGAAGTCTCCCTGGTCCCTTACAGCGCTGCGACAGAATCGAGCCGATGGTCTGGCGACGCGGGGGAAAGCTGGCGGATGCAGGTTAACGGAAGGTTTAATCGAGCGAGGATGATGGTTAACCCGCCCATAACCCACAATAGAACCATTGATAATGAGCGGATATGGAGCAAATCTGTAGCCTGCAAACACAGTCCCATATCTGGTCTATACTTGAAAGTGGCTGTCGCAACATCGCACGGCTGAGTGGGAGATGCGATCGGGCACAGATTACTCCATTCCGGATCAGGTGAAGCGGATCGAAGCCGTGCCTGCCGGCGCGCGACCTCGCCCGCCCGGTCGCCCCGGTTCGCTTGCCACGCCGCCCGCGCCATAATAGACGCCGGCACACGGGCGGGTGGCCGAGTGGTTTAAGGCAGCGGTCTTGAAAACCGCCGTGGGTGCAAGCTCACCGTGGGTTCGAATCCCACCCCGCCCGCCGGGCGGCGCGACACCGGCGTCGCCGCAGCCGGGCGACCACGCGAAACTCTATGATCATCGGGATGTCGCTGGCTCCCTGAGTAGGATTCGAACCTACGGCCGCTCGATTAACAGTCGAGAGCTCTACCGCTGAGCTATCAGGGAACGACAGCGAGGCGCGCCTATAGCAGCGGCTTCGGCGGGGTGGCAAGCACCTATCGCCGGGCGATTTCAGGTGGCGAACTGCTCCATCGTGATGCGGTCGTCCAGCGCATGTTCGGGATCGAACAGCAGGGTGAGCGTGCTCGACCGATCGATCGCGACGCTGACGGTGGAGACGTCGCGCACCTCCGCCTGATCGGCCACGGCGCTGACCGGGCGCTTGATCGGATCGAGCACGCGGAAGGCGATGCGCGTGCGTTCCGGCAGGATGGCGCCACGCCAGCGGCGCGGGCGGAACGGGCTGATCGGGGTGAGCGCGATCAGCGCCGAGTCGAGCGGCAGGATCGGCCCCTGCGCGGAGAGATTGTAGGCGGTGGAGCCGGCCGGGGTGGAGGCGAGCACGCCGTCGCACACCAGCTCCGGTATTACGACGCGCTCGTTGACGATCACCTCCAGCTTGGCGGTCTGCCGCGTCTCGCGCAGCAGCGAGATCTCGTTGATCGCGGGGTAGGAGATGCGCTCCCCGTCCACCGTCACGGCATCCATGCGCAGCGGCGTGACGGAGAAGGTCTTGGCGCGGCCGATGCGGTTCTCCAGCAGGTCGGCGCTCCACTCGTTCATCAGGAAGCCGACGGTGCCGAGGTTCATGCCGAACACGGGCAGGATGCGGCGCCGCTCCAGCATGCCGTGAAGCGTCTGCAGCAGGAAGCCGTCACCGCCGAGTGCGACGGCCATCGTCGCCTGCTCGATCGGCACCCACTCGTAGCGGTCGCGCAGCTGCGTCGCGGCCTCCTGGGCCTGCGGCGTGGGCGATGCGATCAGGGCGAGCCGGTGCTCGACCGTCATCCGCCGGTGACGCTCATGTGGCGGGCGACGGCGGGCGCATCGGCGCGACGATCGATCCGGAAGGCGTGCTTCAGCGGCTTGATCGCCATCGCGCCGTCCAGCAGCGCATCCAGCGCCGGGCGGCCGCCTTCGCGCAGCGCCGCCTTCAGGTCGACGCGATCGTCGTGGCCGAGGCAGAGATAGAGCCGGCCGGAGGCGGTGACGCGGACACGGTTGCAGCCGGCGCAGAAGTTCTGGGTGAGCGGCGTGATGAGGCCGATGCGGGCGCCGAGCTCCTCGACGCGGTGGTAGCGCGCCGGGCCGCCGGTGCGATCGTCCAGCGGGGTGAGGGTGAAGCGTTCGGCCAGGCGCCGCTGCACGGCATCGAGCGGCAGGTAACGATCGGTGCGGTCCTCGTCGATGCTGCCGAGCGGCATCGTCTCGATCAGGGTCAGATCGTGCCCCTCGGCCGCGCACCAGCGCAGCATCGGCTCGATCTCGTCCTCGTTCAGGCCCTTCAGCGCCACCATGTTGATCTTGACGTGGAGGCCGGCGGCCTTCGCAGCGGCGATCCCTTCCAGCACCTCTTCCACCTTGCCCCAGCGAGTGATGAGGCGGAAGCGATCGGGATCACACGAATCGAGGCTGACGTTGATCCGGCGGATGCCGGCGGCGAACAGATCGGCCGACTGGCGGACGAGCTGGGTGCCGTTGGTGGTGAGGGTCAGCTCGTCCAGCCCCTGGCCGATGTGCCGGCCGATCATGCGGGCAAGCGTGGGCGCGCCGCGGCGGATCAGCGGCTCGCCGCCGGTCAGCCGGATCTTGGTGACGCCGCGGGCGATGAACGCCTCCGCCACGTCCGCCAGCTCCTCGATCGTCAGCACCTCCGCGCGCGGCAGGAAGGTCATCGCCTCCGACATGCAGTAGCGGCAGCGCAGATCGCAGCGATCGGTGACGGACAGGCGCAGATAGGTGATCCGGCGGCCGAAGCTGTCGGTGAGGGACCTCGTGGGTGGCGGCGCGACGGTCATCGCCTGCTAGGTAGGGCGCGGCACGGCGGCCGGCAAGCGCGATCGGGATTGGCGGCGGGGCTGCGGGCGGGTAGCAACGCCTATGCGATCGAGGGAGTATCGAGACGAGATGGTGCGGGCCGATCCGCCGCCGGCGGCGGGCTCGCCGATCTTCATGCTGTCCTTCCACCATCGCGATGCGCTGGCCGCCGTGGCGGGCGAGGCCGGCTGGCCGGTGATCGCGGCGCGGCGGGCGGGGGCGGCGGCGCGGCGCTTCGTCGGCAGCGGCGCATCGATCGCGGTGGTCGACGCGCGCGACGCCTTCGACGACGGGCTCGCGGCGGCGCGCGCGCTGGGGCCGGTGGTGGAGGCGAACGCGGCGGCGCTGCTGGTGCTGCTCGACCGCCACGACCTCACCCGGCTGGAGCGGCTGCACGCCGCGGGGGCGACGCACTTCCTGATGTCGCCGTTCGGCGAGATCGAGTTCGTCCAGGCGCTGCGCTTCGCCGCGCGCCACGCCGAGCGGCTGGCCGGCGGCCGGCGATCGCTGCGCGACCGGGCGGCGCTGATCGACGGCGAGGCGGAGGGCTGGCGCTGGCTGCCGGGCGAGCCGCACCTGCGCGTGGCGCCGCCGCTCGCCCGCCGCCTGGGCCTGAGCGGCGAGCGGCTGCCGCTGGCGGAGGCGGCGCGGTTGCTGGGCGCCGTCGGCCTGCACGTCGCCCGCCGCTCGATCGCGCGGCTGCTCGCCGATCGCCGGCCGACCGCCTTCGCGCACGAGATGCCGGGCGGTCGCATCGCCCACCACCTGAACCTGGCCGAGGACGGCGCCGTCGTCGCGCGGATCGAGGCGCTGGAGGAGCGACCCGACCGGGATGGGCGCAGCCGCGATTCGCTGACCGGGCTGACCGACGATGCCGGCCTGCGCCGCTGGATCGAAGCCTCCCCGCCGGAGGCGGACCGGCCGGGCTGCATCCTGATCCTGCTGGCGCTCGGCCGGTTCGAGGTGGTGAACTCCGCCTACGGCACGGTGGCGGGCGATGCGCTGCTGCGCGGCGTCGCCCGCCGGATCGAGCGGCAGGCGGCGGACGGCTATGGCCGGCCGACATGCGTGGCGCGCATCGGCGGCACCGAGTTCGCCGTCGCGATGGATGGCGGCGCGACGATGGCCGAGGCGACGGCGCTGGCCGATCGGCTGGCGGTGGCGATCACCCAGCCGTTCGCCGCGGGCGAGCGGATCGCCCGGCTGTCATGCCGCATCGGCATCGCCGCCGCCGAGCCGGGCGACGACGGCGAGGCGATGCTGCGCCGGGCCGGCGCGGCGCTGGCCCAGGCGCGATCGGCCGAGCCGGGCGCGATCCGCGTGCTCGACGCGAGCGGGGAGGCGGCCGCCGCCCATCACGGCCGGCTGGAGGCCGATCTGCGCGAGGCGCTGGCGCGCGAGGAGATCGAGCTGCTGTTCCAGCCGCAGGTCTCGATCGCGACGCGCGCGATCGTGGGGGTGGAGGCGCTGGCGCGCTGGCGGCACCCCGATCTGGGCGAGATCGGCGCCGAGACCCTGTTCTCGGTGGCGGAGCGATCCGACTATCTGGTGCCGCTGTCCGAACATGTGCAGGCGAGAGCACTGGCCCGGGCGGCGGCATGGCCGTCCACGCTCGGGCGGCTGCGGCTGGCGGTGAACGTGACCGCATCGGACGTCGCCCAGCCCGGCTTCGCCGACCGTTTCCTCGCGATGGTCGATGCCAGCGGCTTCCCGCGCGCGCGGCTGACGGTGGAGCTGACGGAGAGCGGGCTGATCGACGATCTGGGCCAGGCCGCCGGCCTGCTGGCGCAGCTGCGCGCCGGCGGCCTGCGCGTGGCGGCGGACGATTTCGGCACCGGCTATTCGAGCCTCGCCTATCTGAAGGCGCTGCCGCTCGATTATCTCAAGATCGACAAGCGGCTGGCCGAGGACATCGCCGGATCGCCGCGCGATCGCGTGGTGGTGCGCGGCGTGATCGAGATGGCGCGCTCGCTGGGCCTGGCGGTGGTGGCCGAAGGGGTGGAGACGGAGGCGCAGCTGGCGTTGCTGGCGGCCGACGGGTGCAACTATTATCAGGGCTTCCTGTGCTCGCCGCCGATCGACGAGGCTTCGCTTTCCGCCCTGGTCGATCAGGCGGCGGCAAGGCCGGCGCGCGGGCCGGCCGAGTAGCGCATCCAGCCGAAGAACAGGGCGGAGGAGGCGGCGGCGCAGAGCGCGACGAGCGACAGCCCCTCCGGCGGGAACGCCGCATCCGGCGCGGCGATGCGCCAGGCCGCCATCGCGGCGACCGGCAGGGCAATGCACCAGCCGGCGGTATGGCGGCGGATGGAGCGGGCGAAGACCAGGCCGATCGCCAGCAGCAGGCCGAACGAGGGCAGGCCGAACAGCAGCGCCGCCACCAGCACCAGCGGCGCCGCCCACACGAGGCTGCCGAGCCCGAGCGCACCGATCGCCCAGGCGACGAACCCGGCCGCGCTGCCGGCGAGCGCGCAGGCGGCGATGCGGGCGACGAGGGCGAGTCGATCATGCAGCGTCATGTGGTTAATCATGCCCCGGGACGGTTAACGAACCCTGATGCCCGCAATGGCTCCTCAGGATGAGCGGTTTCATCACATGCGAGTAAACCGACTTGATCCGCTCGATGTCGATCCAGTCTAGGTCAGGATCTTCGCCAGGCCTTTCGACAGTTGCAGCGCGCCGTTCAGCCGCGCCTTCGCGTCCGGCCAGGGGCGGGTGATGACGAGCTTGCTGTCCGGACGCAGCTTCGCCGTCTCCTTCAGGCGCTGCACATAAGCGAGCAGGCCCGGCAGATCGGGGAAGCGATCGTCGCGGAAGGTGACGAGCGCGCCGCGCGGGCCGACGTCCAGCTTGGCGATGCAGGCCTTGCGGCAGTTCATCTTGATCTGGATCACGCCGAGCAGATTCTCGGTTGCGTCGGGCAGCTTGCCGAAGCGGTCGATCAGCTCGGCGGCGAACGCCTCCACCCCTTGCGCGTCCTCGATCTCGTTCATGCGGCGGTAGAGGCCCATGCGCAGGTCGAGGTCCGGCACATACTCCTCCGGGATCAGGATCGGCGCGTCGACGTTGATCTGCGGCGAGAATTCGCGGCTGCTGGTGGCCGCCTCCTCGCGCAGGCCGCCGGCCTTGGCGTCCAGGATCGCCTCCTCCAGCATCGACTGGTAGAGTTCGAACCCCACCTCCTTGATGTGGCCGGACTGCTCGTCCCCCAGCAGGTTGCCGGCGCCGCGAATGTCCAGATCGTGGCTGGCCAGCTGGAAGCCCGCGCCCAGCGTGTCGAGGTCGGAAAGGACGTGCAGCCGCTTCATCGCCGCCTCGGTGATCGTGCGCGTCGCCGGCGTGGTCATGTAGGCGTAGGCGCGCGTCTTCGATCGGCCGACGCGCCCGCGCAGCTGATAGAGCTGGGCCAGGCCGAAGCGATCGGCACGGTGGACGATCAGCGTGTTGGCGGAAGGGATGTCCAGCCCGCTCTCGACGATGGTGGTGGAGAGCAGCACCTCGAACTGCTTGTCGTAGAAGGCGCTCATCCGCTCCTCCACCTCGGTGGGGGACATCTGGCCGTGCGCCACCACGTAGCGCACCTCCGGCACCTCCTTGCGGAGAAACTCCTCGATGTCCGGCAGATCCTTGATGCGCGGCGCCACGAAGAAGCTCTGCCCGCCGCGATAATGCTCGCGCAGCAGCGCCTCGCGCAGCACCACCGGATCCCACGGCATCACGTAGGTGCGCACCGCCAGCCGATCGACCGGCGGCGTCTGGATCACCGACAGCTCGCGCAGGCCGGACATCGCCATCTGCAGGGTGCGGGGGATCGGCGTCGCCGTCAGCGTCAGCATGTGGACGTTGGTCTTCAGCGCCTTCAGCCGCTCCTTGTGGGTCACGCCGAAGCGCTGCTCCTCGTCGACGATGACGAGGCCGAGGCGCTTGAACGCGATGCCCTTGGCGAGGATCGCGTGGGTGCCGATCACGATGTCCATCGTGCCGTCGGCCAGCGCATCCTTGGTCTTGCGCGCCTCAGCCGCAGGCACGAGGCGGGAGAGGCGGCCGACGTTCAGCGGAAAGCCCTGGAACCGCTCGACGAACTGGCGATGATGCTGGCGCGCCAGCAGCGTGGTGGGCACGACGACCGCCACCTGCATGCCCGCCATCGCCGCGACGAAGGCGGCGCGTAGAGCGACCTCCGTCTTGCCGAAGCCCACGTCGCCGCAGACGAGGCGATCCATCGGCGTGCCCTTGGCGAGATCCTCCAGCACGTCGCCGATCGCGCGGTCCTGATCCTCCGTCTCGGTATAGGGGAAGCGATCGACGAAGGCGGGGTAGCCGCCCGCATCCGGCTCGGCGAGATCGGCGGGGCGCAGCGCGCGCTCGGCGGCGGTCTTGATGAGTTCGCCCGCGATCTCGCGGATGCGCTCCTTCATCCGCGCCTTGCGCGCCTGCCAGGCGACGCCGCCCAGCCTGTCCAGCTGCACGCCCTCGCTCTCGCTGCCGTAGCGCGAGAGGATGTCGATATTCTCGACCGGCACGTAGAGCTTGTCGCCGCCGGCGTAGCTGAGCGCGACGCAGTCGTGCGGCGCGGTGCCGACCGGGATGGAGGTGAGCCCCTCGTAGCGGCCGATGCCGTGATCGGCATGCACCACGAAATCGCCGGGCGAGAGGGTGGCGAGCTCGGCGAGGAAGGCGTCGGCCGATTTCTTGCGTTTCGCGCGGCGGACCAGCCGGTCGCCGAGCATGTCCTGCTCGGTGAGGACGGCGACGTCGGGCGCGGTGAAACCGTGATCGAGCGGCACGACGACGAGGGCGACCTGCATCGATCCTCCCCGGGACGGGGAGGGGGACCGCTCGCGAAGCGGGTGGTGGAGGGTGAGCCCGGCTGGATGCGGCGCTCGCGGAGAGCCCCCTCCACCAGCCTTCGGCTGGTCCCCCTCCCCGTGTCGGGGAGGATCCGAGAAGGCGCCCAGCGCCTGCTGCCAGTCGTCCACCAGCGCGGTGTGTTCCAGCCCGTGATCCGTCAGCAGCCCCTGCAACCGATCGCGCGCGCCGCCCGAGTAGCTGGCGAGCACCACCTTGCGCTTCTGCCGGCGCAGCGCGGCGACATGGTCCGCCACCGCCTCGTAGACGTTGACCCCCTGCGTCCGCTCCGGCGCGAAATCGCGCGGGCCGTCCACGCCGAAGTCGATCACGCCGGCGCTGTCCGGCTCGTGGAAGCCGGTGGCCAGGTGGATCGGCCGATCGGCGATGGCGGCGGCCCACTCGCCCGGCTTCAGGTACAGCGCCTCGGCGGCGACCGGCCGGTAGCTGCCGGGATCGGACGACTGCGCGCGCACGCGGTTGCCATGATAGTCGGCGATCGCCTCGAACCGGCCCTCGGCCGATCCCTCGGCGCCGGCGTCGCGCACGATCACGTCGTCGCCGGCCAGGTGATCGAACAGGGTGGCCAGCCGCTCCTCGAAGAAGGGCAGCCAATGCTCCATGCCGGCCAGCCGCCGGCCCTCGCTGATGGCCTGGTACAGCGGATCGCCGGTGGCGGTGGCG
Source organism: Sphingomonas profundi (assembly GCF_009739515.1). Taxonomy (NCBI): domain Bacteria; kingdom Pseudomonadati; phylum Pseudomonadota; class Alphaproteobacteria; order Sphingomonadales; family Rhizorhabdaceae; genus Alterirhizorhabdus; species Alterirhizorhabdus profundi. Next base: position 1,064,294 of record NZ_CP046535.1, read on the forward strand.
CCGAACGCCTCGCGATAGGCGGCGCGGAAGCGCTTGACGCTGTTCTCGTCGAGCAGCACCTCCGATGCCGGCAGCAGGGTGAATCCGTCTATCCGGTCGATCGTGCGCTGGTCGGCGGGGTCGAAGCGGCGGACGCTCTCGATCTCGTCGCCGAAGAAGTCGAGCCGCAGGGCATGATCCTGGCCCGCCGGGAACAGATCGACCAGGCCGCCGCGAATGGCATATTCGCCGGCATCGGCCACCGTATCGGTGCGCATATAGCCGTTCGCCTGGAGCAGCTGGCCGAGCGAATCGCGGTCGATCCGCTCGCCGGGCGCGAGGCGGGCGACCAGCTGGCGGATGCGGAACGGCGTCAGCGTGCGCTGGGTGACGGCGTTCACCGTCGTCAGCAGGAGTTGCGGCCGATCGCGCTTGCGCTGGAGGGCGTGGAGCGTCGCCAGCCGCGCGGACGTGGCGCGCAGGGAGGGCGAGGCGCGATCGTAGGGCAAGCAGTCCCACGCCGGATATTGCAGCACCTCCAGCTCCGGCGCGAAGTAGCCGGCGGCATCGGCGATCCCGCGCATCGCCGCCTCGTCGTCCGCGACGAACACGGCGCGCGATCCCCTGGCCCAGGCGGCGCGGGCGAGATCGGCGAGCAGCCACGGCAGGAACCCGCCCGGCACGCCGGCCAGGGTGAGCGGGGCGGCCGCCTTCAGGATGCGGGCGAGATCAGTCATCGCGGCGATCTTCCGCGCCGGCATGGGACGGGGACAATCCGCAGGATGAGGGCGGGGCGTGGCGCCACGCGCCGACCATGCGCCCAGCCGCGCTCCCCCACCGACGGCTGCGCCGGCCCCCTCCCCGTGCCGGGGAGGACCTTCGGACGCTGGCCTCATCGCGGGATCGTCACGAAGTCGAGCCGGCGCAGCCGCTCCATCATCGGCCCGCGCCACCGTTCCGGCACCGGGATCGTGCCGATCGCCCAGCCCATGATGTCGACGTCCTGCTCCTCGATCAGCGCCTCGAACCAGGCGAGCTGGGCCTCGTCCCAATCGGGCGAGAGCGTGTCGAAATAGCCGCCGATCATGAAGTCGGCCTCCTTGGTGCCGCGATGCCAGGCGCGGAACTTCAGGCGTTTGAGGCGGGTGGCGCGATCCATCTTCGTCCTGACTGCAATGCGGCGCGGCCGGCGGACGCTGGCGGCGACCGTCGGCTGGGGTATATGCCCACCTAGCCATGCGCCCCGACATTCTCAATCCGCTGTTCGCCGAGGTGGAGGCGCTTAAGGGCGTCGGCCCGGCGCTGGCGAAACCGCTGGCCAGGCTGGGGCTGGCGCGCGCGATCGACGTGCTGTTCCACCTGCCGACCGGCTGGATCGACCGCAAGGCGGTGGACGTGCTCGACATGGCCGACGCCGGCCGCATCGTGACCGTGCGGGTGACGCCGGTGGACTATCGTTCCGCCATCGGCCGCGGGCCGTTCCGCGTGCGGGCGACGGACGGAGCCGGCAATTATCTGAGCGTCAATTTCTTCGGCGGCAAGCCCGGCTGGGGCCGCAAGCTGCTGCCGCTGGGCGAGGCGCGGATCGTCTCCGGCAAGCTCGACCTCTATGGGCAGGACTTGCAGATGGTCCACCCGGACCATGTGCTCGATCCCGCCGAGCCGATCGACCTGCCCGCGCGCGAGGCGGTGTATGCGCTGTCGGACGGCCTGAGCAACCGGCGCATGGCGCAGCTGGCGGAGCAGGCGGTCGGCCGCGCGCCCGATCCGCCCGAGTGGATCGAGCCCAGCCTGAAGGCGGCGCGCGGGTGGCCCGGCTGGCGCGACGCGATCGGCCGCATCCACGCCGATCCGGCGGACGCGCCGGCGCGAGAACGGCTGGCCTATGACGAGATCTTCGCCAACCAGCTGGCGCTGATGCTGGTGCGCGCCTCCACCCGCCGCCGGCGCGGGCTGCCGCTGAGCGGCGACGGGCGGCTGCGCGCCGGCCTGCGCCTGCCCTATGCGCCGACGGGCGCGCAGGCGCGTGCCATCGCCGAGATCGAGGGCGACATGCAGCAGGCGACGCCGATGCTGCGGCTGCTGCAGGGCGATGTCGGATCGGGCAAGACGCTGGTCGCGCTGATGGCGCTGCTGGCGGCGGTGGAGGCGGGCGCGCAGGCGGCGCTGCTGGCCCCGACCGAGATCCTGGCCCGCCAGCATTTCGACACCCTCTCGCGCCAGCTCGCCGGGCTGCCGGTCTCGGTGGCGGTGCTGACCGGGCGGGACAAGGGGCGAACACGCGAATCGACGCTGATGGGGCTGGCGGACGGATCGATCGACATATTGATCGGCACCCACGCGATCTTCCAGGAAGCGGTCGCCTATCGCCGGCTGGGGCTGGCGGTGGTGGACGAGCAGCACAAGTTCGGCGTCGCCCAGCGCATGATGCTGGCGCAGAAGGCCGCCATGCCGCCGCACCTGCTGGTGATGACGGCGACGCCGATCCCCCGCACCCTCACCCTCAGCCACTATGGCGAGATGGACGTCAGCCGGCTGGACGAGATGCCGCCCGGTCGGCAGCCGATCGAGACCAAGGTGATGTCGGTGGATCGGCTGGACGAGGTGATCGGCGGGCTCGCCCGCCACGTCGCCGGCGGCGGCCAGGCCTATTGGGTGTGCCCGCTGGTGGAGGAGAGCGAGGCGAGCGACCTGACCGCCGCAGAGGCGCGGGCCGCCGCGCTGGCGGAACGGTTCGGCGCGAAGGTGGGGCTGGTCCACGGGCGGATGAAGGGGCCGGAGAAGGATGCGGTGATGGCCGCCTTCCAGCGCGCCGACGTCGCCGTGCTGGTGGCGACGACGGTGATCGAGGTGGGGGTGGACGTGCCCAACGCCACCCTGATCGTGATCGAGGGGGCGGACCGCTTCGGCCTGGCCCAGCTGCACCAGCTGCGCGGCCGGGTGGGGCGGGGAGAGGGCCGATCGGTGTGCCTGCTGCTGTGGAACGGCACGGGCGGCGAAGCGGGCCGAACCCTCTCCGAAACCGCGAAACAAAGGCTGCTGACGATGCGCCGGTCGACCGACGGCTTCCTCATCGCCGAGGAGGATCTGCGGCTGCGCGGGGCGGGCGAGATACTGGGCACCCGCCAGTCCGGCGAGGCGGCGTTCCGCCTGGCGACCCCCGAGCAGATGGCCGCGCTGATCGAGACGGCGACCGACGACGCGCGCCTGCTGGTCGACCGCGACGGCGGGCTGGAGGGGCCGCGCGGGCAGGCGGCGCGGATCGCCCTCTATCTGTTCGAGCGGGATGCGGCGGTGGCGCTGCTGCGCGGCGGTTGATTCGGGGACGGCACAATTTCGCCCGCAAGGGGTTGAACCGGGCAGCGTCGCCCAGGCGGCGCCCTGATAGATTTGTCGCACGCCCTCCCATCGGGGTGCCGCGGCCAAGCGGAGAGAAGAATATGAAAGCCCTTCTGATCGCCACGAGCCTGTTGTTCGGAACCGCCGCGATAGCGCAGGACATGGGCGGCCAGATGCCGCCCGCCAACCAGCCCTCGCAGGGGCCGAACGCCGCGTCGCCGGCGCCGGACACGACGATGCCGGCCACCACGGACGCGCCGATGGCGGCGCCGGCCGATCCTGCCGCCGCCGCGCCGGATGCGGGCGCGCCCGCGCCGGCCGCCGATGCGCCGATGGCCGCGCCCGCCCCGGCAGCGGCCCCCGCGCCGATGGCGAGCGATCCCTCCAGCTATCCGCCCTGCACGCGCACGCTGAAGGACAAGTGCACCAATCGCGGCCGCAAGTAAGCGGTTCGGGGCGTAGCGGTCAGGCGGGCAGCCGCCTCAACCTGACCACCGCCTGATCGAGTGCCGAGAGAAAACGCGAGCGGTCCGCCTTCGAAAAGGGAGGTGGACCGCCGCTTATCTGATCCATCGCCCGCAAATCCGCCATCAGCGCGCGCGTGGCCACGGCATTGCCGATCGACGCGGCGTCGAATTGACGGCCGTTGTTCCCGATCACGGTGGCGCCAACCTTCACGCACCTGTCCGCCAGCAGGATGTCGGCGGTGACGACGATGCTGCGGTTGCCGGCATGGTCGGCGATCCAGTCGTCGGCGGCATCGAACCCGGCGCCTACCAGCACGCGGGCGAACAGCGGATCGGGCGGCACGCGGATATAGGTGTTGGTCACGAGGCGTACCGCCAGCGCGTGACGCCGCGCGACCTTGTAGACCTCCTCCTTCACCGGGCAGGCATCCCCGTCGACGAGGATGTGGATGCCGGTCAGGCCGTCATCCTGCCCCTCTGCCATCAGCGCGCGCGGCCGTAGGGCCGTGGCGCATATTGCTTGCGCGGTCCGCCGGTGTGCGGCCGGCCCCCCTCGCTCGGCCGGCGGCGGCCGCCCTGAACCGGCGGCGGCGCATCGCCGGCCGGCTCGATCAGCACGTCGTCATCGGCACCCGCCGTGCGCCGCAGGGACTCGGCGAAGCGATCGGCCACGGCGCGCGGGATCTGGAACAGCGTCTCGCGATCGCCGATGCGGATCGCGCCAACGTCGCTCTTGGTGATGTGGCCGCGGCGGCAGAGCAGCGGCAGCAGCCAGCGCGGATCGGCGTTGGCGCTGCGGCCGATGTTCATGCGGAACCACACCGTATCCTCGAAGCCCGGGCGCGGGCCGTCGGCGCGAGCCGGCCGCTCGTCCGGTCCGCCGGCGAACATCTCCTCCGGCTCGGGCAGGTTCTGGCGGTGGGTGCGGACGAAGGCGGCGGCGATCTCCTCGGCGCTGTGCCGCTCCAGCAGCTGGCGGGCGACGGCGAGATCCTCCTCCGCCGCGTCGCCGGGGGCGATCGTCTCCAGCAGGCGGGTCTGGTCGCGCGCGCGGATATCCTCGGCGGTGGGCGCCGGCACCCAGCTTGCCTTCACATTGGCCGCGCGCAGCATCCCCTCCGCCCGGCGCCGGCGCGGATAGGGCACGATCAGCACGCAGGTGCCCTTGCGCCCGGCTCGCCCGGTGCGGCCGGAGCGGTGCTGTAGCGTCTCCGGATCGATCGGCAGCTCGGCATGCACGACCAGGCCGAGATCGGGCAGGTCGATGCCGCGCGCCGCCACGTCCGTCGCCACGCAGACGCGCGCGCGCTTGTCACGCAGCGCCTGGAGAGCGTGGGTGCGCTCGTTCTGACTGAGCTCGCCCGAGAGCGCGACCGCGGCGAAGCCCCGCTCGACCAGGCTCGCGTGCAGGCGGCGGACATTCTCCCGCGTGGCGCAGAACACCATCGCGCCGTTCGCCTCGTAGAAGCGCAGGGTGTTGACCACGGCATGCTCGATATCGGCCGGCGCCACGGCGATGGCCCGGTACTCGATATCGGCGTGCGCCTTGCCGGCGGACATCGTCTCGATCCGCAGCGCGTCCTTCTGATAGGTGCGGGCGAGGATCGCGATCGGCTTGGGCAGGGTGGCGGAGAACAAGAGCGTGCGGCGATCGGCCGGCGTGACGTCCAGTATCTCCTCGATATCCTCGCGGAAGCCCAGGTCGAGCATCTCGTCCGCCTCGTCCAGCACCACCACCTTGAGGCCGGAGGTGACGAGGCTGCCGCGTTCCAGATGATCGCGCAGGCGCCCCGGCGTGCCGACAACGATGTGCGCCCCGCTCTGCAACGCGCGCTGCTCCGCCCGCACGTTCATGCCGCCGACGCACGAGGCGACGCGGCCGCCGGCCGGGCCGTAGAGCCAGGCGAGCTCCCGCTGCACCTGCATCGCCAGTTCCCGCGTGGGGGCGATGATGAGGGCCAGCGGCTCCCGCGCGAAGCCGAACTTGGGCTGGTCGCCGAGCAGGGTGGAGGCCATGGCGAGGCCGTAGGCGACGGTCTTGCCGGAGCCGGTTTGGGCCGAGACGAGCAGGTCGCGGCCCTGCGCCTCCGCGACCAGCACGGCCGCCTGCACGTCGGTGGGGGTATCATAGCCGCGCGCGGCGAGCGCCTCGCCGAGAAAGGCGGGCAGGGTGGAGAATGGCATTCATATTCCAGTGCGACGGGGGAGCGGCCACGGTGCGGCACGCGAGTTGCCACCGCTATAGCACTTGTCCGGCGCTCCATCCACTGGCCCACGCCCACTGGAAATTGTAGCCGCCGAGCCAGCCCGTCACGTCCACCGCCTCGCCGACGAAGTGCAGGCCGGGCACGGCCTTCGCCGCCATCGTCCTCTGGTCCAGTCCGGCCGTGTCGATGCCGCCGACGGTGACTTCGGCCTTGGCGAACCCTTCCGTGCCGGTCGGCGCGAACGGCCACGCGTTGAGCCGCGCGCCGAGAGCCGCGAGCGCCTTGTCCGCCATGTTGGCGAGTTCGCCCGGAGGCGCGATCGCCTCGGCAAGGCGGGCGGGCAGCATCTCGGCCAGCAGCGTGCGGGCCTGCGCGCGCGGCCGGGCGCGCTTGGCGGCGAGCAGGGCGGCGGCGGCATCCTCGCCGGGCCGGAGATCTAGCGCGATCGGCTGGCCATGCCGCCAGTAGGACGAGACCTGGAGGATCGCCGGGCCGGAAAGGCCGCGATGGGTGAACAGCGCCGCCTCGGCAAAGGCGGCGCGGCCGCACCGCGCGACCGCCGGCAGCGATACGCCGGAGAGCGCGCGGAACGCCATGTCCGGCTCGCCCAGGGTCAGCGGCACCAGCGCCGGGCGCGGCTCCACCACCTTCAGGCCGAAGCGGCGGGCGACATCGTAGGCGAAGCCGGTTGCGCCCATCTTCGGGATGGAAGGGCCGCCCGTGGCGATCACCAGCGACGGCGCGGTGACGGTGCCTTGCGCCGTGACGACGCGGAAATGATCCGCCCTGTCGATCGCCGCGACCGCGTGGCCGCAGCGTATCTCCACCCCGCCGACCTCGCACTCGCCCACCAGCATCGCCACGATCTGGCGGGCCGATCCGTCGCAGAACAGCTGGCCCAGCGTCTTCTCGTGCCAGGCGATGCCGTGACGATCGACCATCGCGACGAACTCCGCCGGCGGATAGCGGCCGAGCGCGGAGCGGGCGAAGTGCGGGTTGGCCGAGAGAAAGCGATCGGGCGCGGTGCCGAGGTTGGTGAAGTTGCACCGCCCGCCGCCGGAGATGAGGATCTTCTTGCCCGGCTTCTCGGCATGATCGATCACCACTACCCGCCGCCCGCGCTGCCCGGCGGTGAGCGCCGCCATCAGCCCGGCGGCGCCGGCGCCGATGACGATCGCGTCGTGGGTGGGGTTCGCCGACACCATATCGTTCCGCTCAGTCCCTCGTCGGGATGAGCGGCGGACGAGCGGACGTCCCCCTCACCGCGTCAGCAGGCCATGCTTCTTCTTGCCGAGGCTGATCTTCACCGGCGCGTCCTCTAGCCGCACCTCGAAGGCGGGATCGGCGATCACCACGTCGTTCAGGCGCACCGCGCCCTCGCCGATCTTGCGCCGCGCCTCGCCGTTGGAGGCGGCGAAGCCCAGCACGGTGAGCGCGGCGATGATGCCGATCCGCCCCTCCTCGATGCGCAGCGACGGCAGCGCGCCGCCGGCCGATCCCTCCTCGAACAGGCGCCGCGCGGTCTCGGCCGCCTCGTCGGCGGCGGCGCGGCCGCGGCAGAGCGCCGTCGCCTCGTTCGCCAGCACCTTCTTCGCCTCGTTGATGCCGGCGCCCTCGGCCGCTTCCAGCCGGGCGATCTCCTCCAGCGGCAGATCGGTGAACAGGCGGAGGAAGCGGCCGACGTCGCGATCGTCGGTGTTCCGCCAGAACTGCCAATAGTCATAAGCCGGCAGCGCATCCTCGTTCAGCCAGACGGCGCCGGACATCGTCTTGCCCATCTTGCCGCCGTCCGCTGTGGTGATGAGCGGGGTGGTGATGCCGAACACCTCCGTGCCATCCATCCGCCGGGCGAGCTCGACGCCGTTGACGATGTTGCCCCACTGATCCGATCCGCCCATCTGCAGCCGGCAGCCGGCCCGGCGCGACAGCTCAAGGAAATCATAGGCCTGGAGGATCATGTAGTTGAACTCGAGGAAGCTCAGCGACTGCTCGCGATCGAGCCGCAGCTTGACCGAATCGAAGCTCAGCATCCGGTTGATCGAGAAATGCTGGCCCACGTCGCGCAGGAACGGGATATATTCCAGCCGGTCGAGCCAGTCGGCATTGTCGACCATCACCGCGTCGGTCGGCCCGTCTCCGAACGTCAGGAAGCGGGCGAAGACCCGGCGGATCGAGGCGGCGTTGGCGGCGATCGTCTCCTCCGTCAGCAGCTTGCGCGCCTCGTCCTTGAAGCTCGGGTCGCCGATCTTGCCGGTGCCGCCGCCCATCAGCACGATTGGCTTGTGGCCGGCCTGCTGAAGCCGCCGCAGCAGCATGATCTGCACGAGGCTGCCGACGTGCAGCGACGGCGCCGTCGGATCGAAGCCGATATAGCCGGGCACGACGGTCCGCCCCGCCAGCGCGTCGAGCGCGGTGGCGTCGGTGATCTGGTGGATGTAACCCCGGCTGTCGAGCAGGCGCAGAAGATCGGAAGCGTGTTCGGTCATGGCGCGGGGGCGCCTAGCATGGGGGACGTATGTTGAACAGGCTCGGGCATTGAACAGGCGGGGCCGGTGAGCGGCGGGCCGCTGCTGGCGGTGGGCCTGATGTCCGGCACGTCGCTGGACGGCATCGACGCGGCGCTGATCGAGACGGACGGCGAGGGGCTGGCGCGGCCGATCGCCTTTCGCGGCGAGGCCTATTCCGAGCAGGCGCGGCGCACGCTGCGCGAGGCGACGGCGCTGGCCCTGGCCTTCGATCATCCCCGCCCCAATCCGGAGATCGCCGCCGCCGCCGAGCTGGTGACGCGCAGCCACATCCTGGCGGTGCGCAAGCTGCTGGTGGATGCGCGCGTCTCCCCCAACGACGTGGACGTGATCGGCTTCCACGGACAGACGATCGCCCACCGCCCGGCACGCGGCTGGACGTGGCAGATCGGCGACGGCGCCGCGATGGCGCGGGCGCTGGGCATCGCCGTGGTGAGCGACTTCCGCGCGGCCGACGTGGCGGCGGGCGGGCAGGGCGCGCCGCTGCTGCCGGTCTACCATCGCGCGCTGGCGGCCGATCTGGCGAAGCCGGTGGCGGTGCTGAACCTGGGTGGCGTGGGCAACCTCACCTATATCGGTGCGGACGACGCGCTGATCGCCTTCGATACCGGGCCGGCCAATGCCCTGATCGACGACTGGATGCTGGCCGAGACGGGGCGCCGCTACGACGAGGGCGGCGCCTTTGCCGCCACGGGCCGGGTGGACGAGACCGTGCTGACGGCGATGCTGGACAATGACTGGTTCGATCAGCCGCCGCCCAAGTCCCTCGATCGCGCCGACTTCACGATCCAGCCGGCGCGCGGCCTTTCCGCGGCCGACGGGGCGACGACGCTGACGGCGTTCACCGCCATCTCCGCCTCCTACGGGCTGCGGCTGCTGCCGGCGCGGCCGGGGCGGCTGATCGTCGCGGGCGGCGGGCGGCACAATGCGACCCTGATGGCGATGCTGGCGGAGGCGTGCGGCATCGTGCCCGAACCGATCGAGGCGCTCGGCTGGAATGGCGATGCGACCGAGGCGGAAGGCTTCGCCTATATGGCGGCGAGGCACCTGCGCGGGCTGCCGATCAGCTTTCCCGGAACGACCGGCGTCGCGACGGCCATGACCGGCGGCGTGCTGAGCAGGAGCTAGGGGCCGGCGTCGCTTGCGTGTCGCTACGACCAATCGCCAGCTTGCCGCATCGCCGCTCATACATTTTTAACCCGATTCGGTGCAAAGTTGTTCAGATCAGCGGCAGGCCGGCGTCAGGGCGGCAGGAGTCTGGCTATGAGCTTCAAGGCGAGGAATTTCCATTGCGAGGTCGTGCGGCAGCCGCCCCGCGACATCACGGAGCAGGATCTTCCGCCCCGGTTCAACCGCCGCTGGACGTCGGCGATGAAGGCCGCCGTTGTGGCCGCGATCGACGGCGATCTCCTTGACGTGCGCGAGGCCTGCCGACGCTACAATCTGGACGAGGAAGAGATCGCCCTCTGGCGTGGCATGCTCGGCCAGGACGCTGCGCCGGTCGCGGCGTCGCGGCCGATCCGCCAGATCGATCACGGCTACGGGCGCGCCAGCGGCACTCTGGGCGATCTGGTCGACATCCGGATCTGAACCGCGCCGGCCATCCGCCGAACCATCAACAATCGTGCGCCCGTGGGAGACCACAGGGCCGATGACGCGCGTCTAACGCATTTAAATATAACGACACTTCCCGTCAGCCACCGCGAGTTAACGCACGCTTAGGCACGTCCGACCAGAGTTGCTTAGCGATATAGGAGGATGACGAGACAGGTAACGACGGACCGAGGCTGAACTTTAGGAAGCAAGATGACACATTCGATGGTGAGCTATCCGGTGGAGGTCGCCTCCACCCTCTGCGGCGATCTGACCGAGGCCGATCTGCCGCCGAGCTACAACCGGCGCTGGTCGCCGATCATGAAGGCGCGGGTGGTCGCGGCGATCGAGTGCGGGCTGCTCAGCGCGCAGGATGCCGGCGAGCGCTACAATCTGGGGCAGGAGGAATTGCTGAGCTGGCAGCGCGGCCTGCTCCACTCCGGTCTCGAAGGGCTGACCCATGCCGGGCAGGTGCGGGTCTACAAGAGCGTCTATCAGGGCGAGCACGCCCCGGCCTGACACGTTCGGCCACTGACGATCCATGCATCGGCGCGCGCTCCCATCCTCGGGGGTGCGCGCCGATCCGCGTTCGGTCAGCCGCGTTCGGTGGCTGTCGCGATACCGCTGTCCGTCAGCACGCGGCCATGTCGTGCGACGAAGTCTCCATCAGCAGCTTAAGCAGCGCCTCCGCCTCATGATCGGGCGAGCTGGCGAGTGCGGGACGGAAAGCCTGGCGCAGGTTGCGCCCGACCTCGAAGAACGAATCCGGCTTGTCGAGCCACAGCGCCGGCGGAACCTGCATCATCTTGGACATGCGACCTGACCCTGTTTTCTTGATGAATCCGCATGTGATGCAGCCAGGTAAACAAAAGATTTCACATACTGGGGCGGGCTGGCCGATCAGACCAAAGTCTAGCCCGACTCGCGGTGGCCGGACGCGTCAGGCGCGCTCCGCCGCAAGCCCGGCGAGATGATCGATCGCGCAGGCGATCTCGCGATCGTCGGGCCAGGCGGCCTGCCCCTCGGCCAACATGGCGGCGGCATCCTCCAGCCGGCCGAGCCGCGTCAGATAGCGCGCCTGCCGCGTCCAGAAGCCCGCCTCATGCTCCGCCGCCGACGAGACCGCGCGCGCCTCGGCCAGCGACTGCTCGATGCCGCCGGTCGTCAGGTTCGATCGGCGCGATCGCGTCCGCTTGTGGATGCTCAGGATGTTGTGGCGGAAGCGGACTTCGTGGATCGCGTTTCGGAACGGCGGCGGCACCTCCCGCCCGGCGGGCAGCTCCGCCTCGTTGGCGTGGTCGAACAGCTCCCGCGCCAGGTTCGCCGTGGTCGGGGCGGTGGTGTCGAGCCCGCCGCCATAGGCGTGGAGATAGCTGGTCTGCGTGTCCTCGATCACGTAGCGGCCGTCTTCGTTCAGATAGGGGAACAGGCCGATCAGGGACGCGCGCACGTCCGCGTTGCGGTGGCTGCCATCGTCGATGATCACGTCGAACGGGCCGTAGGTCTCGCCGATGTGCCGGAGATGGTCCTCGTTCGTCTGGTCGGCGCGGACGAACATGGTGTCGGGCGGGAACTGGAAGGTCTTCGCCTCGATATCCATCAGCGTGATCGCCCAGCCGGGCAGCAGCCATCGCCACACCTGCGCCGATGCCCCGCCCGAACGCGGATCGCCATAGCCGCCGACGCCGATCTCCAGCAGGCGCGGGGCGGATGCCCGCACGCCGCAGAACAGCTCCGCGTAGAAGCCGGCATAATCGTGATCGATCACCTTGTCGCAATCCACCCGCAGCGCCTCGCGGGTGAAATCCTCGACGAAGCGGGCGATCCGATCGGCGCCGTCAGCCAAGGTCGATCATCCCGCCAGCCGGGCCAGCGCTTCCTGCTGCTGGTGCACGATCGTCGGCCGCACCCGCCCGCGCCGGCTGCCGGCCATGCGGTTCTCGTGCGCGGTCGTCAGCAGATCGAAGATGCGGTCGGCGCTGGTCTCGGCATCGAAGCGGCGGGCGACGTTCCGCCGCGCCACCGCGATCGCACGGCCGCGCGCCTCCGGATCGGCGCGGAAGCGGCGGAGCGCGGCCACGGCGCCGGCGGCCGATTTGAAGAACAGCTCCTCGGACACCAGAGCCGCGCCCTCGTCGTTCCAGTCGCTGATGACGAGCCCGCCGGACATCACGACATCGAGCACGCGGTTGGAGAGGATGTTCGCCTCCGCCATGTCCGCCCAGTGATCGTTCAACACCGCGAAGGCCTTGCCGTACAGGTGCGGCAGGGCGGCATTGTCGATATAGTCGCCCAGCACCATGTCCATCGGCACATACTGATCCCAGCCGGCACCGATCACCTTTATCGGCAGCGACTGCGCGATGTCGATGATGAACTTGCGTACCTTGCCGCGGGTGTTGCCGACGAACACGATATCCTCGGCGGAGACCTTCTCCAGCAGCGCGGCCGATGCGGGATCGATCCCGGCGGTCTCCGTCGCCTCGGCATCGAAGATCGAGAATTGCCGCGCCACGGTGGCGGCCGTGGCCGCGCCCCGGTGCCGATCGGCCAAGGCCTGCGAGGCGAAGGCGACACCGTCATAGAGCGACACCTCCTCGCCGGAGACGGCATCGGGGTGGCTGATGACCCAGCCGAGCGTCAGCTCGTCGCCGCGCGGGGTGTAGCGGCTGAGGCCGCGCATCACGAGCGCCGCGTCGAAATGCTCGGGCGGGTTCCACTCCTCGATGCACTGGACCTGCACGTAGAGGCCGCGGCGGCGCAGCGCGCCCGCCAGCGCCTCGGCCAGGTGCGTGTCGCCCCAGGCATGGGCTTCCGCCCGCAGCGGCGCGCCGATCTTGATCGCCACCGAGCGGACGGACTGGCTCGCCTCAAGCAAGGCCGTCGCGACCGTCTCGGCGCGGTGGCGGTACTGGTGGCCATCCTCGACCAGCGAAGCGAGGCGGGCGACCAGCGTGATGCGGTCCTCCTCCCGATCGAGGAAATGGCCGACGAGATCGCGCAAATCCTTCTCCGTCCGCCAGACCGGCAGCAGACCCTGAAAGTCCGTCTCCGAACTCTCGGACGAGTTTGTCAGCGGCAGGCAGCCGGCGGCGATCGCATCGAACACGCGGCTGTTGGTGCCGCCCCAGTGCGCGGCGGATTCGTGCGCCTGATCGATCACGATGCGCGCGTTGGCGTAGAGGTTCCGCATCTCGGCATAGGGGAAGAAGCCGCGCCACATCGGCCTGGCGGCGGGCACCTTGTCCCAGCCGTGGCCGTAGATCGCCACCTTGTCATGCCACGCCGGATCATCGAACGCGGCGAGGAAGGATCGCGCCACCCCGCTGTGGCTGCCGTTGAACATCACGTCCGTCGTCCGCTCGGCGGCCGGGTTGCCGGAGCGCATCTCTTCCAGGTTGGTCGCGATCGGCACGTGCAGCGCCTTGATGCCGTGCGTGCGCTCCAGCTCACGGCAGAAGGCCAGGGACGAGCACCAGACCATGTGATAGCAGGTCAATTCGCCCGTCTGCACCCACGCCTCGAAATTGTTGCGTAGCCAAGCGATCTTCATCAGGTTCGGGCGATCCGACTGCACCTGGCTGATGCGATATTCGTGCAGCATGTTGACGATGTGGGTCAGCCCGCGCGCATCGTGCCAGTTCACGTCCGGCTGGACGAACTCCACCTCCACGCCAAATTGCGCGGCCAGCGCGCCGCCGATCTCGGCCGCGGTGAAATATTCGCCGGTGCGCGCCACCGGGCCGGATTCGACGACAACGAAGCCGATCCGCGCCCGCTCGGACGCCCAGCGCCGATCCGGATCGATCAGGCCGCGGGCGTGCCGCTTGCGCATCTGGTAGCCCAGCCGATCGCGCAGCACCCGGCTGTTCTGGTGGACGCGCTTCATGCCCTCCGCCCCGCGAACCGACAGGCGCAGCCAGCCGCGGTGGTGCAGCGCCGCGACATTGTTCAGGCAGACGACCTTCTTGCCGAGATCGGCCAGCACCGCCTCGCCCAGTTCCACATCCTCGCCGCCGTAGAAATAGCTCTCCTCAAGCCCGCCGATGGCGAGATATTCCGCGCGCCGCATCATCGCGCAGGCGCCGGTGACGCTGTAGGTCGGCAGCTCCGCCACCTGATCGGCGATGTAGCCGGACTGGCTCGTCTCATAGGCATCGACGAAGCCGGCGGCGGAGAGGCCCAGCTGGATGCCGAGATGGTGGACGCTGGCCTTGGTCAGATCGCCGCGATCGCGCGCCTCCAGCAGCTTGCAGCCGACGAGGCCGACATCCTCATGCTCCTCCAGGTAGCGCAGCATCTTGCCGATCACATCCTCGATGAGGATGATGTCGTTGTTGAGCAGCAGGACGTATTCGCTGTCGCTGAAGCGATCGATCGCCCAGTTGTTGGCGAAGGAGAAGGAGTTGTTGCCCTCGACATAGTGGTAGTCGATCGTCAGCTTGGATTTCCAGCGCCGGATCATCGCCTCCGTGCCGTCGGTGGACTGGTGATCGACGATCACGATGTCGATCAGGCCGGCGGGCGTATACTTCCAGATCGAGGCGAGGCACTCGTCCAGCACCTGCCCGCCGTTGCGCGTGAGGATCACCACCGTCACCCGCTTGCGCACGGCGGCGGCGCCCGGCGCCAGGTTGACCCCGCGCGCCACGCTCAGCCGGTCGGCGACGCTGGGTGCGAGCATCGGGCGAACGATGCGGCTCTTGCGCAAGGTGAAGGCGAAGGGCGATTTCGGCACCGGCAAGCCGGTCAACTGATCGCGCAGCACGATCGTATGCTCGCAGCCGTCGCGATACTTCTCCGGCATGACGATGCGGAAGCCGTGGAAGCCCTTGCCGTGCAGGCCGGCAAGGTCGCTCCGCATCAGATCGGCGGAGAAGGTGCCGAGCGCGTCGCCGTCGACCGATACGTCCAGCGAGACGATATTGTCCGTCCGCCCCTGGAAGGCGCACCAGCCGTACACGGCATTGACGTTGGGATCGACGCCGTCGACGCAGCCGACCAGCGGCCCGGTGAGGGTCTCGGCGGCGAGCGGAACCGAGATCTCGGCCAGCAGCGCGGGCAGGGTGGCGGTGAGGGTCGATCCGATATGCGGCAGCAGCGTCGTCGCCGGGATGATGACGCCGCTGACGAGCCGGCGGCCGCCCACGGCCAGGCGGAACTCATATTCGCCGATCACCGCCATGCCGGCGGTGACGATGATCTTGGCCTGATCCGGCCGCAGATCCGCCGCGTGATCGCCGCTCAGGCGGATCATCAGGCCGTCCTGACGCCACTCGGCATCCAGCGCCGGGATGCCGATGGCGAAGCTGCTTTCGGCCGCCCTCAGCACCGCGCCATCGGCCTGGCGGCGCACGACCACGTCGTGGGTGCGGCCATCCTTGAAGCGTTTAGGCAGAGCGAACAGGAAGCGCGGCTCCTGATCGCCCGGGGGCGCCGGCACCCGACCGCTGCCGCTCGGCACGCCGTCGATCAGCACCTCATATTCGTCGCCGCGCGGGCCGGGCGCGAACTTCATCCAGCCGGAGATGAACAGCGGGCCGCAATGATCGACCTGGCCGATGCCGGGCAGGCGATCGAGCCCGCGCGTGGCGCTACCCTTCAGCGGAACCTGCGCGACGAGCAGGTCGCCATCGAGCTGGATGTCCGCCATCACGCGATCCGTCGCGCCGATGTAGCGCAC
Organism: Sphingomonas profundi; assembly: GCF_009739515.1. Taxonomy (NCBI): domain Bacteria; kingdom Pseudomonadati; phylum Pseudomonadota; class Alphaproteobacteria; order Sphingomonadales; family Rhizorhabdaceae; genus Alterirhizorhabdus; species Alterirhizorhabdus profundi. Next base: position 1,080,087 of record NZ_CP046535.1, read on the forward strand.
CTCGATCCGGTGGCGACCATCCTCGCCGCTGTGGCTGATCCGCAGGTCGCTGATGCTGCGCTGTCTGCTCCCGTCGGAGAAGGTGGCGCTCACCTGCGGCACATAGTCCACCGGGGCGTTCTCCACCGGCACCACCATGAGCGTGACGGCGCCTTCGCCCAGCAGCACCTCCTCCACCTCCGCCAGCGGGATCGTGGCGATCTGGTGCAGCCGATCGATGAAGGCTTCGGGCAGGTCCACGCCGCAGCCGGCGAGCACCTCCGCCTCGAACACCGGATCGAGGAACACGGTCCTGAACGCGGCCGACCAGGTGCGCGCCGCCGGCAGCCGCTTGGCGCCCCTGGCCGATAGCGGCAGGAAGCCGGCGGCCCACTCCAGCAGCGCCGCCGGGGGGGCGAACTGGAACAACGGCGCGGTGAAGTTCCCCGCCTCCAGCAGGCCGGCCACCACCGAGGCCTCGAACTCCGCCGAGGTCATGAAGCTGGCGACGATCTCCGCCACCGAGCTCGTCGCGCGGGGGCCGGTGATGGCCTCCGCCTCCGCCTCGCGCCCCAGCAGGAACAGGTAGGACTGACGAATGTCATCCGGGCCGGGCTCGAACATCAACCAACACTCCTTGCATGGAGGGCGCGGCGGGGAAGGGGCGGCTGGGGCCTGCGGCTTTCCCTGATGGGGATCGATCCCGCCGCCGCGCCATTCCCGTCGTTCCTCATCGCAGCGCCTTTCCCCCGAACATGCGGCGCCAGACCGCACCAGCAAGCTGACCCGACAGATCTCGTCGCTTTCCGGGGGCGCCAGGCGCGGTTCATACCTACAAGCCGACGTGTCGGATTGTAAAGCGGTGATGAACGATAGGGAGGTAACGAGAGTGGGTAAGGAAAAACTTACCATATTGCCGCTAGGTTTCTGATCGACACCCGAAGTTGTTCTGGAAAACGCGTTCAGTAGACGGCTGTCCACGTAGTATAAGCCGCAAACAACCTGAGGCGCTGTGCATGTAATCGCGGTATCGATTACCCGTCCGTGCGTTAAGCAATATCCTGCCTGTCGCATCCGGCCGGTGCTTGGCGCGCGTGGCGAAGCGCGCCTATACCGATCGTCGCGCAACATGCCGGGGCCGGGGGCGACCATGATCGAGACGATTGAACGATTGCCGCCCGAGCATGCCCAAGGCCTCCGCAAGGTCCAGGTCGGCGTCGGTCCGAAGAATGCCCGGGCCGACTGGTGGAACGTGGACCTTCGCCCGTTCGACGGCGTGGACGAGGCGATGGACGCCGCGCAACCGTGGCGCTGGCACCGCATCCTCGAGTTCGTCTATGCCGAGCATTTCCTGGAGCATCTGCGCGTCGACGAGGCGGTCCATTTCCTCGTCCACGCCGGCAATGCGCTACGCCCCGGCGGCATCCTGCGCCTCTCAACCCCGGCCTTGGAATGGGTGCTGGCCAGCCACTTCACCTTCGCCGAACCGGGCGAGCGCGCCCGCGAGGAGACGTTCGCGATCAACCGCGCCTTCTACGGCTGGGGCCACCGCTTCCTGTTCTCGCGCGACATGCTGCGCTGGCTCATCAAGCAACTCGGCTTCGCGAGCTGCGACTTCCACGATTATGGCGAGAGCGGGACGGCGGAACTGCGCGACCTGGAACTGCACGGTGGCTGGACCCGGCACGGCGGCTTTCCCTCCGTCTGGATCGTCGAGGCGCGGTCCGGCAGCGAGCCCATCGCGATCCCGCCGGGGCTGATGGAGACGATCCAGACGCACTTCCTGCGCCACGTGCTGGGCGGCCATTAGCGGTCCGTCCCGAGATGAGAGACGTGGACGCCCAACTGCGCCGGAATAACGCAAGCGCGTAGGGGCAGCCTCCCGGCCCGCGCGCCGAATTCCAGGCCGGATCGAGATCGAGCGGACGAAGCCGGCATTATGCAGACCGCTGATCCTGAGGAGCCAGTGAGCGTGTCGAAATGGCGGCTCGAAGGGCATGGACGGTCCCTCGCCTCCGCTCAGCCCCTCCTCAGGATGCGCGGACATGCAGAAAGCTGGATGTCGGTCCGGTCTAGGCGGGCTCGCTCCGCAGTGTCGGCGGCGGGATGGTACGGGGGCCGAGCGCCAGTTGCCAGTAGCCCACGTTGCGCCACGCGCCATGCTTGAAGCCGACGCCCTCCATCACGCCGATAGGGGTGAAATCCAGCTTCTCGTGGAAGCGCGTGCTCTCCGGATTGGGCACGGTGATGGAGGCGATGGCGGTGACGAAGCCGCGATCGGTCAGCGCGTCCAGCAGCGCCTCGTAGAGCGGCCGGCCGACGCCGGTGCGGCGCTGGTCGTGCGCCAGGTAGATGGCCGTCTCCACCGTCCAGCGATAGGCGGCGCGGGCGTGATAGGTGCGGCCATAGGTGTAGCCGACGATGCGGCCGCCGCGCTCCGCGACGAGCCACGGATGCGCGGGCAGCACGGCGGCGATGCGGCCGGCCATCTCCGCCGCGTCGGGCGCGACCTCCTCGAAGCTGGCCACGCCGTGATCGACATAGTGCGCGTAGATCGCCGCGATCGCGGGTGCGTCGCCGGGCATGACCGGCCGGATCGTCGTCACGCTCACGGGCGGGCGAGCGCCTGCACCAGCGTGCGCGCCAGCGCGGCATCGCCGGTGCGCGGGGCGGCGGCCGCCGGGCAATCGAGGCAGACGACCTGAATGGCCGGGCCGCGCGCGATGAGGCTCATGTCGCCGAACGCGTGCAGCAGCATATCCGCCGGCCGCGTGGCGAGGCGGGAGAAGGCATCGGTCGCACGCGCCGAGTCACTGTCCTGGTTCTGGCTGGCGAGATCGGCGGCGAGTTGGCTGAGGCGCGAGGGCTGCTTCTCGATATAGCGCGGTCGCACCTTCGCCGGATCGAGCTTCGCCCGCCGCGCCGCCTCGGCGATCGCCGCGTCCAGCCCGCCATAGGCGTCGACGAGGCCGAGGCCGCGCGCCGCGTCGCCGGACCAGACGCGGCCCTGGCCGATCTGGTCGACGCGGGCGAGCGGCAGGTGGCGCGACTGGCCGACCAGCCCGGTGAAGCGGCGATAGATGTCGACGATGCCTGCCTGCATCAGCCGATCGAACTCGGGCGAGGTGCCGCGCAGCACGTCCGGCTCGCCGGAGAGCGGGGTGGTCTTCACCCCGTCCGCCGAGAGGCCGAGCTTGGCGAGCGCGCCCTTGAAGTTCGGCAGCAGGCCGAAGACGCCGATCGATCCGGTGATGGTCGAGGGTTCGGCGAAGATGCGGTCGGCCGGCGTGGAGACCCAGTAGCCTCCGGACGCGGCGACCGCGCCCATCGACACCACGATCGGCAGCCCGCGCGCCTTGGCCTGCAGGATGGCGGCGCGGATCCGTTCCGACGCCATCACCGATCCGCCCGGCGAATCGACGCGGACCACCAGCGCGCGGATGCGGTTCTTCGCCAGCTCGTCCAGCAGCAGGCTGGCGATCGTGTCGCCGCCGGCGGTGCCGGGTGGGGCGTTGCCGTCCACGATCATGCCGGCGATCGTCAGCACGCCGATCTGCGCGCCGGCGTCGCTCTCGCCATGCGCCGTCAGCCAGCGATCGAGCGGGATCGCGGCATAGCCGCCCGGATGCCGATCGATGCCGCGCCCGGCGAGTGCCGCCACCCGATCGCCGAAGGCGATACGATCGCCGATGCGATCGACGAGGCCGGCCGACGCCGCCGCCTGCGCCATGCGTCCGCCGGCCGCCGCGACGATCGGCTCCGGATCGGCGAGATAGGCGGCGAGCCGGGCTTTCGGCCGCGCCGCGCCGACGCCGCCCTGCCAGTCGCGCCACAGCGCATCGGCCAGCGCCTGATTGGCGGCGCGCGCCTCCGGCGACTGATCGGTGCGGGTGAAGGGTTCGACTGCCGACTTGAACTGGCCGACGCGATAGACCTTGGTCTCCACGCCGACCTTGTCGAGCAGGCCCTTATAGTAGAGGTGCGTGCCGCCCGGCCCCGTCAGCAGCACCGCGCCGAGCGGATCGAGCCACACCTCGCTCGCATGGGCGGCCAGCTGGTAGCTGTCGTCGGTATAGCCGGTGGCGAAGGCCAGCACCGGCTTGCCGCTGGCGCGCACCCGATCGACGGCGCGGGTGGCGGCGGCGATCGTCGCCTGGCCGCCGCCGGTGAAGCGATCGAGATCGAGCACCACCGCCTTGACGCTGCCGTCCGTGGCGGCGGCGTCGATCGCGCGGATCACGTCTCGCAGGCGATACTCCTTCACCACCGGCGTCTGCCCGGCGAGCGCGGTGAACGGCTCCACCTGCGAGGGCTGTTCGACGAGGCTGCCCTCCAGCGCCACCACCAGCGCGCCGCTGGCCGGCAGGCGCGGGTTGGGCGACAGCGAGAGGAGGGCGAACAGCACTCCGAAGAAGAGCAGCATGGCGAGCAGGACGAGCGCGTCCTTGATCCCCACCAGCAGCCGCCACACGCCCCGCACGATCCGCATCACGCAACCTTCATGTCCGCCGCCGGCCGGGGCGGGACCGCACCGCCGCCGCCGGAAGCCTTGTCCGCCAGAGCGTTGGATAGAGGCGGCGACGCCCCGCAGCAATCACGAACGCGGCTGGCACGAACGCGGTTGGCACGAACGCGGCTGGCCGTGCGCCGCGACGATGGCTATCGAGGCGGCGGACCGGAGTCGCCGCCGGTCGCGTTCACAAGGAGGGCTCGCCGATGGCGGAACAGATCGTCGAGCGGTTCACGCCGCCGCCGCGCCAGGCGGACGATCCGCCGCCGCCGAGTTCCGCGCTCATCCCGAAGCGGCCGCTGATCCTGCGCGTCGGGCGCAAGCTGCAGCCGTGGGTCAACGACTTCATCGTCCGCCAGTCCAAGATCGGCAACGATCCGTTCCCGGACCAGCGCCACTTCCCGTGGATCAAGATGCTGGAGGCGAATGCCGACGTGATCCGCGCCGAGGCGAAGGCGGTGCTGGAGGATCTGAACGCGGTGCCATCGCTGGCCGAGGTCTCGCCCGATCACCGGCGGATCGCGCCGGCGGGCAAGTGGCGCTCCTACTTCCTCGTCGGCTACGGCTATCGCCACGAGGCCAATTGCGCCGCCTGTCCGCGCACGGCGGCGCTGGTGTCGAAGGTGCCGGGGCTGAATTCGGCCTTCTTCTCCATCCTGGTGCCGGGCACGCACCTGCCGCCGCACACCGGCGTCACCAAGGCGTTCCTCACCTCGCACCTGGGCATCCAGGTGCCGCGCGAGCGCGAGAAGTGCCGGATGCGGGTGGTGAACCGGGTGGTGAGCTGGGAGGAGAACCGCATCCTGCTATTCGACGACTGCTTCGACCATGAGGTGCTGAACGAAACGGACGAGACGCGGATCGTGCTGCTGGTGCAGGTGAAGCGGCCGGTGCGGCTGCTGGGCCGCATCATCGGCGGGCTGTTCCTGTGGGGCGTCAAGCATTCGCGCTTCGTGCAGGATGCCCGCAAGGGCGTGCAGAACTGGACGCCTGATCCCTGACGACTGGTCCCGCCCACGCCACCGTTTGCGCGATATCGCGCGGCCTTCGCCTTGACAGTCGCCTCTTGCGAAAACATATCCGGCGCGTCGCTGGCACTCTCGATCGGAGAGTGCTAAGCGGCTGATGGTTCATCGCGGCCGGCGGCATGATCGTCCCATCAGGGGCGGCGGCGCCGGGCGCACCCAGCAGGAGGCACCTGAATGAGTTTCCGTCCGTTGCACGATCGCGTGCTCGTTCGTCGCGTCGAAGCCGAAGAGAAGACGGCTGGCGGCATCATCATCCCCGATACGGCCAAGGAAAAGCCGCAGGAGGGCGAGGTCGTCGCCGCCGGCACCGGGCTGAAGTCCGACGATGGCAAGATCACCCCGCTGGACGTGAAGGCCGGCGACAAGATCCTGTTCGGCAAGTGGTCCGGCACCGAAGTGAAGATCAACGGTGAAGATCTGCTCATCATGAAGGAAAGCGACATCCTCGGGATCGTCGGCTGAACCTCTCCCCTCAATATCAGGTAAGGAAAACACATCATGGCAGCGAAAGACGTACGCTTTTCGCGTGACGCCCGTGAGCGCATCCTGCGCGGCGTCGACATCCTCGCCGACGCGGTGAAGGTCACGCTCGGGCCGAAGGGCCGCAACGTGGTCATCGACAAGTCGTTCGGCGCCCCGCGCATCACCAAGGACGGCGTCACCGTCGCCAAGGAGATCGAGCTGAAGGACAAGTTCGAGAACATGGGCGCGCAGATGCTGCGCGAAGTGGCCTCGAAGACCAACGACGTCGCCGGTGACGGCACCACCACCGCGACCGTGCTCGCCCAGGCGATCGTGCGCGAGGGCATGAAGTCGGTGGCCGCCGGCGTGAACCCGATGGATCTGAAGCGCGGCATCGACCTGGCGGTCGAGAAGGTCGTGGCAGACCTGAAGGCGCGTTCCAAGCCGGTCGCCGGCTCCAACGAGGTGGCGCAGGTCGGCATCATCTCGGCCAATGGCGACACCGTGGTCGGCGAGAAGATCGCCGAGGCGATGGACAAGGTCGGCAAGGAAGGCGTCATCACCGTCGAGGAGGCCAAGGGCCTCGACTTCGAGCTGGACGTCGTCGAGGGCATGCAGTTCGATCGCGGCTACCTCTCGCCCTACTTCATCACCAACCCGGAGAAGATGACGGTCGAGCTCAACGATCCGTACATCCTGATCCACGAGAAGAAGCTCTCGAACCTGCAGGCGATGCTGCCGATCCTGGAAGCCGTGGTGCAGAGCGGTCGCCCGCTCCTTATCATCGCCGAGGACATCGAGGGCGAGGCGCTGGCCACGCTCGTCGTGAACAAGCTGCGCGGTGGCCTGAAGGTCGCGGCCGTCAAGGCGCCGGGCTTCGGCGATCGCCGCAAGGCGATGCTGGAGGACATCGCGATCCTGACCAAGGGCGAGATGATCTCCGAGGATCTCGGCATCAAGCTCGAGAGCGTCACGGTGGCCATGCTCGGCACCGCCAAGCGCGTGCAGATCGACAAGGACAACACCACCATCGTCGATGGCGCGGGTGACGGCGAGGCGATCAAGGGCCGCGTCGAGGCGATCCGTCGCCAGATCGAGAACACCACCAGCGACTATGACAAGGAGAAGCTCCAGGAGCGTCTCGCCAAGCTGGCCGGCGGCGTCGCGGTCATCAAGGTCGGCGGTTCGACCGAGGTCGAGGTCAAGGAGCGCAAGGATCGCGTCGACGACGCTCTCCACGCGACCCGCGCGGCCGTGGAAGAGGGCATCGTGCCCGGCGGCGGCACCGCGCTGCTCTACGCCACCAAGGCCCTGGAAGGCCTGAAGGGCGCCAATGACGACCAGACCCGCGGCATCGACATCGTCCGCAAGGCGCTTTACGCGCCGGTCCGCCAGATCGCGCAGAATGCGGGGCATGACGGTGCGGTGATCTCGGGCAAGCTGCTCGAGGGCAACGATCCGACGCAGGGCTTCAACGCCCAGACCGAGGTGTACGAGAACCTGGTCGCGGCCGGCGTGATCGATCCGACCAAGGTCGTGCGCACGGCGCTGCAGGATGCGGCCTCGGTCGCCGGTCTCCTCATCACGACCGAAGCGGCCGTGTCCGAGGCGCCGGAGGACAAGGCTCCGGCCGGCGGCGGCATGCCCGGCGGCATGGGTGGCATGGGCGGCATGGGCGGCATGGACTTCTGATCCGCTGCGGGATCCCGGGTGCGGCGCCGCCGCATCCGGAGACCCGCCGGAATGCAGTCCGGCCTTCGGCCAAAAGAAAAGGGCCGGGGAGCGATCCCCGGCCCTTTTCTCGTTCAGGTTCGCCGCGCGCAGAGCGTGCCCTCGCGGCGCGTGGCCGGCATATCACATCGCATTGCCGCCGCTGGCGCTGCCGACGCCGTTGCTCTCGCTGTCCAGCGGCATGTCGCTGGGTGCGGCCAGGCTGTCGGACGGCACGTCCTCGATCGACAGATTGTCGGCCATCGCCGCCTCGTTGTGCGCGCCGCCGCCCGCCGCCTCGTCGCGGGCGCCACATCCGGCCACGAGGATCAGGGCCGCCGCTGCGGCGAGGATGGTCGGTCGGGTCATCGGGCTCTCCTGCGATCGCGTGGCCGCAGAGTAACCGAACCTGTTCAAACGAAAAGGGGCCGCGTCTCGCGACGCGACCCCTGCCGATCGACGATCCGTCCGGCGCGGGCTGGCCCGCGCCGAGGCGATCACATCGCGTTGTTGCCCGCGGCAGCCATCTCGCCACCGGCAACGCCGTTGTCGGCCATCGCGGCGTTGTCCAGCGCGGCGCCGGCGACGTCAGCGGCGTTCTCGGCCGTGGCGTTGATGTCGGCGACGGCGGCGTCGGCGGTCATGTTCGTGTCCGTCGCGTTCATCTCGGTGGACTCGGCGGCCGGCTTCTCGCTGCAGGCGGCGAGGTTGAGCGAGGCGGCGGCGATCAGCGACAGAGCGAAAATCTTCTTCATGGGTGATACCTTCCTAGCAGGGAAAACGATGGAGTACGTGGTACGCCGTTCATGCGCGATCGGGCGTGTTCCCCCCGAAACCAGCGGGCCGCCCTTAGCCAACATCCGAGTCGAGCGCAATGTCTCTTGTTTGAGTAGTCATTGCGGCGGGACGGCGTTCTGCGGCGCCGTCGCGGGGGTCGAAGGGGCGGGCGCGGCCTCCGCCGGCGTGCCCTGCCGGGCCTGCTCGGCCTTGATCTCCGCCACCGCGGCATCCAGCGACGCATCGCCGCCAGTGCTGCCGGCAGTGTCGCCTGTCGCGCCGCCGCCCGCATCGCCGCCAGCGGCATCGCCCGGGCCGGCCGGCGGGATCGCCGCCGCGTCGCCGTCCTGGTCCAGGATCGCCGCGCGCCGCCGCTGGAGGAAGGCCGACTTCGCCGTGGCGTAGGAATCGAGGCTGCTGTCGAGCAGCCCGTCCGCGCCGGACTCCGTCAGGTCGGCGCGGATGCTGATGATCTCGGTCGCCTGCGCGGCGATCTGCTGCGTGTTCGTGAGGCCGCACTTGCGCAGGCAGAGGCGATAGGGATCGCCGAACTGCGCCACGGCCGAGCCGATCCCGTCGCGCAGGGTGGACGGGCCGAGGATCGGCAGCACCAGATAGGGGCCGCCGTTCACGCCCCACCGCGCCAGCGTCTGGCCGAAATCCTCCGGCGCCGGCTTCAGCCCCATGCCGGTCGCGTGATCGGCGAGGCCGCCGACGCCGATCGTGGTGTTCACGACGAAGCGGCCAAGATTGGTGAAGGCGCGGTCGGGCTTGCCCTGCAGCATGTTGTTGATGAACGACCACGGCTCCGACAGGTTGTCCAGCAGGCGGGAGAGGCCGCGCCGCGCCGGCCGCGGCGTGACGGTGCGGTAGACGGTGGAGGCCGGCTTCAGTACCACCTTGTCGACGCCCTGGTTGAAGCCCCACACGGCGCGGTTGAGGCCCTGCAGCGGATCCCGCTCGGCCAGCCGGTCGGTGCCCGGCGTCGTGGCGCAGCCGGCGAGCAGAGCGAGGGTCGCGAGGGGCACGAAAACGCGCATGTGCGGTCCTGTGGATCGGGCTGATGGAGAATCCGGCGCGTGCCATAGCGCCTGCGGACTCACAAGCCGCTTGACGGATATAAAGATATCTTTATGTCTCTATCGGGCATGGAACGCACCCTCGACATCTTCCGCGCGCTGGCGGATCCCACCCGGGTGCGGATCGTCGCGCTGCTGCGGGCGATGGACCTGTCGGTTGGCGAACTCGCACAGGTGCTCGGGCAGAGCCAGCCGCGCGTATCCCGCCACGTGAAGATCCTCGCCGATGCCGGGCTGGCCGATCGCCGCAAGGAAGGCAGCTGGGTGTTCCTGGGCCTCGGCGATCCGCGCCGGGTGGGGCCGCTGCTGGCGGCGGTGGACGCGTGGGCGGCGGAGGATGGCGCCGATCGCGTGACCGAGGCGGACATCGCCCGGCTCGCCGCCGTGCGGGCGGACCGGGCGCGCGCGGCGGAGGAGTATTTCGAGGCGCATGCCGGCCAGTGGGACGCGATCCGGTCGCTGCACGTGGCGGAGAGCGAGGTGGAGGCGGCGATCGCCCGGCGGCTGGCGGGCGAGCCGCTGGGCCGCCTGGTGGACGTGGGTACCGGCACCGGCCGCATGATCGAGCTGTTCGGGGCGGAGGCGGCGAGCGCGATCGGCATCGATCGCAGCCCGGCCATGCTGCGCATCGCGCGATCGAAGCTGGACGCGGCGGGCCAGGCGGATCCCCGCATCGCCCGCGCCGAGCTGCGCCAGGGCGACATGTACGCGCTGCCGCTGGGGCCGCGATCGGCCGATCTGGTGATCCTGCACCAGGTGCTGCACTATGCCCAGCAGCCGGGCGCCGCGATCGGCGAGAGTGCGCGGCTGCTGGCGGCGGGCGGGCGGCTGCTGATCGTCGATTTCGCGGCCCACGATCACGAGCTGCTGCGCAGCCGCGACGCCCACGCCCGGCTGGGCTTCGACGACGAGCAGATCGCCGGCTGGTTCGCGGCGGCGGGCCTCGATTGCGCGCCGGCGGAGCAGCTCGCGGGGGACGGCCTGACGGTGAAACTGTGGCTCGGGCGGCGATCGCCCGAGGCGGCTATCAAGGGACTCGCGGCATGACGCTCTCGCTCACCCAGCTGGAAGAGGCGCGGCGCGCGCTGGACGCGCCGCTGTTCGCCGACCTTGCCGGCGACGCCGAAATATCCTTCGAGTTCTTCCCGCCCAAGACGGCGAAGATGGAGGAGACGCTGTGGAACGCGATCGCCACGCTGGCGCCGCTGGCGCCGCGCTTCGTCTCCGTCACCTACGGCGCCGGCGGCTCGACGCGGGAGCGGACCCACGCCACCGTCGCCCGCATCGCGCGCGAGACGGACATTCCGGCCGCCGCCCACCTGACCTGCGTCGGCGCGGGCAAGGACGAGATATTGGAGGTGGCGCGCGCCTATTGGGAGGCGGGCGTGCGCCACATCGTGGCGCTGCGCGGCGATCCGGCGGAGGCGGGCACGCCGTTCGAGGCCCATCCGGAGGGCTTCGCCAACGCCGCTGCGCTGGTGGCCGGGCTGAAGGCGGTGGCGCCGTTCGAGATCTCCGTGGCGGCCTATCCCGAAGGCCATCCGGATTCGGCGGACGACCAGGCCGACATCGATAATCTGAAAGCCAAGATCGATGCCGGCGCGCACCGCGCGATCAGCCAGTTCTTCTTCTCGCCCGAGGCGTTCTTCCGCTTCCGCGACCGGGCGGCGGCGGCCGGCATCGCGGCGGAGATCGTGCCGGGCATCCTGCCCGTCTCCAACGTGGCGCAGACGCGCAAGTTCGCCGGGCTGTGCGGCGCCGCCATCCCGCCGTGGATGGACCGGCTGTTCGAGGGGCTGGACGATCACCCCGCCGCCCGCCAGCTGGTGGCGGCAACGGTGGCGGGCGAGATGTGCCGCCGGCTCTACGCGGGCGGCGTGCGCCACTTCCACTTTTACACCCTGAACCGGGCGGAACTGGCCTATGCGATCTGCCACCTGCTGGGCCGGCGGCCGGCAGCGGCCGTGACTGCGGCGCGCGAAGTGGTGGCGGCGTGACCATGCAGACCGTCCCCGTTCATCCTGAGGAGGGACTGAGCCCCGGCGAAGGCCCGTCTCGAAGGACCCAGGCCGTGGCTGTCCTTCGAGACGCCGCTTCGACAGGCTCAGCGGCTCCTCAGGATGAGCGGTTGTCGCACAGAGTTCGCGTTTCGGAGATTTCGCTATGACCTCAGTCGCCGATCGCTTCCGCGCGGAGGCCGCCAAGCGCATCCTGGTGACGGACGGGGCGTTCGGCACCATGATCCAGACCTACCGGCTGGGCGAGGCCGAGTATCGCGGGCACATCGACACCGGGTTCGACCAGAAGGGCAATAACGACCTGCTCGTCATCACCCGGCCGCATGTGATCGCCGAGATCACCGAGGCCTACCTGGCGGCGGGATCTGACATCGTTTCCACCAACACGTTCAACGCCAACCGGGTGAGCCAGGCCGATTACGGCGCGGAGCACCTGGTGCGCGACCTGAATTTGGCCGCCGCCCAGATCGCCCGCGACGCCGCCGACACGGCCGAGGCGGCGGACGGCCGCCCGCGCTTCGTGGCCGGCGCGATCGGGCCGACCAACAAGACGCTCTCGCTCTCCCCCGACGTCAACGATCCCGGCTATCGCGCGATCGACTTCGACGAGCTGAAGGACGTCTATCGCGAGCAGATCGACGCGCTGCTGGACGGCGGCGTGGACTTCATCCTGATCGAGACGATCTTCGACACGCTGAACGCCAAGGCCGGCATCATGGCGGTGCTGGAGGCCGGCGAGGCGCGCGGGGCGGAGGTGCCGATGATGATCTCGATGACCGTCACCGACATGTCCGGCCGCAACCTCTCCGGCCATTCGGTCGAGGCGTTCTGGGCGGCGGTGCGCCATGCCCGGCCGATCACGGTGGGGCTGAACTGCTCGTTCGGGGCGCCGCAGCTGCGGCCGCACGTCGTGTCGCTGGCGGCGCTCGCCGACACGCTCGTCATGGTCTATCCGAACGCCGGCCTGCCGAACGATCTGGGCGCCTATGACGAGGAGCCGGCGACGACGGCGGCCTTCATCCGCGAGTGGGTGGACACCGGCCTCATCAACGTGATCGGCGGCTGCTGCGGCACCACCCCCGCGCACATCGCCGCGATGGCGCGGACGGTGCGCGGCCACGCGCCGCGCGTGCCGGCCGCCGCCCCGACGCGGACGATGCTGGCGGGGCTGGAGCCGATGATCCTGGCGGCGTGAACCGCGCCGTGCCGATGCCGTCATGCTGAACTTGTTTCAGCATCCATCTCTCCACCCGTGCCGCCGCTCTCGTGACGCGGTGGATCCTGAAACGAGTTCAGGATGACGAAGAAGGTACTCATGGCCACCGCACCGATCCTTCCGACCGACGACGGCACATCCGCCGCCTCGCGCGCCTCCTTCGTCAATATCGGCGAGCGGACGAACGTGACCGGATCGGCCATGTTCAAGAAGCTCATCATGGCGGGGGACTACACCAAAGCGGTGGAGGTGGCGCGCCAGCAGGTGGAGAACGGCGCCCAGATCGTCGACGTGAACATGGACGAGGGGCTGCTCGACGCCGAGTTCGCCATGACCACCTTCCTGAAGCTGATCGCCGCCGAGCCGGATATCGCGCGGGTGCCGATCATGGTCGATTCGTCCAAATGGTCGGTGATCGAGGCGGGGCTGAAATGCGTCTCCGGCAAGCCGATCGTCAATTCGATCAGCATGAAGGAGGGTGAGGACGCCTTCCTCGCCGTCGCCCGCAAGGTGCGCGCCTATGGCGCCGCCGTGGTGGTGATGGCGTTCGACGAGGTGGGGCAGGCGGACACCCGCGCCCGCAAGGTGGAGATCTGCGCCCGCGCCTACGACCTGCTCGTCGCCGACGGGTTCGAGCCGCAGGACATCATCTTCGATCCGAACATCTTCGCCGTGGCCACCGGCATCGACGAGCATCGCCGCTACGCGATCGACTTCATCGAGGCGTGCCGCGACATCCGCGTCCGGTGCCCGCGGGCGCATATCTCCGGCGGCGTATCGAACCTGTCGTTCAGCTTCCGCGGCAACGAGCCGGTGCGCCGCGCCATGCACAGCGTGTTCCTGTACCACGCGATCCAGGCCGGGCTGGACATGGGCATCGTCAACGCCGGCCAGCTCGACGTGTACGACGCGATCGATCCGGAGCTGCGCGAGGCGTGCGAGGACGTGATCTGGGACCGGCGGGAGGACGCGACCGACCGCCTGATCGCGCTGGCCGAGCGGTTTCGCGGCACCGATGCGGTGGCCGAGAAGCAGGCCGAGGAATGGCGCGGCTGGCCGGTGGTGAAGCGGCTGGAACATGCGCTGGTGAAGGGGCTGGACGCCTTCGTCGTCGAGGATACGGAGGAAGCGAGGGCGGGCTTCGCGCGGCCGATCGAGGTGATCGAGGGGCCGCTGATGGACGGCATGAACGTGGTCGGCGACCTGTTCGGATCGGGCAAGATGTTCCTGCCGCAGGTGGTGAAGTCGGCACGCGTGATGAAGAAAGCGGTGGCCCACCTGCTGCCCTATATCGAGGCCGAGAAGGTGGCCGGCACCCGCGCCAAGGGCCGCATCATCATGGCGACCGTGAAGGGCGACGTGCACGATATCGGCAAGAACATCGTCGGCGTCGTGCTCCAGTGCAACGGCTATGAAGTGATCGACCTTGGCGTGATGGTGCCGTGGACGACGATATTGGAGCAGGCGGCGGCGAACGACGCCGACATGATCGGCCTCAGCGGCCTCATCACCCCCTCGCTCGACGAGATGGTGACGGTGGCGGCCGAGATGAAGCGGCAGGGCATGACGATGCCGCTGCTGATCGGCGGCGCGACGACCTCCAAGGTGCACACCGCGCTGCGCATCGAGCCGGCCTATGACGGGCCGGTGGTGCATGTGCTGGATGCCAGCCGCGCGGTGGGCGTCGCCTCCACCCTGATGAGCGACACGCAGCGCGACGCCTTCGTCGAGAAGACGGCGGCCGACTATGAGGCGGTGCGCGTGGCGCGGGCCAACAAGGGGCAGAGCGATCTGGCGCCGCTGGCGGAGGCGCGGGCCAACGCGTTCGTGATCGACGAGGCGCTGAAGCCCGCCGCGCCGAAGCGGCCGGGCCGCCACGTATTCGACGGCTGGGATCTTGCCGACCTGCGCGAGACGATCGACTGGACGCCGTTCTTCCGCGCGTGGGAGCTGGCCGGCAATTATCCCGCGATCCTGGACGACGCGATCGTCGGCGAGAGCGCGCGCAGCCTGTTCGCCGACGCGCAGGCGATGCTGGACCAGATCATCGCCGAGAAGTGGCTGACGGCGAAGGGCGTCACTGGCCTGTGGCCGTGCCGGCGCGAGGGCGACGACATAGTCGTAAATTCCTCCCCGGAACGGGGAGGGGGACCGGCGCAGCCGGTGGAGGGGGGTGTCGGCGCCGCGCAACCTCTCGTTCAGTCCCAGGCCGTACCCCCCCTCCACCATCCTGCGGATGGTCTCCCTCCCCGTGCCGGGGAGGAGCTTGTGCGTCTCCCCATGCTGCGCCAGCAGATCCGCAAGCGGGAGGGGCGGGCGAACATGTGCCTGGCCGACTTCATCTCGCCCGAGGGTGACTGGATCGGCGGCTTCGCGGTGGGCATCCACGGCATCGACGCGCATATCGCCCGCTTCAAGGCGGATCATGACGATTATCGCGACATCCTGCTGAAGGCGCTGGCGGACCGTCTGGCGGAAGCCTTCGCCGAGAAGCTGCACGCCCACGTCCGCACCACATTGTGGGGCTATGCCGAGGGCGAGCAGCTGACCAACGAGGCGCTGATCCGCGAGCAGTATCGCGGCATCCGCCCCGCGCCCGGCTACCCGGCCTGCCCGGACCACAGCCTGAAGCCGATCCTGTTCGATCTGCTGAACGCCACCGAGGCGACCGGCATCACTCTGACGGAGAGCTACGCGATGCTGCCGACCGCCGCCGTCTCCGGCTTCTATTTCGGCCATCCGCAGGCGGAATATTTCGGCGTCGCGCGGGTGGGGCGCGACCAGCTGGAGGATTATGCGGCCCGCCGCGACGCCGATCTCGACGTGGCCGAGCGCTGGCTGCGGCCCAACCTGGACTGAGGGCCATGTTGCCGCGCGGGCCGTCGCGATCGATCCGGGTCAGTCCCCCGCCGTCACCACCTGCGGCAGGATCGCGTCGAGCAGGAGCATGCCGGCGTCGGTGACGCGGAGACGGCTGAGGTCCCGCGCGACGAGGCCGAGGTCGGCCAGCCGCCCGATCGCCGCCGCGTCCACCATCCGCTCGATCGGCAGGCCGACGCGGGAGGCGAGGCGAGCGAGATCGACGCCTTCCGTCAGCCGCAGGCCCATCAGCAGGGCCTCGGTCGCGCGCGCCGCGGGGCTGAGCGCGTCCTCCGTCATCAGGCCGTCGCCGCGCGCGGCGACGGCGGCCAGCCAGTTCTCGGGCTTGCGGTGACGCACCGTCGCGACGCCCAGCCGGCGGCCGTGGGCGCCGGGGCCGATGCCCAGATAGTCGCCGTAGCGCCAGTAGGTGAGGTTGTGGCGGCTCTCCTCGCCGGGGCGGGCGTGGTTCGATATCTCGTAGGCGGGCAGGCCGGCCTCAGCGGTGAGGGCGCGGGTCGCCTCGAACAGGTCGGCGCCGTGATCGGGATCGACCGGCGGCAGCCGGCCCTGCGCGGCGAGCGTGGCGAAGCGCGTGCCCGGCTCGATCGTGAGCTGGTAGAGCGAGAGGTGGCCGGTGCCGAGCGCCAGCGCGCGGGCGAGCATCCCCTGCCACGCCGCGACCGACTGGCCGGGCAGCGCGTAGATCAGATCGAAGTTCACACGGGCGAAACGCGCCTGCGCCGTATCGAGCGCGGCCAGCCCCTCCGCCACGCCGTGCGCGCGGCCGAGGAAACGCAGCGCCGCATCGTCCAGCGATTGCAGGCCGAGCGAGACGCGGTTGACGCCGGCCGCCGCGAGATCGGCGAAGCGCGCGGCCTCCACCGAGGAGGGGTTCGCTTCCAGCGTGATCTCGATATCGGGCCAGACGCGCCAGTGCCGCCCGGCGGCCGCGATCAGCGCCGCCACAGTGGGGGGCGGCATCAGCGAGGGCGTGCCGCCGCCGAAGAAGATCGAGGAGAGCGGCCGGCCGGCGGTGCGCGCCGCCTCGTGCGCCATGTCGGCCAGCAGCGCGTTGCGCCAGCGATCCTCGTCCACTTCGGCGCGGACATGGCTGTTGAAATCGCAGTACGGGCATTTCGAGACGCAGAACGGCCAGTGGATGTAGAGGGCGAGTGGATTGACGGCATGCTGCGCGACGCTCTCCCCGAGACCAGCAGACCTTTTCCCGAGACCAGCAGACCTTCCCCGAGCGAAGTCGAGGGGCCTTCGCTTGCCGTGGGCGCCCCTCGACTGCGCTCGGGGTAAGGACTGCGATCGGGGTAAGGACTGCGCTCGGGGTAAGGGCTGCGATCGGGAAAAGGGGGCGGCATGGTGGTCAGAATATCGCCGTCACCAGCTTGGCGAAGGCGTCGGCGCGGTGGCTCATCGCGTGCTTGGCGGCGGGGTCCATCTGGCCGAACGTCTCGTCATGGCCGTTCGGGCGAAACATCGGATCGTAGCCGAAGCCGCTCTGCCCGCGCGGTGGCCAGACGAGGGTGCCGTCCACCCGGCCCTCGAACGTCTCGATATGCCCGTCCGGCCAGCAGAGCGAGAGCGCGCAGACGAAGTGCGCGTCGCGACCGGATTCCGGATCCGTCTCGCGCAGGCGATCCTCGACGCGCCGCATGGCGAGATCGAAGTCGCGCGCCTCGCCCGCCTCCTGCGGGCTTCCATCGGCGCCATGTGCCGCCGGAGCCTTGTCGCCCGGTATCGCCCAGCGGGCCGAGAAGATGCCGGGATCGCCGCCCAGCGCCTCCACGCACAGGCCGCTGTCGTCGGCGAGCGCGGGCAGGCCGGAGAGATCGGCGGCGGCGCGCGCCTTCAGCTCCGCATTGGCGGCGAAGGTGGTGCCCGTCTCCTCGGGCTCCGGCAGGTCGAGCGCGGCGGCGGACACCGGCTCGATCCCGTAGGGGGCGAGCAGGGCGCGGATCTCCCGCACCTTGCCCTCATTGTGGCTGGCGATCACCAGCCGCCCCGGCAGGAGCTTCCGGTGGATCGGCGTCACCGCCCGGTGGCCCGGCGCTGGGCGGCGAAGATCTCGGTACAGCCGATGCGGGCGAGGCGCAGCAGGCGGAGCAGCGCCTCCTCGTCATAGGTCGCGCCCTCGGCGGTGGCCTGCACCTCGGCGATCTTGCCATCGCCCATCAGCACGAAATTGCCGTCGGCATGGGCTGCCGAGTCCTCGATATAGTCGAGGTCGAGCACCGGCGTGCCCTCGTATATGCCGCAGGAGATAGCGGCCACCTGGGTGGTGATCGGATCGACCGACAGGGCGCCGCTGGCGAGCAGCCCGTCCACCGCCAGCCGCAGCGCCACCCAGCCGCCGGAGATGGCGGCGGTGCGGGTGCCCCCGTCCGCCTGCAGCACGTCGCAGTCGATCGTGATCTGGCGCTCGCCGAGCAGGGCCATGTCCATCACGCTGCGCAGGGAGCGGCCGATCAGCCGCTGGATCTCCTGCGTGCGGCCGGATTGCTTGCCCTTGGCCGCCTCCCGCGAGCCGCGCGTGTGGGTGGCGCGGGGCAGCATGCCATATTCCGCCGTCACCCAGCCCTTGCCCTTGCCGCGCAGGAACGGCGGCACCCGCTCCTCCAGGCTGGCGGTGACGAGCACGCGGGTATCGCCGAAGCCGACGAGGCACGATCCCTCGGCATGCCTGGTGAAGCCGGTTTCCATCGTGATCGCCCGCATCTGATCGGGGGCGCGGCCGGAGGGGCGCATGGCATTCCTTTCAATTGATCGCGGCGCTTTAGCCGCGCGGGCGCGACGGGGCCAGCCCGGCCTGACGCCATCCCGAACTTGATCCGGGATCCATCCGAAACATCGCGGCATGACGCCGCGTCGCGTCGAGGTTGAGGCAGAGCGCGGACGGGCCTACATCCAGCAGATGAGCCTGCCCCTCACCCCCGGCGCGCCGATCGTGGAACTGTCGTCCCGCGCGCGGGACGTGTTCCGACTGGTGGTGGAGAGCTATCTCGGTTCCGGCCAGCCGGTCGGCTCGCGCACGATCGCGCAGCTGGGGCTGAACCTGTCCTCCGCCTCGATCCGCAACGTGATGCAGGATCTGGAGGAGCGCGGCCTGCTCGCCAGCCCGCACACCTCCGCCGGGCGGCTGCCGACCGAGACGGGGCTGCGGCTGTTCGTCGACGGGATGATGCAGGCGGCCGCGCCTTCGGCCGAGGAGCGGGCGGCGATCGAGGCGCGGGTCTCCGCCGGCGGGCCGATTGAGGAGGCGCTGGCGGCGACCTCGGCCGCGCTCTCCGGCCTGTCGGCCTGCGCCGGCATCGTGCTGGTGCCGCGGCGGGAGCCGGTGCTGCGCCAGTTCGGCTTCGTGCCGCTGTCGCGCGGGCAGGCGCTGGCGGTGCTGGTGGGCAGCGACGGCACGGTGGAGAACCGGGTGGTGGATCTGCCTGCCGGCCTGCCCCCCTCGGCGCTGGTAGAGGCCGGCAACTACATCAGCGAGCGGCTCTCCGGCCTTACCCTGCGCGAGGCGGAGGCGCGGCTGCGCGCCGAGATCGGCGAGGGGCAGGCGGCTCTGGACATGGCCGCGCGGGAGCTGATCGCGCGCGGGCTGGCGGTATGGTCGCAGGATACCGACGCGCGGCCGGTGCTGATCGTGCGCGGCGCCGCCAACCTGATCGATCCGACCGCCGTGGCCGATCTGGAGCGCGTGCGCCTGCTGCTGGACGAGATAGAGGGCAAGCAGGAGATCGCCCGGCTGCTGGACAGCGCGCGGATGGGCGCCGGCATGAAGATCTTCATCGGTTCGGAGAACAAGCTGTTCTCGCTCTCCGGCTCGTCGGTGATCGCGGCGCCCTATCGCGGCGGCGACGGCCGCGTGGTCGGCGTGGTGGGGGTGATCGGGCCGACGCGGTTGAACTATGCGCGCGTCGTGCCCATGGTGGATTTCACCGCACAGGCACTATCGAGATTGATGGCATGAACGACGACAATATGACCAACGACAACCAGGCCGGCGAGGATGTTCGCGACGAGGCGACCGCCGAGGAGAACCCGTTCGCCCGGCTGGAGGGCGAGCTGGAGCGGCTGAAGAACGAGGTGCTCTACGCGCAGGCCGAGACGCAGAATGTGCGCCGCCGGCTGGAGAAGGAGAAGCAGGACGCGCAGGCCTATGCCGCCACCGGCTTCGCCCGCGACCTGCTCTCCGTCGCCGACAACATGGCGCGCGCGCTGGCGGCGATCCCGGCCGAGCTGCGCTCCGACGAGAAGCTGAAGCCGCTCGTCACCGGCATCGAGATGACCGGCAAGGAGCTGGACACCGTGCTCCAGCGCAACGGCGTGACCAAGATCGAGGCGATGGGCGCCAAGCTGGACCCCAACCGCCATCAGGCGATCATGGAGGTGGAGCATGAGAGTGCCGAGCCCGGCACCGTGGTGCACGAGATGCAGTCCGGCTACATGATCAAGGATCGGCTGCTGCGGCCGGCGATGGTGGGCGTGGCCAAGGCGGGCGCCGCGACGCCGAAGGTGGACGCGCAGGCCTGACCGTGGCACCGATGCGGCGTCGCCGCTGAGGCGGCGCCGGCGCACAGGAGATGCCGTCCGTGATGGGCGCAGTGGAGATCCGATCGGGCAGCGGCCACGTGCTCGTCGGCCCGCCCGGCCTGTTCCCCGGCGTGCTGCGCGCCCACCGCAGGCGCTATGCCGCGATGCAGGCGCTGTTCGCCGATCCCCGCGCTGTCACGAAGCTGCGCTGGTACTGGCCCCGGCTGGGCCTGGGCGGGGAGCCGCGCGTCGCCTCCGACACCGAACTGCGGCACGCGTTCGAGCAGGCGCTCGCCCACAACCGGCTCGTCGCGCTCTATGTGCCGCACGCGGCGACGGCGGCGCTGCCGGCGACGCTGACGACGGCGCGGGTGGCGCCGCGTCCGCCGGGCGCGGGCGCGCGCGGGCCGGTTTCCGGCTGGAGCCGGGCCGAGCGGATCGAGGAGGCGCTGCGCCGCTCCGCCGCGCATGTCGGGCCGGAGCTGCGGGCGCTGCTGGACCAGCTGCTCTCGGCGCGGACGGTGGCGCTGATGGTCGCCTTCTGCGTGGCCATCGTGCTGGCGCAGCTGGGCGGCGTATCGGCGGCGGCGATCGATGCCGCGCTGCTGGCGATCGCCTATGCGTGTGCCGGCTTCGCGGGCATCCAGGCGGTGTACGAGTTCATCGCCGCCGCGGTCGCCGCGGCCGAAGCGCGCGACGAGGCCGCGCTGGACGCGGCGGCGAAGCGCTTCGCCCATGCCTTCGTGAAGCTGGGTGAGGCCTTTCTCGCCTGGCTGCTCGCCCGCCTGCAGGCGAAGAAGATCGGCGGGCAGCGGACGGCGGATGGCGGCGGCTCCGGTGGACCGAGCGCGGCGGGCGAACGTCCGGCGAATGCGATGGTCGGCCGCCGCTCTCCCGGGCTGGAGAACAGCAGCCGCCAGCTGAAATTTCCCGAAGGCGTGCCGCGCAACGCGCGCGGTTATGTGAACGGCCGCGAGTTCAGCGGGCACGCGTTCGATCGGATGCAGGAGCGGGGATTGGTGCCGAGCGCAATAGAGGACGCCATCCGGCATGGCGTTCCGACGCCGTCAGGCCCGAACGCCACGGTCTATCACAGCGCCGCAAATGGCGTGACGGCGATCGTCGACAATGTCACCGGCCGGGTCATCACGGTCTATTAGGAGCAGCGTATGTCGCTCGATCGCCTTCGCCAGCTGTGCGCCGAACACTGGAACCCGATCGGCGTGCCGATGGCGGGATCGCCGGAGGCTGCCGGCCTGCCGTTTCCGCCGCTGCCCAGCGACGAATATGACACCTATCTGCGGCGTGTAGAGCAGATGCTGGACGTGAACTATTCGGCCGAGGAGATCAGCCGCTATCTGGCTAAGGTCGAGAGCGAGTATCTGGGCCTCAGCGCGCCGTGCGGCGATCGGGATGCCTTCGTCGCCGCCGCCATGGCGAACGGCGGATAATCTACTCCGCCGGCGCCGCATCCCCCGCGCCGATGGTCTTCGCCTCGGCCGCCGTCACCTTGCCGCTGGCGAAGCGGAAGCGCAGCGGCAGGGCGGCGCCGGGCTTCAGCGCCGGATCGACGCCGAACAGCATCGCATGCTTGCCGCCCGGCTGGAACAGCGCCGATCCGCCGACCGGCACGTCCACGCCGGCGAGCGGCCGCATCCCGCTCATGCCGTGCATGCCGCCGCCCATGCTCTCGTGCAGCTCGATGCGCTGCACCCTGGCGCTCTCGATCGCGACCAGCCGCTCCGGCGCGGCGGCGCCGGTGAGGGTGAAGTAGAGTGCGGCCGGCCGGCCCGGCACCGGCGAGAGGCGAGCCCAGGCATATTTCACCGCCACGACATCCGGCGCGGCCGGCTGGCAGGCGGCCGCGCCAAGGCACAGCAGGGCGGCGAGGATCGGCAGGCGCATCGGCGGTGTTCCATTGCGGAAAAGTGGCGCTGCCATAAGCCGCCGCCGTGTCTTGCGGCAAGCGAAAGCACCCCTATATCGCCCCCGTAACCGTCGCTTCGGCACCTTCGCTTCTCTGGCAAGGGGGGTGGCCGGCGGCATTGGACTTGGGGGATCGAGAGGTCAAATCATGGCAAAAGTAATCGGTATCGATCTGGGCACCACCAACAGCTGCGTCGCCGTGATGGAAGGCGGCAAGCCGAAGGTGATCGAGAATAGCGAAGGCGCGCGCACCACGCCCTCGATCGTCGCGTTCGCCAAGGATGGCGAGCGGCTGATCGGGCAGCCGGCCAAGCGCCAGGCGGTGACGAACCCGGACAGCACCATCTACGCGGTGAAGCGCCTGATCGGCCGCCGCTTCGACGACCCGGTGACGAAGAAGGACACCGAGCTGGTGTCGTACACCATCGTCAAGGGCGCCAACGGCGATGCGTGGGTGAAGGCCGGCGGCGAGGATTACTCGCCCTCGCAGATTTCCGCCTTCACCTTGCAGAAGATGAAGGAAACCGCCGAGTCGTATCTCGGCGAGACGGTGACGCAGGCGGTCATCACGGTGCCGGCCTATTTTAATGACGCCCAGCGGCAGGCGACCAAGGATGCCGGCCGCATCGCCGGGCTTGAGGTGCTGCGCATCATCAACGAGCCGACGGCGGCGGCGCTGGCCTACGGCCTGGAGAAGCAGGACGGCAAGACTATCGCCGTCTACGATCTGGGCGGCGGCACGTTCGACGTCTCCATCCTGGAGATCGGCGACGGCGTGTTCGAGGTGAAGGCGACCAACGGCGACACCTTCCTGGGCGGCGAGGATTTCGACGCCAAGGTGGTCGAGTATCTCGCGTCGGAGTTCCAGAAGGCCGAGGGCATCGACCTGAAGAAGGATCGCCTCGCCTTGCAGCGGCTGAAGGAAGCCGCCGAGAAGGCGAAGATCGAGCTTTCCTCCGCCCAGTCGACCGAGGTCAACCTGCCGTTCATCACGGCCGACGCGACCGGGCCGAAGCATCTCGTCAAGACGATCACCCGATCCGATCTGGAGCGGCTGGTGGACGACCTGATCAAGCGCACGCAGGAGCCGATGCGCAAGGCGCTGGCCGATGCCGGCGTGAAGGCGGCCGACATCTCTGAGGTGGTGCTGGTGGGCGGCATGACGCGCATGCCCAAGGTGCGCGAGGCGGTGAAGGCCTTCTTCGGCAAGGAGCCGCACACCGGCGTCAACCCGGACGAAGTGGTCGCGATGGGCGCCGCCATCCAGGCGGGCGTGCTGCAGGGCGACGTGAAGGACGTGCTGCTGCTGGACGTGACGCCGCTGTCGCTGGGCATCGAGACGCTGGGTGGCGTGTTCACCCGCATGATCGATCGCAACACGACGATCCCGACCAAGAAGTCGCAGACCTACTCCACGGCGGACGACAATCAGGGCGCCGTCACCATCCGCGTGTTCCAGGGCGAGCGCGAGATGGCGGCGGACAACAAGATGCTGGGCCAGTTCGATCTCGTCGGCATCCCGCCGGCGCCGCGCGGCGTGCCGCAGATCGAGGTGACGTTCGACATCGACGCGAACGGCATCGTCCACGTCACCGCCAAGGACAAGGGCACCGGCAAGGAGCAGCAGATCAAGATCCAGGCTTCGGGCGGTCTCAGCGACGCCGATGTCGACCAGATGGTCCGCGATGCCGAGAAGTTCGCCGAGGAGGACAAGAAGCGCCGTGCGGCGGCCGAGGCGAAGAACAATGCCGAGAGCCTGATCCACACGACCGAGCAGCAGCTGCGCGAGCATGGCGACAAGATCGACGCCGCGCTGAAGTCCGAGATCGAGGCGGCGGTGGCCGAGGCGCGGACGGCGGTCGAGGGTGGCGAGCCCGAGGCGATGACCGAGAAGGCGCAGGCGCTGGCGCAGGTGTCGATGAAGCTCGGCCAGGCGATCTACGAGAAGGAGCAGGCGGCGGCCGCTTCGCCGGGTGCGGAGACGGGTGCGGCGCAGGCCGACGACGGTGTGGTCGATGCCGAATTCTCGGAAGTCGACGAGGATCGGAAGGCGTAAAGGCTTGAAGCCCTCTCTCGTTTTCGGGAGAGGGCTGGGAGAGGGCGCGTCTCGTTCCCTCTCCCCCCATCGCTTGGCGACGGGCCCCTCCCTCTCCCGTGAAGGGAGAGGGGTAATGGGATGGAAAGATGGCTGACACCGAATATTACGAGCTGCTCGAAGTCGAGCGCACGGCGGACGACAAGACGATCAAGTCGTCCTATCGCCGTCTCGCGATGATCTGCCACCCGGATCGCAATCCGGGCTGCAAGGACAGCGAGGCGAAGTTCAAGGCGATCAGCGAGGCCTATGACTGCCTGAAGGATCCGCAGAAGCGCGCGGCCTATGATCGCTTCGGCAAGGCCGCCTTCCAGAATGGCGGCATGGGTGGTGGACGCGGCGGCCCGCAGGACATGGGCGGCTTCTCCGACATATTCGAGAATATCTTCGGCGAGTTCATGGGCGGCCAGCGGGGCGGCCGGGCAGGGCCGGCGCGCGGTGCCGACCTGCGCTACGACATGGAGATCACGCTGGAGGACGCCTTCCACGGCAAGGCGACGCAGATCACCGTCGACGTCGCGGCGCCGTGCGACACGTGCGACGGCACCGGATCGCGCGGCGGCACCGGCGCCAAGACCTGCAAGACGTGCGCCGGCCACGGCAAGGTGCGGGCGCAGCAGGGCTTCTTCGTCGTCGAGCGGACGTGCCCGACGTGCCACGGCGCGGGGCAGATGATCGTCGATCCGTGCCAGGCCTGCCACGGCGAGGGCCGGGTGGACAAGGCCAAGACGCTGTCGGTGAACATCCCCGCCGGCGTCGACGAGGGCACCCGCATCCGCCTGACCGGCGAGGGCGAGGCGGGTGCGCGCGGCGCGCCGGCCGGCGACCTCTACATCTTCATCCACGTGGTGCGGCACGCCCTGTTCGAGCGCGAGGGGACGACCCTGTTCGCGCGCTGCCCCGTCTCGTTCACCACGGCGGCGCTTGGCGGGATCATCGAGGTGCCGGGGCTGGACGGCCAGCGGCACGAGATCCGCATCCCGGCCGGCATCCAGTCCGGCAAGCAGCTGCGCCAGCGCGGGGCCGGCATGCCGGTGCTGAACACGCGCGGCGCCGGCGACATGGTGGTGCAGATCGACGTCGAGACGCCGACCCGCCTCTCGACCCGCCAGAAGGAGCTGCTGGAGGAGTTTCGCGCGACCGAGACGGGTGCCGAGTGCCCGCAATCGGAAGGCTTCTTCTCGCGCATCAAGGGCATGTTCGCGGCGGATTGAAGCGGGCGCCTGGGGCGTATCGACATTGAGCGAACCAGTTGATTTGCTCGCATTTACCCACACCGCTCATCCTGAGGAGCCATCGAGCCTGTCGAAATGGCGACTCGAAGGACATGGACGGTCCTTCGAGACGGGTCTTCGCCTCCGCTCAGCCCCTCCTCAGGAGGAGCGGACATGCAAAAAGCTGAATGTCGGTCCGGCCTAGCCTCGCCGCGACAATGAGAAAAGGCCCGCCGGCTTGTCTGCCGGCGGGCCTTTTTGCCCGCTTACAGTGCGAGCACCACGCCGACGGCAAGCGCCTGCGCGGCAACCGCCAGCAACAGGCTGGTGGCCGCTTCGAGAATGTTCATGTCGGTTCTCCGTCGGGGCCGCCCTTATCGGCTCGCCCCTGTTCCCCTGCATTGTGCAGTGCAGCAGAAATAGGCGGAGCAACGGTTCGTCGCAATTCGAAAACCGGCCGTCGCAGTTGCGGTATTTGCAACCGCGAAGTGGCGGTCAGTCGCCGAACACACGCGCGAAAATCGTGTCGACCTGCGCCAGATGGTAGCCGAGATCGAACCTCTCCTCGAGGTCTGCAGCGGAGAGTTTCGCGCTTATCTCCGGATCGGCTTTCAGCAGCTCCAGCAGCGAGAGGGCGCCGTCCGACTCCCACACCTTCATCGCATTCTGCTGGACGAGGCGGTAGCTGTCCTCGCGGCTGATGCCGGCCTGCGTCAGCGCCAGCAGCACGCGCTGCGAGTGGACGAGCCCGCCCATGCGATCCAGGTTGCGCTGCATCCGCTCCGGATAGACGAGCAGCTTGTCGATCACGCCGGTCAGCCGGGCCAGCGCGAAATCGAGCGTGATCGTGGCGTCCGGCCCGATATACCGCTCGACGGAGGAGTGGCTGATGTCCCGCTCATGCCACAGCGCCACATTCTCCAGCGCCGGCGTGACGTAGCCGCGCACCATGCGGGCGAGGCCGGTGAGGTTCTCGGTCAGGACCGGGTTGCGCTTGTGCGGCATGGCCGACGAGCCCTTCTGCCCGGGCGAGAAATACTCCTCCGCCTCCAGCACCTCGGTGCGCTGGAGGTGGCGGACCTCCGTCGCCAGCCGCTCGATGGAGGAGGCGATCACACCCAGGGTGGCGAAATACATCGCATGGCGATCGCGCGGGATGACCTGGGTGGAGACGGGCTCCACCGTGAGCCCCATCTTTGCCGCGACATGCGCCTCCACCCGCGGATCGATATTGGCGAAGGTGCCGACCGCGCCGGAGATCGCGCAGGTGGCGATGTCGGCGCGGGCGGCGATCAGGCGGGTGCGATTGCGATCGAACTCGGCATAGGCCTGGGCCAGCTTCAGGCCGAACGTCACCGGCTCGGCATGGATGCCGTGGCTGCGGCCGATCGTGGGGGTCAGCTTGTGCTCATGGGCGCGCCGCTTCAGCACGGCGAGCAGCCGGTCGAGATCGGCGAGCAGCAGATCGGTCGCCTGCGCGAGCTGGACCGACAGGCAGGTGTCGAGCACGTCGGACGAGGTCATGCCCTGGTGCATGAAGCGGGCTTCCTCGCCCACATTCTCCGCCACCCAGGTGAGGAAGGCGATCACGTCATGCTTGGTGACGGCCTCGATCGCGTCGATCGCGGCCACGTCGATCGCGGGCTTCGTCTCCCACCAGCGCCACAGCGCCGCCGCCGCCTCCCTGGGCACCACGCCGAGATCGGCCAGCGCATCGGTGGCGTGCGCCTCGATCTCGAACCAGATGCGGAACTTCGTCTCGGGCGCCCAGATGGCGACCATCTCGGGTCGCGAGTAGCGCGGGATCATCGGCGACATCCTGTCAGGAACGGAGAGGGAGCCGGCGGGTAGCAGAGCCGGGCGGGCGCTTCAATCGAACCGCACTGTCGACGCTGGGCGGACGGACGGCATGGTTAAGCCCGCCATTTCCTTTTAACCGATCGCGCGTAGGATCGCGCGGATGGGCCAGCTGATCGACTTCGAGACTTCGGGCGTCGCATCGCTGCGGCGGCGCGTGGCCGAGGTGGAGGAGGCCAATCAGGATCTGATCGCCTTTGCGCGCGGCCATTCCGGCGCGGTCTCCGCCATCCACGAGGCGGCGCTGGCGGCGGTGGACGCGGACGGGCTGGATCATCTGGTCCACGTCGTCACGCAGGCATGGCCGTACACGCTGGGCCTGGACGCCGTGGCGCTCGCCTTGTTCACCGACGATCAGGCCGTGCGCGCCGACATGACCGGGCTGCACCAGGTGGAGCGACGCATCGTCGAGCGGGCGATGGAAGGCGTCGGCACGGTGGTGCTGCGCGGGGTTGAGCGGGGCCATCCGCTGTTCGGCCCGGCATCCGATCTGATCCGGGCGGAGGCGCTGATCCGGCTGGACGGGCCGCCGCCGCTGCAGGTGGGCGTGCTGATGCTGGGCCAGCGCCGTCCGCAGGGTTTCGAGACGCGGCACGGTTCCGAACTGCTCGTCTTCCTCGGGCGCGTGGTATCGCGCATGATGGCGCGATGGCTGCCGCACCCCCGCTGACCCTAGACGACCATCCCGCCCGCGCGCTGGCGGCGGCGTGGGGCGAGCATCTGCGGCAGGACCGACGCCGATCCGATCATACCGTGCGGGCCTATGTGGCGACGGCGCACCGGCTGGTGGCGTTCCTGGGCGGGCATCGCGGAGCGGCGGTGGATGCGGCGCTGCTGGCGACGCTCGATCAGGCGGACCTGCGCGCCTTTCTGGCGGCCCGGCGGGACACGATCGGCAATGCCTCGGCCGCGCGGGAGCTGTCCGCCGTGCGCGGCTTCCTGGCCTTTGCCGGCACGGCCGCGCCCAAGCTGCGCGGCCCGCGCGTGAAGAAGGGCGTGCCGCGCCCGGTCTCCCCCGCCGATGCGATCGCCCTGGCCGAGGACGCCGCCGATGCGGCCGGCGCGCCGTGGATCGCCGCGCGCGATCTGGCGGTGCTGCTGCTGCTCTACGGCGCCGGGCTGCGCGTGGGGGAGGCGGTGGGCCTTACGGCGGCGGTGCTGCCGCTCGGCGCCACCATCCGCGTCACCGGCAAGCGCGCCAAGACGCGGGTGGTGCCGCTGCTGCCCAAGGTGCGCGTGGCGATCGAGGCATATCTGGCGCTGTGCCCCTATCCTGCAGCGCCGGACGCGGCGTTGTTCCGGGGGGCGAAGGGCGGGCCGCTCTCGGCCGATCTGGTGCGCAAGGCGGTGCGCGGCGCGCGCGGCCGGCTGGGGCTAAGCGAGCGGACGACGCCGCACGCGCTGCGCCACAGCTTCGCCACCCACCTGCTTGGGCGCGGCGCCGACCTGCGATCGCTGCAGGAACTGCTGGGCCATGCCAGCCTCTCCTCGACGCAGATCTACACGGCGGTGGATGCGGCGCACCTGCTGGACGTGTACCGCAACGCCCACCCCCGCGCCTGACGCGCGGAGCCGCTTCGCCAGCCCGGGCGTTCACCCGCCGGTACGCGCGATCCCCGCGCCTCGGCCAAGGAGCAGATCATGAGGCACATCCTGTTCGGCGCGGCGCTGGCCGCGGGCATCATGCTGGCGCCGGCGGCCGCCGTGGCGCAGCAGGCGGGCGCGCAGTCCGGCGGAGGTCTCGGCGGGCTGATGGGCGGGAGTGGCGGTCTGCTCGGCGGCGTGCTGCCCGACGTCGGCGGATCGACTATGAGCAACGCCACCGGCCTGCTGAGCTATTGCGTGAAGAACAATCTGCTGGGGGCCACCACCAACGCGAAGTCGGCGCTGGGCAAGCTGATGGGGCAGCAGGGCGTCACCGCCTCCGACGAGTTCGCCCAGGGGCAGAGCGGCGAGCTGGTGACGGAGAACGGGACCGGCCTGTCGCTGGACTCGATGAAGGGCAAGGTGAAGTCGAAGGTGTGCGGCATGGTGCTGCAACACGCCCGCTCGTTCCTGTAGACGGCGGGCGCTCGACTTTCACCTGTGCCGAGAGCCTGACCTACCCGCGCACCGTGGTCGCTTCGGCTGCGCTGGAGCGACGGGGATCTGCCCTCAGGCCGCCTGCTCGGCGGCGATCATCTTCTCCACCAGCCGGCGCACGTGGAGAGCGGGCGTGTCGGCGGCGACCGAGATTTCCGGAGCCAGGCGGCTCTCGTCGCTCAGGTGGCGCTCGATCGCGCCGAGCGCGACGACGTCCTGCATGCGCACCTCGATGTCCATCCGGTGCAGCTCCTCGCTGAACGCGGTGTCGCCGGTGCGGAAGTCGCGAGTGGTGGTGGAGAAATAATGAGTCGAGCGGGGCGTTTCCGGCGTGATCGCGTGGACGGCGAACATCGTGCCGAGATAGCGGCCATTGCACGCCTCGCCCGGCGTCTCGCCGACGATCGGCCCGCTATAGGTGACGCCGGGCGACTTGAAGACGGAGCGCAGCTCCTGATCCACGCGCGGCGCGGCATCGGGGAAGCACCAGGCGTTGAAGCCGGAGAGTGGCGTATCGTGCGAGATGCGGGCGGAGCGCATGCCGCCACCCTCGAACATCGTCTGCACCGGCGTCTCGGTCCACGCCGCATCCTCCACATAGGCGCCGTGCAGGTAGCTGATGTGGCTGAGATCCTGGAGGTTCTCGATCAGCAGCTGGTAGCGCGCGGGCACGGCATAATGTTCGGCCGGCGTCGCCTCCCAGCCGTCGCGCAGGCCCATCTCGCCATGGTCGGGTATCAGCGCGGGATCGGCGGCGGCGGGGTCGCCGGTCCAGATCCACACCCAGTTCCACCGTTCGACGACGGGATAGGTGCGCACCCGCATCCGGCTGCCCGGGGATGCCTGCGAGGGGACGCGCAGGCAGGAGCCGTCGGGGCCGAAGGTGATGCCGTGATAGGCGCACTGCACGGCATCGCCCACCCGCCGCCCCATGGCCAGCGGCAGCCGCCGGTGCGGGCAGAGGCCGGCCATCGCCACCGGATCGCCGGCTTCCGTGCGGTAGAGCAGGACGGGCTCGTCCAGGATGCGCCGCTCGATCATCCCGGCGTCGATCTCCGCGGAGAGAGCGGCGACATACCAAGTATCGCGAACGAAGACGTGGCCGGGCTTGAACGGATACATGGCGCCCCTCCTTGCTGAGCCGGGGCAGCTTCGGCGGCTCCGCGCCCGCCGCCAAGCTGCGCATTGGATCAGGTGGTGGGCCGGCGGCGGAGCTTCAGCCCTGTCGCGGCTTCCACGTGGCGACGCGGAACAGATACCAGGCCAGCAGCACCAGCATGATGCCGGTGGAGAGCGGGCCGAGCCAAGCATCCACATCGCGCCAGTTCCGCCCCAGCAGATAGCCGGCGGAGGCGAGCGCGCCCGTCCACCCGGTGGTGCCGAGGGTCGACCACAGCACGAACGGCACCGGCCTCATCCCGAACAGGCCGGCCGGCACCGACACCAGCGATCGGATCGTCGGCATCATCCGGCCCAGGCAGACGAACCACTTCTCCCATCGATCGAAGAAGTCGTCGGCGCGCTGCACCTCCCGCCAGTCGAGCGTCAGCAGGCGGCCGAACCGCTCCACCAGCGGGCGGAAGCGATCGATGCCGAGCCAGCGGGCGGCGACGTACCAGAGGATGTTGCCCAGCATCGCGCCGGCCGTGCCGGCGGCGATCACGCCCGCCAGGCTCATGGTGCCGCGCTGCGCCTGCAGGCCGGAGAGCGGCATGATGACCTCCGACGGGATCGGCGGGAACACCGTTTCCAGGAACATCAGCAGGGCGACGCCGAGATAGCCCGACTGCTCGATCCACTGACGGACGATGTCAGCCACGGCCGGCCTTCGCCTCGATCGCGTCCCAGATCAGCGCCGGCGTATCCGTGCCGTTGAACCGATCGATCGCGACGATGCCGGTGGGCGAGGTGACGTTGATCTCGGTCAGGTAGCCGGCGATCACGTCTATGCCGACGAACAGCAGGCCGCGCCGGGCGAGTTCCGGGCCGAGCGCCTCGCAGATCTCATGCTCGCGCGGGGTGAGATCGGCCTGCGCGCCCGACCCGCCGACGGCGAGGTTGGAGCGGATCTCGCCCGGCTTGGGCAGGCGGTTGACGGCGCCGGCGGCCGTGCCGTCCACCAGCACGATCCGCTTGTCGCCCTTTGAAACGTCGGGGAGGAAGGCCTGCACCATGAACGGCTCGCGCCACACCTGGCCGAACAACTCGGTGAGCGCGGCGAGGTTCGCATCCTTCCTGCCGACATGGAAGACGGCCGAGCCGGCATTGCCGTAGAGCGGCTTGACGACAACCTCGCCATGCTCGGCATGGAAGGCGCGCGCATCTTCCAGCCGCCGCGTGATGAGGGTGGGCGGCATGAACTGGGCATAATCCAGCACGAACAGCTTCTCGGGCGCGTTGCGCACCGATTCAGGATCGTTGACCACCAGCGTGCGGTGGCGGATCCGTTCCAGCAGGTGGGTGGCGGTGATGTAGGCGAGATCGAACGGCGGATCCTGCCGCATCAGCACGACATCCACGTCGTCCGCGAGGTCCAGCGTCTGCCACGCGCCATAGTCGTGATGCGCCCCGCCGACGCGCTGCACGGTTACGGGTCGCGCCGGCGCCGTGACCCGCCCGTCGCGATAGCTGAGATCGCCGGCGGCATAGTGAAACAGCCGGTGGCCGCGCGCCTGCGCGCCGAGCATGATCGCGAAGGTGGAATCGCCCGCGATGTTGATCGTTTCGAGCGGATCCATCTGGACCGCGACGGTGAGGGACATGTGCCGGCCTTCCTGCCTGTGTCGGCGGGGAGGTAGAGGGCGGGCCGGGGAATGTCACCCCGCAGGCCGCCCGATGCCGGCGCGTCGCGCGCCGGCCTCAGGCTGCCTGCGCCGCGGATCAGTTGCTGGTGGTGACGGTGGTCGTCGTCTTCTCGACGACGGCCGGCCGCGCGGCGGGGCGGGCACGCGTCGTCTTGCTCGCAACCTTGCGGACGGGGCGCTTCACGGTCGT
The DNA here is from genome assembly GCF_009739515.1 of Sphingomonas profundi. Classification (NCBI taxonomy): domain Bacteria; kingdom Pseudomonadati; phylum Pseudomonadota; class Alphaproteobacteria; order Sphingomonadales; family Rhizorhabdaceae; genus Alterirhizorhabdus; species Alterirhizorhabdus profundi. The sequence goes on from NZ_CP046535.1 coordinate 1,112,438, forward strand.
CCTGGTGCGGGCGGCTGCGGGGGCCGTCTTCACCGTCTCGGTGGTGACGGTGGTGGTGGCGGGCGCGGGTGCGGGCGCCACGACGACCGGCGGGGCGTTGCGCGCGGCCTCCGCATCGGCGTTGGCGCTGGCGGCGGCCTGCTCGGCGGCATCGGCGCGGGCGTTGGCGGCGGCGGCCTGCTGCTGCGCGTCGGCGGCGGTCGCGGCATTGACCTGCGCGGCGGCGTCGGTGCGCTGCTGGACGCGGCCGATCGCGGTATCCGCCGCCTGCTGCGAGGCGATCGCGGCCTGGATGGCCTTCTGCTCGTGCCCGCTCTTCAGCTCCTCCTGCGCCAACCGCAGCGAAGCCTGGGCGCGGGCCACCGCGTCCGGCGTGACGTCGCCGGCCTTCACGCGCAGCGCGGCGTCGATCTTGCCCTGCGCCTCTGCGATGGCGGCGCGGGCGCGCTCCTCGTCGCCGGCCAGGGCCGGGGCGGCGACCAGCAGCAGCGCGGAGGCGGCGGCCATGCCGCGCAGGGTCAGTCGAAGGGTGCGCATCGTTCTTCCTTTCGAAACGGGTGCGCATCAAACCGGCCCGGACGGTTGCGGTTCCCGCAAGCGCGAGCGCGGCGATGGGCCGTCCTAGCCAATCCAGGCATTCTCTATGTGGCGCAACGGCTTGCCCGGCGCGACGAGGATCACGTCGATGCGGACATCCTCGCCGGCCGCCGCATAGGTGGGGATGAGGATCTCGGTCGCCGCCGCGACGCGGGCGAGGCGGCGCTCGTCGATCGCGAAATCGAGTTCGGCGGCGGTGGCGCGCGTCTTGACCTCGACGAAGGCGATCAGTCTGTCCCGCCTAGCGATCAGGTCCACCTCGCCGGCGGGCGTGCGGACGCGGGTGGCGAGGATCGTCCAGCCGTGGCGGCGCAGGTGGAGCGCGGCCTCGTCCTCGCCGGCGCGGCCGCGCCGCTCCGCGCGCTGGCGGGCGGGCGCAGGCGGCGGCTTCACTCCGCGTCCCGCAGCGCCATCGCGCGGGCGTAGAGATCGCGGCGGGGAAGGCCGGTGGCCCTCGCCACCTCGCCGGCGGCCCGGGCGGTAGGCAGGCGCGTCATCGCCTCGACCAGCGCGGCATCCACGTCCGCCGCCTCCGGCGCCGCCGCCTCGCCCGGCGGCCCGACGACGATCACGATCTCGCCGCGCGGGCCGCCTTCGGCATAGCGGGCGGCGAGGGCGGAGAGGGTGTCGGTGACGCACTCCTCGAACGCCTTGCTGATCTCCCGCGCGACGGCCGCCTCGCGATCGCCGAGGCCGGCGGCCAGCGCCGCGAGCGTGGCGGGCAGGCGCGGACCGCTCTCGTACAGGATCAGGGTGGCGCGGATCGCCGCCACCTCGGCGATGGCATCGGCGCGCGCCTTCTCCTTGGGCGGCAGGAAGCCGAGGAAGAAGAAGCGGTCGGTCGGCAGGCCGGCCAGCGTGAGCGCGGCGACGGCGGCGCACGGGCCGGGGATGGTCACGACGGGATGGCCGGCGGCGCGCGCATCGCGCACCAGCTTGAAGCCGGGATCGGAGATCAGCGGCGTGCCCGCATCGGAGACGAGCGCGATCGCCGCCGTTCCCAGCCGCGCGACCAGGCCGGGGCGAACCTGATCGGCATTGTGATCGTGATAGGGTGCCATCGGCCGCTTCACGCCGACGTGATGGAGCAGCCGCGCCGTCACCCGGCTGTCCTCCACCGCGATCAGATCGGCCCGCGCCAGGATCGAGGCGGCGCGCGGCGACAGGTCGGCGAGATTGCCGATCGGCGTGGCGACGATATAGAGGCCGGGTGAGAGCGGAGCGGAGAGGTCGTCCATAATGCACGTCATGGCAGAGCGTTCGCCCCTCCGGCAACTGCGGCGGATCGCGGGGATCGGCGCGGCGCTGATGCTGGGCGCCTGCCAGGTGGTGCCCAAGGCGCCACCGGCCAAGGCGCCGCCGCCGCCGGTCCCCGTCGCCCCGCGCGTCGACAGCGGATCGCTGCCGCAGGACGACGCGCGCAACCGCGTGGCGCTGCTGGTGCCGATCAGCGGGCCGAACGCGGCCGTGGGCCAGTCGATCGCCAACGCCGCCAACCTGGCGATCCTGGATACGGGCGGCGCGCGCGTGCGGATGACGATCTACGATACCGGGCCGGGCGCGGGCGCGGCGGCGGCCAAGGCGCTGGCGGACGGCAACCGCCTGTTCCTGGGCCCGCTGCTGGCCGAGGAGGTGCGCGCCGTATCCGCCGCCGCGCGGCCGGCGGGCGTGCCGGTGGTGGCCTTCTCCAACGATGTCAGCGTGGCGGGGGGCGGCACCTTCCTGATGGGCTTCTCGCCCAGCCAGTCGATCGATCGGGTGGTGCGCTATGCCCGGTCGCGCGGCATGAGCCGGTTCGCCGCGCTGATGCCCAGTGGCGCCTATGGCCGCAACGCCTCCAACGTGCTGCTGCGATCGGCCGAGGCGGCGGGCGGCACCGTCGTGTCGATGCAGACGTTCGATCGCAGCCCCAAGGCGCTGGCGGCGGCCGTCGCCAGGCTGAAGCCGGCCAGCGGCGAGAGCTACGAGGCGGTGCTGATCGCGGACAGCGGGCGCATCGCCGCGCAGGCCGCGCCGCTGCTGCGCCGGATGGGGCCGGTGCAGATCCTCGGCACCGAATTGTGGAATGCCGAGCCGTCGCTGGCGGCGACGCCGGCGATGGGCGGCGCGTGGTTCGCCAGCGTGCCCGATGCGATGTACCGCCAGCTGGGTACCAAATATCGCGCCCGCTTCGGCAAGGGGCCGTACCGCCTCGCCAGCCTGGGCTATGATGCGGTGCTGCTGACGGTGCGGATCGCGGCACAGTGGAAGGCGGGCTCGCCCTTCCCGACGCGGATGCTGACGGACAAGGGCGGCTTCTCCGGCGTGGACGGCGCCTTCCGCTTCGGCGCGGACGGCATCGCCGAGCGATCGCTGGCGATCCACCAGATCGGGCCGGGCGGGGCGACGGTGATCGCGCCGGCACCGCGCGGCTTCGGCAATTGAGGCGGAGAGAGACGCGATGAGCGACGCCATCTACCCCGTGCGGCCAGAGGATGCGGCCCGCGCCCACATCGACGCGGCCGCCTACGATCGGCTCTACGCCGCGGCGCGCGACGATACCGACGGCTTCTGGCGCGACCAGGCCGCGCGGCTGGACTGGATCGCCGCGCCGACGGCGATCGCCGACTGGTCGTTCGACGAGGCCGACTTCCACATACGCTGGTTCGCCGACGGCGTGCTGAACGTGAGCGCCAACTGCCTGGACCGGCATCTGGCGCATGGCGGAGACCGGATCGCCATCATCTGGGAGGGGGACGACCCCGCCGACGTCCGCCGCATCAGCTATGCCGAGCTGCACCGCGACGTGTGCCGGCTGGCGAACGCGTTGAAGGCGCGCGGCGTGCGCCGGGGCGATCGGGTGACGATCTACCTGCCGATGATCCCCGAGGCCGCCGTGGCGATGCTCGCCTGCACGCGGATCGGGGCGATCCACTCGGTGGTGTTCGGCGGCTTCTCGCCCGATGCGCTGGCCAACCGCATCCAGGATTGCGACAGCCGCCTGGTCGTCACCGCCGATGGCGGGCGGCGCGGCGGCAAAGCGGTGCCGCTGAAGGCGAACGTCGATGCGGCGCTGGCGCACTGCCCCGGCGTGGACACCGTGATCGTGGTGCGCCACGCCGGCACCGACGTGCCGATGCAGGACGGCCGCGACGTGGACTATGCCGCACTGGTGGCGGAGGCCGGCGACACCTGCGTGGCCGAGGCCATGGGCGCGGAGGATCCGCTGTTCATCCTCTACACCAGCGGCTCCACCGGCAAGCCCAAGGGCGTGCTGCACAGCACCGGCGGCTATCTGCTGTGGGCGGCGTTGACGCACGAGATCGTGTTCGATTACCGGCCCGGCGAGGTCTACTGGTGCACGGCGGACGTGGGCTGGGTGACGGGCCACAGCTACTCCGTCTACGGGCCGCTGGCGAACGGCGGCACCACCCTGATGTTCGAGGGCGTGCCCAACTGGCCGGATCATGGCCGCTTCTGGCAGGTGGTGGACCGGCATGCCGTGAACATCTTCTACACCGCCCCAACCGCCTTGCGCGCGCTGATGCGCGAAGGTGACGAGTGGGTGCGAAAATCTTCCCGCAACAGTTTGCGCCTGCTCGGTTCGGTCGGCGAGCCGATCAATCCCGAGGCGTGGGAATGGTATCACCGCGTGGTGGGCGAGGGGCGTTTGCCGATCGTCGACACATGGTGGCAGACGGAGACCGGCGGCATCATGATCTCGCCGCTGCCCGGCGCGACGGATCTGAAGCCCGGCTCCGCCACGAAGCCGCTGTTCGGCGTGCTGCCCGAGATCGTCGATGCCGAGGGAAAGGTGCTGGAGGGCGCGACCGAGGGCAATCTGGTGATCGCCGCATCCTGGCCCGCCCAGATGCGGACGGTGTGGAACGACCATGACCGCTTCTTCCAGACCTATTTCACGACGTACAAGGGCAAGTATTTCACCGGCGACGGCGCGCGCCGCGACGCCGACGGCTATTACTGGATCACCGGGCGGGTGGACGACGTGATCAACGTCTCCGGCCATCGCATGGGCACGGCCGAGGTGGAGAGCGCACTCGTGGCCCACGCCAAGGTGGCCGAGGCGGCGGTGGTGGGGATGCCGCACGACGTGAAGGGCCAGGGCATTTACGCCTATGTGACGCTGAACGCCGGCGAGGAGGGCGACGAGGCGCTGCGCCGCGAGCTGGTGCAGTGGGTGCGGCGCGAGATCGGGCCGATCGCCAGCCCCGATGCGATCCAGTTCGCCCCTGGCCTGCCGAAAACGCGCAGCGGCAAGATCATGCGCCGCATCCTTCGCAAGATCGCGGAAGGCGAGGTCGGCGCGCTCGGCGACACCTCCACCCTGGCCGATCCGGCGGTGGTCGAGAATCTCGTCGCCAACCGGCAGGGCGCCCGGTAGCGGTGGCGGCGATCCGGCTGGTCGTTCGCGGCCGCGTCCAGGGCGTGTTCTTCCGCGACTGGACGGTACGGGCGGCGCGATCGGCCGGCATCGCCGGCTGGGTGCGCAACCGATTCGATGGCGCGGTGGAGATCCACGCCGAGGGCGACGCCGCGGCGCTGGACGACTTCGCCGCCGCCTGCCGACATGGGCCTGAACGGGCGCGGGTGGACGCGCTGGAAGCGAATGACGCGACCGTTACCGGCGCTCAGATTTTCGAGCGGCGACCCGATGCCTGATCGCTTCGCGCCCGCCGCCTGATCGCACCGCGCTCACCGGCTGAGCGCCGCGACGATCCGGCGGCGTGCCGCGACAATCGCGATGGAAAGCGCCACGACCCGGCTGCCATCGATCGCGCTTTGTTCTATACTGCGGCCATGTCGGACGAGCCGATCAGCGACGAGGCGCCACGCACCCGCCGGATCATCCATGTCGACATGGATGCCTTCTACGCCTCGGTCGAGCAGCGCGACGATCCGGCCTTGCGGGGGAAGCCGGTAGCTGTCGGGGGCGGATCGGCGCGCGGCGTGGTGGCGGCGGCCAGCTACGAGGCGCGCGTGTTCGGCGTGCGATCGGCGATGGCGTCCGTCACCGCCCGGCGGCGCTGCCCGGACCTGCTGTTCGTGAAGCCGCGCTTCGACGTCTACAAGGCTGTCTCGAACGAAATCAGGGAGATATTCGCCGGCTTCACCGATCTGATCGAACCGCTGTCGCTGGACGAGGCGTATCTCGACGTGACCGACACCGTCGCCGCGCACGGCTCCGCCACCGCGATCGCGCAGGCGATCCGCGCCGCCATCCGCGCGCGGACCGGCCTCACCGCCTCGGCCGGCGTCTCGTACAACAAGTTCATCGCCAAGATCGCTTCGGACCAGAACAAGCCGGACGGGCTCTGCGTGATCCCGCCGCATCGCGGGCCGGATTTCGTTGCGGCGCTGCCGGTGAAGCGGTTCCACGGCATCGGCCCGGTGACGGCGGCGCGGATGGCGCGGCTGGGAATCGAGACCGGCGCCGACCTGCGGGCGCGGCCGCTCGCGTGGCTGCAGGCGGAGTTCGGCAAGGCGGCCGATTATTATCATCGCGCCGCCCGCGGCGAGGACGACCGCCCGGTGCGGCCCAACCGCATCAGCAAGTCGGTGGGCGCCGAACGTACCTTCGACACCGATCTGACCGCGCTGCCCGACCTGCTGGAGCGGCTGGATGTGGCGGTGGAGGCGGCTTGGGCGCGGGTGGAGCGCGCCGGCCTGCGCGGGCGGACGGTGACGCTGAAGGTTAAGTTCGCCGACTTCCGCCAGATCACCCGCGCCCGCAGCTTCGCCACCCCCATAGCCGGCCGCGCCGCCTTCGCCGAGGCGGGCGCCGCGCTGCTGGCGGCGCTGATGCCGCTGCCGCTGGGCGTGCGCCTGATCGGCCTGACACTCTCCGGCTTCGACGGCGAGGAGGAGCGGCAGTTGGGGCTGGGGCTGTGAACCCCGCGCCGCGTGATCCGGGTTCAGGCGGGCGTCAGTGCCTCTATGCGCGGTGCGCCGGCATGCGCGCGAGCGTCGGCGAGGTCATGGGCCGCCTGCATCCGCATCAGCGTATCGGCCTGCAGGCCGAACGCCTGCTCGAAACGCAACGCCATCTCGGCCGAGAGGCCGGCCCGTCCGTTGAGAAGCGCGCTCAGCGCCTGCCGGCTGACATGCAGATGATCGGCAAGCCGCGAGATCGAGAGGGCATTCGCCTCCACCACCTCGGTGCGGAGCCACTCGCCGGGATGAACCCGGAAGCTCGGATGAACCCGGACAGCCATCAGTGATAATCCTCCAGATCGAGGTCGACGATAGCGCCGGCGGCATCGAGCCGGAACGTCATCCGCCAGTTGCGCGTGACCGTGAGCGACCATGTGCCGGCACGATCGCCACCCAACTGATGCGCGCCGAAATTGGGTGGAACGTACAACTCTGCAATCTCTTCGATTGCCGCGATGTACGCGATCATGTTGCGGATGCGGGACACGTCACCTGGCAGGCCACGCGCATTGCCGGTTTCGACGAAGCGGCGCAGCGCCTTGTGCGTGATCGTCCCGATCTCCACGAGATCTAGGTACGTCGCGACACACCCGGTGTCAAGTGTAGCTTTACAGGCTTGGACCCGACGATTGCCTTTCGCCCCCTCTCAGCGCGCCAGCGTACGGTTGAAGAAGCGGGCGATCACGCGGTAGGCCTCGCGCGATTCGGGCAGTTCCGCGTCCGAGAAGAAGCTGTGCCACATGCCGTCCCACACGTGGAGTTCGGCGGGCACCGCCTGCGCCACCAGCGCGCGGTGGGAGCGCAGCACGGCGCTCAGCGCGAAATCGCGCGTGCCGCTGATCAGCAGGGTCGGCGGGAAGGCGGCGACCACCTTGGGGTCGACGGCCGGCAGCACCAGCGGATCATCCTGGCGCGCCCTGGCGAAATAGCCGCGCGCCGTGATCGGCGGCGCGGCCGTGGGCAGCGCGCCGTTGGACAAAGCGGGCGAGATGTAGGCGCCGTCCCCGTCGAAATCGGTGATGCCGGCGCAGAACAGGCCGATCGCGCCCGGGCGCGGCAGGCCCTGCGCGGCGATCGCGGCCACCGCCTCGCCGGTCAGGATCGATCCGGCGGAGCAGCCGTAGATGCCGATCGCGGCCGGCGCATGATCCGCCAGCAGCGCGCGATAGACCGCTACGACATCGTCGCTGCCGGCGGGGAACAGATGCTCCGGCGCCATGCGATAGTCGATCGCGATCACCCTAACGCCGGCCTCGGCCGCGATCGGGATGGCCTCCACCCGCCCGCCGCTGCCGGCGCCCCACAGAAAGGCGCCGCCGTGCACGTTCAGCAGCACGCGCCCGCGATTGGCGGCGGGAACCCCGCCTCGGGGCTCGATGATCTCGACGGGAACGCCGCCGATCCGCCCGGCACGGATCGTGACCGGGAAGATCGCGTGCATGCGGCGCGCCCGGGCGCCGTTGATCGCGTCATAATGCGCGCGGGCGGCGGCGATCGGCTCCTTCGTCCAGTCCTTGCCGGGCACCGCCACGTCTCGCGCGAACACGGCGCGCGCCTCGGCGGAGGCGTGGGCCGGGAAGGGTATCGTGCCGGCGGGCAGCGTCACGTCTCCCTCGGCGGCCGGCGCGGCGGATGCGGCGAGCGCCAGCAGGGGGATCAGGAAGCGGTGCATGGCGTGGTCCTCCGTCACGAAGGAGGGTGCGCATAGCGTCGCGCAGTTGTCGGCGCCACCGTGGGGTGGCATGCCGGTGTCGCGACGGCGGGGGCGAGATGGCGAGCGACGATGCGGGCCGGGCGGGTGGCGCCCGGCTGACGATGGCGGATCTCTCGCGCATCGCGGGGGTGTCGAAGATCACGGTCTCGCGCGCGTTGCGCGACAGCGATCTGGTGCGCCCGGAACTGCGCGCGCGTATCCGCGAGCTGGCCGAGAGCAAGGGCTACCGGCTGAACGTGGCCGCGCGCGACCTGCGCCTGCAGCGACGGCGGCGGGTGGCGGTGATCGTCGAGATGCAGCCTTCGGAGGAGCGGCCGATGTCCGATCCCTACCCGCTGGCGCTGCTGGGGGGCATCGTGCAGGAATGTTCGTCGGCCGGCTACGGCGTGCTGCTGACCACCGCCGAGCCGAAGATGCGGGCCGAGGTGGAGGATGCCAGCGGCATCATCCTGCTGGGCCAGGGATCGCACGACGATGCGGTGCGGCGGCTGGCCGGCCACCGCGTGCCGCTGGTGATCTGGGGGGCGGACGACGGCTTCGACGGCCAGGCGATCGTCGTCGGCAGCGACAATCGCCACGGCGGACAGCAGGCGGCGGGGCACCTGCTGCGCGCCGGACGGCGGCGGCTGGCCTTCGTCGGCGATACCAGCCACGCCGAGCTCGCCGATCGCCACGCCGGCTTCGGCGAGACGGCGGCGGCCGGCGGCGCGGCGATCGTGGCGACCTGCGCGGCGGGCTTCACCGTCGCATCGGCGCGGGCGGCGGTGGCGGATCTGATCGCCGGCGGCCCGGCCATCGACGGCCTGTTCGCCGCCAGCGACCTGATGGCGATCGGCGCGGTGGAGGCGATCCGCGCGGCGGGCCTGACCGTGCCGGGCGACATATCCGTGATCGGCTACGACGATTCGCCGGCCGCCGCGGCGCACGCGCCGCCGCTCTCCACGATCCGGCAGGATTGGGTCGCCGGCGGACGCCTGCTCGCCACCAAGCTGATCGCCTGCCTGAGCGGCGCACCCGCCGCGTCCGAGATGCTGGAGACGGAACTGGTCGCGCGCGGCACGTAGGGCGGCGCGTGCGCTCTCGTGCACATCGCCTATTGTTATCGATATCATACACCGCTACAAGGCTCGCAAGCGGCGATGAGACGCGCGGGCGGAGGGGCAGTTGGCCAGATTGGCAGAGCGGGACGAGCGACGGGTGCGGGGCGACGGCTGGACCGTCGTGATCGACGATCGCGCCCCCGATGCGTGGGCCGCCACCATCCTGGCGCTGTCGAACGGACAGGTCGGCATACGCGGCGTGGCCGAGCATGTCGCGCGCGGCGAAGGCGCCGCCTTCCTGGCCGGCATGTACGAGACGGTGCCGATCCACTATCATGAACGGCTTTCCGGCTTCGCCCGATCGACCGACACGCGCGTGCCGGTGGCCGACGGGCTCGCCATCGATATCGCGGTTGACGGCGTACCGCTCAGCGGCGCGCCCGGCGCGTCCGAGAGCAGCCTCGATCTCCGCCGTGGCCTCGTCACCCGCACCGCGCAATGGACCGTCGGCGGGCGCGCGGTGACGGTGACGGCCGAGCGGGTCGTGCCGTTCGATCGCGCCGCCACCGTGGCGCTGCGCCTCTCCGTCACCGCCGAGGGCGCGCGCGAGATCGCCTTCACCTCCCGCCTGGTGGTCGCGGCGCAGGCGCAGGGGCAGGGAGACGATCCGCGCATCGGTGTCGATTTGGGCGCTGGTGGTATCGATATCACCGACAGCGGGCCGCACCATCTGATCCAGCGGACGCGTGCCAGCGGTCGGCAGATCGCGATCGCGCAGGCGCATTCGCCCGCCGGAGAAGCGTCGGACTCGCGGCCGGTGGAGCGGATCGGCATCGCCGGGGCGCGTGCGACGCTCACCAAGGCGTTCGCCTATGCGGAGGATCCCGCGGCGGCCGAGGATGCCGCCCGTGCAGCCGTGGCGACCGGCTTCGATGCCCTGGTCGAAGGGCAGGAGCGGGCGCTCGCCGCCTTCTGGCGGGTGGTGGACCTGGAACTGCCCGATGTTCATGCGGAACAGGCGCTGCGGCTGAACCTGTTCCACCTGTTCCAGGCGGCCAGCCGTGACGGGGCCGGCAGCGTCGCCGCCAAGGGACTGACCGGCGAGGGCTATGAGGGCCATTATTTCTGGGACACGGAGGCGTTCGTCCTGCCCGTGCTCGCCTTCACCGCGCCGGCGCTGGCGCGGGAGATGCTGCGCTACCGCTTCAACACGCTCGACGCGGCCCGCGCCAATGCCCGCGCGCTGAACCATGAACATGGCGCGCTCTATGCGTGGCGCACGATCGGGGGCGGCGAATGTTCGGCCCACTATCCCAGCGGTTCGGCGCAGTACCACATCAACGCCGCGATCGCCTTCGCCATCGGCATCTACCATGCCGCGACCGGCGACGACGCCTTCATGGCCGAGATGGGCGCCGAGATGCTGGTGGAGACCGCGCGCATCTGGTTGCAGATCGGCCACCACGATGCGCGGCGCGGCGGCTTCTCGATCCAGGGCGTGACCGGGCCGGACGAATATACCGCGCTGATCGACAACAACTGGTACACCAACCGCATGGCGCAGAAGCATCTGCGCCTAGCTGTGCGCACCGCCGCCAGCCTGGCCGCGCGGGACGATGCGGGCTGGCGCGCGCTGTCGCAGCGGCTCGCCCTGTCCGTCGAGGAGATCGCCGGCTGGGCGCTCGCCGCCGACGCCATGCTGCTGCCCTATGACGAGGCTCTCGGCGTTGACGCGCAGGATGACAGCTTCCTCGCCAAGCCGCGGTGGGACGTCGCCGGCACGCCGGCGGATCGCCTGCCGCTGCTGCTGCACAACCATCCGCTGACGCTCTACCGCCACCAGGTCGCCAAGCAGGCCGATCTCGTGCTCGGCATGGTGCTGGGCGGTGAGGAGATCGACCGCGATCGCAAGCGGCGCAACTTCGATTATTATTCCGGCGTCACGATCCACGATTCGACGCTCTCGGCGGGCAGCTTCGCGATCCTGGCAGCGGAGGTGGGTGCCGGGGAGGATGCCTGGCGCTTCTTCCGCGAGACGCTGTTCGTCGATCTCGACGATCTGCACGGCAATACCGATCACGGCGCGCACATGGCGGCGATGGCGAACAGCTGGCTGGCGCTGGCCTGGGGCTATGGCGGGCTGCGGGTGAGCGACGGGCAGTTGCGGCTGGCCCCGACCCGCCCGGCGGCGTGGAACGGCTACCGCTTCGGCATCCTGTGGCGGGGCACGCGCCTGTCGGTCGCGGTGGATCGCGACGGCGTCACCTATCGCGCGGCCGGCGGCGGCATCGCCTTCGCGCATCGCGGCACGCCCGTGTCGCTGGACGCGGGCGGGGAGGCGAAGTTCGCATGAGCGCCACCCTGCCGCGCCGCCTGTCGGCCGTGATCTTCGATCTGGACGGCGTGCTCACCGATACCGCGACGGCGCATTATCGCGCGTGGAAGCGGCTGGCCGACGAGCTGGGCATCCCGTTCGACGAGGCGGACAATGCGGCGCTGAAGGGCATCGACCGCATGGGATCGCTGGCGCTGATCCTGGCGAAGGATCGCGGCCGCACGCATGACGAAGCCGCCCGCGCCGCCTACGCCGCGCGCAAGAACGGCTGGTATGTCGATGAGATCGCCCGCTTCGGCCCGGGCGACCTGTTCGCCGGCGCGGCCGAGAGCCTGCGGGCGATCCGCGCCGCCGGGCTTCGCACGGGGCTTGCCTCCGCCAGCCGCAACGCGCCCGCGCTGATCGATCGGCTCGGCATCGCCGGCCTGTTCGACGTCGTCGTCGATCCGGCGAGCCTCGCCGCCGGCAAGCCCGCGCCGGATATCTTCCTGGCCGCCGCCGCCGCCATCGGTGCCGACCCCGCCGACTGCCTTGGCGTGGAGGATGCCGCCGCCGGCATCGCCGCGATCCGCGCCGCCGGCATGACCGCGCTTGGCATCGGCACGCCGGCCGAGCTGCCGGGCGCGGATCGCGTGATCCCGCACATCGGCGCCTTCCGGCTGGACGACTACCATGCCCGCTGAGCAAACGCGCGGCGCGCGGCGGCGCGCGACGATCGCGCTGATCCTCACCTACGCCAATTTCGCGGTGCTGCTGAACAGCGTCGGCACGGTGATCCTGCAGTCGATCGCCAGCTTCGGCGTGGGCGCGCGCGACGCGGCGATCCTGGAGGCGTTCAAGGATCTGCCGATCGCGATCGTCTCGTTCGCGGTCGCGGCCTTCCTGCCCCGGCTGGGTTATCGGCGCGGCATGATGGTGGGCCTCGCCATCGTCACCGTCGCCTGCGCGGCGATGCCGCTGGCGCCGGGCTTCCTCACCGCCAAGATCCTGTTCCTGGCGGTCGGCGTCTCGTTCGCGCTGGTGAAGACGGCCACCTACGCGATGATCGGCCTGCTCACCCGCGACGATCGCGGCCACGCGGCGCTGACGAACCTGATCGAGGGGCTGTTTATGGTCGGCGTGCTCGCCGGCTACTGGCTGTTCAGCGCCTTCATCGATCCGGCCGATCCGGGCGCGCTCGGCTGGCTGGACGTCTACTGGGTGCTGGCGGCGGTCTCGGCGGCGAACCTGCTGCTGCTGCTGCTCAGCCCGATGGACGAGAGCGGCAGCCGCATCGCCGGCGTGCCGCCGATCGAGGAGGCGCGCGCCATGGTCGCGCTGCTGGCCCGCGCGGCGGTGGTGGCGTTCGTCGCGGCGGCCTTCCTCTACGTGCTGATCGAACAGAGCGTCGGATCCTGGCTGCCCACGTTCAACGCCACCGTGCTGCACCTGCCGCAGGCGATGAGCGTGCAGGCGGCGAGCCTCTACGCCGCCACGCTGGCGATCGGGCGGATGGCGGCGGGCGTGCTGATCCGCGGCGCCGGCTGGCTGCCGGTGCTGCTCGGCTGCGTGGCCGGCATGCTGGCCGTGATCCTGATCGTGGTGCCGCTGGCCGAGGGGTTGACGCCGCGACCGGGCATGACGTGGGCCGATGCGCCGCTCGCCACCTATGCGATGCCGCTGATCGGCCTGTTCCTGGCGCCGATCTATCCCACGATCAACTCGGTGATCCTCTCCTCCCTGCCGCGCACGCGCCATGCCGCGATGGCGGGGCTGATGATCATGTTCTCCGCGCTCGGCGGCACCACCGGCAGCTTCATCACGGGCCGCATGTTCGCGGCGTTCGGCGGCACCACCGCTTTCCGCCTGGTGATCGTGCCGGTGCTGCTGCTGGCCCTCGCGCTCGCGATGCTGCGCCGGCTGGCGCGCCCGGCGGCCGCGGCCACAGGGCCGGAGGATGGCCCGCACCCCATCACACCCTTGTCTGCCTAGAAGAAGAAACGGGAGGAAAACCATGACGATCAAGCACCTGCTCCTCGCATCCGCCGCGCTCGGCATCGCCGCGCCGGCGTTCGCCCAGGCCGATCCGGCCGCCTCGCCGCCGCTGCGCAGCGACGGCACCACCCCCACCGCCGAGAGCCAGACGGCGGCCGAGCCCGCCGGCGAGGACATCGTCGTCGTCGGCACGGCCGGCGGCGGCACCCGGCGGCAGGACGCCGCCTTCGCCGTCACCGCGCTCAGCAACGACGCGATCGAGCGGGCCGCGCCCACCAGCACGGCCGATCTGCTGCGCACGATCCCCGGCGTGTCGGCGGAGAGTTCCGGCGGCCAGAACGGCGCCAACATCTTCGTGCGCGGCTACCCCTCCGGCGGCGACGCGCAGTTCGTCACCTTCCAGGTGGCGGGCGTGCCGGTCTACCCGCCGCCCACGCTCTCCTTCCTCGAAAACTCGCAGCTGATCCGGCTGGACGAGACGGTCGAGCGGGTCGAGGCGGTGCGCGGCGGCACCGGCTCGCTCTTCTCGAGCGGGCAGCCCGGCCTGACCGTCAACGTGGTGCAGCGCGAAGGCGGCAACGAGCTCGCCGGCCTCGCCAAGATCTCCGCCACGGATTTCGGCGAGGTGCGCGGCGACGGCTGGATCTCCGGCCCGCTGGGCGAGAATACCAGCTTCATGGTCGGCGGCTTCTACGCCCGCTCGCACGGTATCCGCGATCCGCAGTTCACGGTGGACAAGGGCGGCCAGATCACCGCCAACATCCGCCACCGCTTCGCCGACGATCGCGGCTCGGTGATGGTCTACGGCCGCTACCTCAACGATTTCGGCCAGTGGCTGCTGCCGGTGCCGATCGTGCAGAACGGCAAGAAGATCTCCGGCTTCCCCGGCTTCGATCCCGGCACCGGCGCGCTGGCGAGCGACGACACCCGCCGCACGACGATCAACGACGGCCGCACCATCGATCTGGCCGACGGTCGCGGCGCGCGCCTGTTCAACGCCGGCGGCACCTTCGACTATGAACTGGTCGACGGCCTGCGCGTGCGCGAGCGCGCGACCTATCTGAAGGGCGATGCCGATACCACCGGCCTCGTGCCGCAGGGCCCGCCCGTCACGGCGGCCGCTTATGCGGCGAGCCTGGGCGGCACCGTCTCGTCGCTCACCTTCGTCAACGGTGGCGGCGCGGTGCCGCTGTCGCAGCAGGTGATCCGCGCCGGCGTGTGGCAGGTGCGCAAGGATATCAAGTCGTTCGTCAACGATCTCGCGCTGGAATATGAAGGCGGCGGCAACAAGCTGACCGGCGGCTTCTATTATGCCGACTATTCCAGCGACGATCGGTGGGTGCTGGGCAACGGCCTGCTGCTGACCGCCGAGGAGAATGCGCGCCGGCTGAACATGACGCTATCCGACGGCCGCATCGTGACGCGCGACGGCTTCGCGCAGGGCGCCACCTTCAACGTCAACGCGAACTATGACGGCAAGGACTATGCCTTCTACCTCGTCGACGAATATCAGGTGACGCCGGAGCTGCGCGTGGATGGCGGCATCCGCTACCAGAAGCACAAGGTGACGGGCCGGCTGGAGAATAACAGCAACGGCATCGATACCGACAACAACCCGCTCACGCTCTACAATAACGGCACGGCGGTGCTGAACGGCACCTTCAGCACGATCGACTATTCGCACGGCGACTGGTCGTGGACGGCGGGCGTGAACTATGACTTCTCGCGTCAGGTGGGCGCCTTCGCCCGCTACAGCGTGGGCCGCAGCTTCCCGCAATTCGACAATCTGCGCGAGGGGTTGAGGATCACGGCGCGGGTGGAAACCTATGAGGGCGGCCTCAAGCTCTCCTCGGGGATCGCGAACGCCTATCTCACCGTGTTCCACAACAAGTTCGACGGGCTTGCCACCACCCAGCTGATCAACGACGTGCCGAACGCCGCGGTCGGCGGCGCGAAGGCGACGGGCGTGGAGCTGGAGGGATCGGTGCGGCCGTTCGACGGCTTCAGCGTGACGGCGGCGGGCACCTATCTGGATGCCAAGTATCGCGGCTTCTTCACCAACAACGGCCTGATCGACAATACCGGCAACCGCGTGCAGCGTCAGCCGAAGTGGATGTGGCGGGTGACGCCGGCCTACGAGACCGAGTTCGGCAACCTGAAGCCATCGATCTTCGCGACCCTGCAATATACCGGCGATCGCTTCTCCGATCCGGAGAACAACCAGCTTCTGCCGAACTATCTGCAGCTGGACGCCGGCATCGCCGTGGAGATCAACCGCGCGATCCGCCTGCAGGTGACGGCGAACAACCTCACCGACGAGGTGGGGCTGACCGAGGGCAATCCGCGCATCATCGGATCGCAGGGCAGCGGCGTGATCCTGGCGCGGCCGATCCTGGGCCGGCAGTTCCGCTTCAGCGCCAGCTACAGCTTCTAGCCTTCCTTGGCCGGCCGCCGTCCCCTCCGGCGGCCGGCTCTTTTTTGTCTCGCGGGGTACAGCCATGGATCGCCGCACCCTGCTTGCCGCCACCGCCGGGCTCGCCATTGGCCGATCGCTGCCGGCGGTCGCACGACCGGCGGCGACGCGGCGCAACGTGCTGCTCGTCATCGCGGACGATCAGGGGCTGGATGCCGGCTGCTACGGCGTGGCGGTGAGAACGCCGCGGCTGGACGCCTTCGCCGCCCGCGCCACCCGCTTCGCCCGCGCCTTTGCCACCGTATCCTCGTGCAGCCCCAGTCGCGCCGTCATCAACACCGGGCTGCATACGCACGCCAACGGCATGTACGGCCTGGCCCACGACATCCACAATCAGGGCGTGCTGGACGGCATCCGCACCTTGCCGGCGCTGATGCGGGAGGGCGGCTACGCCACCGCGCTGGTCGGCAAGAAGCATCTGCGGCCGGACGCCGCCTTCCCCTACGAGGCCGAACTCGCGCCGGAGCGGGCCGGCATACGCGACGTGAAGCTGATCGCGGACGAGGCGCTGCGCTTCATCGGCCAGGCCGGCGATCGGCCCTTCTTCGTCACCGTCGCCTATTCCGATCCGCATCGCGCGGCGGCGGGTTTCGGCAACGAACGGGCGTGGCCGGGTGTCGAGCCGGTCCGCTACGATCCGGCGACGGTGCCGGTGCCGCGCCATCTGCCGGACCTGCCGGCCGTGCGGGCGGATCTGGCCGGCTACTATGAATCGATCAGCCGGCTGGATGCGGGCTTCGGCATGCTGCTGGATGGCCTGACCGCCGCCGGCCGCGCCGCGGACACGCTGATCCTGTTCCTGTCAGACAATGGCCGCCCGTTTCCCGGCGCCAAGACCAACCTCTACGATCCGGGGCTGCACCTGCCGCTGATCGTGCGGGCGCCTGGCACGGCGCCGGCGGTGTCCGACGCGATGGTCAGCTGGGTGGATATCGCCCCGACGATCCTGGGCTGGGCCGGCGTGGCGCCGCCCGCCTACCCGCTGCACGGGCGATCGCTGCTGCCGCTGCTGGGCCGTCGCGGAGAAGGCGGGGGCGGCGGCAAGGGCGAGGACGGCTGGGACGAGGTGTTCGCCAGCCACGACTTCCACGAGATCAACCAATATTATCCCATGCGGGCGGTGCGCACCCGCACTCACAGCTACATCCGCAATCTCGCCTGGCAGCTGCCCTATCCGATCGCCGGGGATGTCGCCGCCTCGCCAGGCTGGCGGGCGATCGCGGCCGATCCGGCGATCCGCCTCGGCCGGCGCACGCAGGCGGCCTACCTCCAGCGCCCGGCGGAGGAACTCTACGATCTCGCCGCCGATCCGGACGAGGTGCGCAACCTGGCCGGCGATCCGGCCGCCGCCGCCATCCTGGCCGATCTGCGCGCGCGCCTGCTGGCCATGCGCCGCGCGACGAAGGATCCGTGGCTGGGCGACCAGAGCGATCCCTACGGCCACCTCCACCGCTGAGGCGGGGCGGCCGGCGGTGGATCAGAAGTCGGTCGAGACGTTCACGCCGAAGTAGCGGGAGGCGTCGCGCGGCACGAAGCGGACCAGACCGCCCCCCGCGCCGCTCGCCAGCAGGTAGGAGGAATAATTCTTGTCGGCGATGTTCTTCACCACGCCGCGCACCTGCCACCCGCCCGCATCGCCCTTGCCGACGAGCGCGATCGAGGCGTTCCAGATGCCGTAGCCCGGCTGGATCGTGTCCGGCCGCTCGTCCAGCTGATACTGCGTCTTCGATTTCCAGGTATAATCGCTGTTCAGCTCCAGCCCGTAATCGCCGCCCAGCGGGATCGTGTAGGTGGCCTCGCCATGCAGCTTCCACTTCTGCGAGAAGGGCAGCGGCTGGCCATCGATGTTCACGCAGGTGGTGGAGGAGGCCGGGCAGGTGAACCGGTCCACCCGCGCCCTGGTGCGGGCGAAGGCGAAGCTGAGCGCCAGAGCGTCGATCGGCCGGGCTGAGATGTCGCCCTCCACGCCGCGGGTCGAGACCTTGCCGGCGTTGATCAGCTTGGTGATGGTCGCGCCGTTCAGCAGATCGCTGAAATTGGCCTGGAAATTGTCGAACTTCGTGATGTAGCCGGAGAGCGCGAAGTTCACCCGGCGATCGAGCGCGCTGCCTTTCAGGCCGATCTCGTAACTGTTCGACGTTTCCGGCTTCAGCGCCGGCTCGTCGAAGCTGCGCATGTTGAAGAACACGTTGTACGCCTGCCCCTTATAGCCGCGTGAGTAGGTGGCGTAGGCGTTCACGTCCGGCGTGATGTCATATTGCAGGCCGGCGCGGGCGCTGAAATCGGTCTTGCTGGTGCTGCCGGTGGAGCTGTGGTTCGGCTGGATCGCCGTCGTGTCCCCCGCCAGCGTGGCCGCCGACACCTGGACGGAGGTGGACACCCGATTATGGTAGCTCGACAGCCTGTCGTGGATCAGGCGGCCGCCGACGATCGCGCGGAAGGCGGGCGTGAAGTTGACGTTGGCCTCGCCGAACAGCGAGTAGTTCTTCGCGACGATGCCATAGTCCGCGACGCCGCAGTCATTGCGGACGAGCGGGCTGGGATCGGCCGGGCAGTAGGCCGGGTGGGCATAGCCGGGCAGGCGGGTGGCGGGCGCCGGGAAGGGTGCGACCTGCCGGATGTCGCGGCGATAGGTCTCGTCGGTCTTGGCGCGCAGGAAGTAGGCGCCGATCACGTAATCGAGGAAGCCGCCCTTGGGCGAGGTGAGCCGCACCTCCTGCGAGAACTGGTTGAAATCCACCCGGCCGCGATCCTCGCCCTGCGGGATGCCGGAGGGCGGCAGGCCCGCGGCGGTATCCGCGAAATTGTCCTGATCCTGGTGCTGGCGGTTCTTCCACTCGCGATAGGCCGTGATCGAGGTGACGGTGAAGTCGCCGAGGGACAGATCGGCCTGCACCGACCCGCCGTAATTCTTGTCCCGCACCTCGCTGACGAAGCTCGACCGGATCGTCCGGTTCGAGAGCGAGGCGGTGATGCCCTGCGTGGCGAGATAGTTCGCCAGGGTCGCCGAGTTGGTGAACGCACCCGAGGGGAAGGCGCGCCGCCCGGTGGAGGCGGCCACGCCGGTGGGCGCATCGTCCCGCTGGTACAGGTAATCGGCCGAGGCGACCACCGAGAGCGTCTCCGTGGGCGTCCACTTCAGCTTGCCGCGCCCGCCGCGCCGGCGATAGCCGTTGACGTGGCTGTCGGACGTCTGATCGTAGACGTTGCCCTTCCACCCGCCGATCAGGCCGGACAGTAGATAGTCGAGCTTGCCCGGCACGATCGGGCCGGAGACGGTGGCCTTGAAGCGATACTCGCCGCCCTCGTAATAGCCGGCCTCGGCATGGCCGTAGTCGCTGTCGGTCGGCGCCTTGGTGACGATGTTGATGACGCCGGCGGACGCGTTCTTGCCGAACAGTGTGCCCTGCGGCCCGCGCAGCACCTCCACCCGGTCGATCTCGCCCAGATCCAGCGTCTGCTGGCCGGGGCGGACCAGCACCACGCCGTCCACCACGGTGGAGACGGAGGATTCGACGCCGGGCGAGGTGGTGATCGTGCCGATGCCGCGGATGAAGATCGTGCGATCCTTGTTCGAGGCGCCGGCGCGGAAATCCACCGTGGGGACGATCGCGGAGATGTCCTGAAGGTTGTTCAGGTTCTTCTGCGCCAGCGTATCGCCGCGCAGGGCGGTAATCGCGATCGGCACGCTGTTCAGCGATTCGGTGCGGAAGCGCGCCGTGACGACGATCTCGCCGCTGTCGTCCGCGGCCGCCGCCGGCGGCGGGGTCTGCGCGGTCGTCGCGTCGGGCGCGTTCTGGGCGAAGGCCGCCTGCGGTGCGATCGTCGCGGCGCCGGTCAGCATGATCGCCAGCGCCCTTGCCTGTATCCTCGTCATCCCCGCTTCTTCCCTTTGGAGCCTGTCGCCGGCTCTATGTCTACTCAGCCGATAGGCAAGATAGTTTTCCTGTCCGCTCCACCGCAAGCGCCTATCGGGCGAGCAGCCGCAGCAGCGCATCGGGAAACGGGGCGAGCCCCGGCCCGGCGGCGTCGCGCAGTATGTTGCGCTCGCCGGCGTCGCGCGGCAACGGTATCTGCAATCCGCCGGTTGCCGCCAGCCGATCGAACAGGGCGGCGTTCAGCCGGCGCGCCACATCCTCGTGGCCGGGGCTGAAGATCAGGTTGCGCGACTCCAGCGGATCGTCCTGCAGGTCGTAGAGCTCGTCCACATCCCAGATGCCGTGGAAGTGGACATATTTGTAGCGGTCCTCGCGCAGCGCGTGGACGGTGGGGGTCTGCGGGAAATTGCGCTCCCAATAATATTCGTACAGCAGGGCGTCGCGCCACGGCACGGGCCTGCCCTGCATCAGCGGCAGCATGTCGCGCCCCTCCATCCACGCCGGCGGCGCCAGCCCGGCGATGCCGAGCAGGGTGGGCGCGACATCAAGGTTGGCGACCACCTGCTCCACCACGGTGCCGCCCGGGAACAGCGCCGGGCAGCGCGCCAGCATGGGCACGCGCATCGATTCCTCGTAGGCGCAGCGCTTGTCGATCAGGCCGTGCTCGCCGAACAGGAAGCCGTTGTCGCCCATGTAGAGGATCAGCGTGTCGTCCAGCTCGCCGCGCGCCGCCAGATGATCCATGATCCGGCCGATGCCCTCGTCCACGGCGAGGAACGTCTCCATGTAGCGCTTGTAGTAATCGCCCACGTCCAGATTGGCGTGATAGGCGAAGTCCACGCCGTGCCAGCTGTTGCGCTGGTTCTCCACCCACATCGGCCGCCCTTCCACGCCGGCCGCCATCGTCTCGGGGTAGCGGAAGGCGGCACCGGCGTAGCGGCCTTCGTGGCGGGGCGCGGGGTAGAATTCGGCGTGCACCGCCTTGTGCGCCAGGAACAGCATGAACGGCTTCTCGCGCGTGCGGCTCTCCAGCCAGTCCAGCGCGAAATCGTTGAGCACGTCGGTCAGATAGCCGTTTTGCGCGATCCGCTCGCCGTCCACGTTCAGGCCGTCGCCATTGGGCCAATAGTCGCCCTGGCCCTTGAAGCTCACCCAGCGATCGAAGCCGGGCTGCGGATCGTCCCCCTCCAGCCCCATGTGCCACTTGCCGATGAACGCCGTCTCGTAGCCGGCCGCCTGCAGATATTCGGGGAAGAAGACGAGGCCCGGTGCGATCGGGTGGTTGTTGTCCACCACGCGATGCTGGTGCGCGTAGAGGCCGGTGAAGATCGTCGCCCGGCTGGGGCTGCACAGGGCGGTCGTCACGAACGCGTTCTTCAGCCACGCGCCCTCGCGCGCCAGCCGGTCCAGCATCGGCGTTTCGACGAAATCCTGCGTGCCCATGAAGCCCATCGCGTCGTAGCGATGATCGTCGGTGAGGATCACGACGATGTTGCGCGGCTTCGCGGCCGTGCGCGGCAGTGCGAGATCGCCGGTGCGGGTGGCGAAGGCGGGTTCCTCCGCCCGCCAGCTGAGCGCCGCCAGCGGCTCGCCGGGGCCGGCGGCGGCCAGGAGGACGGATCGGGTTTCGTCTGGTTCGCTCATACGCGCTCTCGTATGATCCCCGTGTCCCCCTTGTGTCGAGCGAAGTCGAGACACGGCCTCGCCCCTCGCCCCTCGACTTCGCTCGGGGGGAGGCACCCGTTGGTCGCCGGCGGCTACGTCCTCGCCGCATCCTCCACCCGCTCAAGCCTTGGCAGCAGCAGCTGGATCCACGCGAGGCCGAGCAGGTACGAGACCGAGGCCACCAGGAACAGCGGCAGATAGCCATAGCCGTTCGCCAGCAGCACGCCGGCCACGAACAGGATGTTCATGCCGGCCAGATTGCCGATCAGCGCGCCGAAGCTGGTGACGGAGCCCACCTTCGCCTGCGGCACGATATCAGCGATCAGCGCGAACATGTTGGTGGAAAAGCCCTGATGCGCCGCCAGCGTGAGGCCCAGGAAGGCCACCGCGACCCAATAGTCGCTGGTGTAGAGGGCGAGCGGCACCGGCAGCACCAGCAGCCCGCACACCAGCATCGATCCCTTGCGCACCGCGTTCACGCCGTAGCCGCGATCCAGCAGCCGGGTGGAGATGGCGCCGGCGGCGAGCGACCCGGCGGCGGCGCAGGTGTAGACCACGGCGAGCGGCGGGCCGAGCTCGGCGACCGAGAGGCCGAAGGTGCGGTGGAAGAAGTCGGGCATCCAGAACAGCAGCAGCCACCATGTCTGATCGGAGAGCGCCTTGGCGATCGCGATCGCCCACGTCCGCCGCTCGCGGATCACCGCGCCGTAGGCGGGGGTGGGATCGGCGGGGGAGCAGGCCTCGGGCGGCGGCGGCGCCAGATCCAGCCCGCGCGTCACCAGCAGCCACGCCGCCGCCCACACGAAGCCCAGGATGCCGGCCGCGACGAAGGCGCCGCGCCAGCCCCACGCCGCCGCGACCAGCGGGATCATCAGCGGGGTGACGATCGCGCCCATGTTGCTGGCGGCGTTGCCCAGGCCGTAGCCGGTGGACCGCTGGTTCGGCGGGAAGATCGTGGCGATCGTCTTGATCTGGGTGGGCGTGCCCATCGCCTCCGTGGCCCCCAGGGCGACGCGGCAGAGCGCGAACTGGATCATCGATCGCGCCCAGCCGTGTGCCATGGCGGCGATGCTCCACGCGGCCACGCCGATCGGGTTCGCCCACTTCACCCCCAGCCGGTCCACGATCCAGCCGGTGAAGATGAACGCCACCGCCGCCGAGAACTGGAACAGCGAGGCGAGGGTGCCGTAGTCGCGGTCGCTCCAGCCCATGTCCACCTCGATCAGCGGCTTCAGCACGGCGATGATCTGGCGATCGACATAGTTGAGGATGCCCGCCGTCACGACCAACGCGAACAGCAGCCAGCGGCGGGTGGGCGAGGGGATCATGCGACCGTCACCTGCGCGCCATCGCGCAGGAAGGCGACCGCGTTGCGCCGCAGGTGCCGCGTGCCGGGATCGAGCATCGCCTCCGCCGTATACTGGGCCAGGTACACGCGGCGCGGCGCGGTCGATCGGTTGGCGCCCGTGGCGTGCAGTAGCAGGCTGGAGAAGGCGACGACGCTGCCGGCCCTTGCCGCCACGACCACGCCCTCGCCATCGGCCTCCGCCGCCAGATCGCCGGTGGCGGGATCGCGGCGGTGGCGGCGGATGCCGGCGCGATGGCTGCCGGGGATCACGCGGACGGTGCCGTTCTCCGCCGTCGCGTCGTCCAGCGGGCACCAGCAGGTGAGATAGGGCGCGTGATCCGGCGGGCCGCCATTGCCGGCGACATAGCCGCTATCCTGATGCCAGGCGAACGGCAGGCCGCCCTCCGGCCCCTTCACGACATATTGATCGAAGAAGAAATAGGCGTCGCCGCCCAGCGTGGCGCGGCAGATATCCGCCATCACCGGGCTGAACAGCATCGCCCGCAGCGCCGGCGTCTCGCGCTGGCATTCGCTGGCGAAATAGCGCCGGCCGCGATGGCTGAGGCCCAGCCGGTCGGTGCCGGCGGCGTCCATGCGGCCGTCCTCCCGCCGCACGAAGGCGTCGCACTCCGCGCGCAGCAGCGCGAGCGGGGCGCCGTCCAGCGCGCCCTCGAACACGGCATAGCCGTCGCGCGCGAACCCTTCGGCCTGTGCCTCGAACCTCATCCGCTTTCTCTCCGGCGGCCGGGCGCGCGCGCCCAGCCAGTTTTTCTATCGACGACCGCTCACAGGCCTTCGCCGCCGACCCACTGGGCGTTGGCCAGGCGCCGGGCGAGATCCCAGGTCTGCACGCGGATGTCGGGCACCGCCACGATCTCCCAGAAGGTGCCGCGGGTCAGCGGGCCGAGCGCGAACAGCCGCTCGTGCGGCGTGCTGTCTGCGCGGATCACGCGCGCCTGCGCGTCCACGTCCAGCCCGATGGCGTTGGCATCGGGGCGGATGGCGCCGCGCGCCGTCATCCGCCGCAGCATCGGCTCGGCCGTGCGGGCGAGATCGATCTGCGGGCCGCTGCAATTCACCACCCGGCGCACCCGGATCGTCTCCGCCGCATCGCTGCCGCGCGGCCGCCACGTCACCCGCACACCATCGCCGTCGGCCACGAAGCCGGTCGTCCGCCCGGCGGCAAAGGCGAGGCGGCCGGCGGCCTCCATCGCCGCTATGCGATCGGCCACCGCCGGCGCCAGGCGGTGGCGGTGCACATCCCACCACGGCCGCAGGTGGCGCAGGAAGCGGGCCTTCTGCTCGGCCGGCGCGGCCAGCCACATGCCGCGCGTATAGGGCCGCAGCTCGTCCACCGCCGCGTGCCAGCCGACCGCTTCCGCCCGCGCCCGCACCTCCGCCACCAGGGCGGAGGCGGCGATGCTCGGCCGCTCGGCGAGGGCGGTGGAGACCGGCGCGCCCGGCTGGTGCCCGCGCGGCCGCAGCCCCCGCCGGGATACCGCCAGAATGCGCCCGCCGAAGCCGCGCGCGTTTAGCAGCAGCGCCACGTCCACCATCGTCAGCCCGGTGCCGATCACCAGCACCACATCCTCGTCGGCCAGCCCGTCCGCCACGCCGGCGGCCCACGGATCGGCGGCGTAGAGATCGGGGCCGAGCGTCGCCGGATCCAGCCCCGCCGGCGGATGCGGCGGCAGGTTGCCGAGCGCGAGCACCACCGCGTCGGCCGCGATCCGCTCGCCATCGGCCAGCAGCACGCTGCCGCCGCTCGCATCGGCGGTTACGTCCACGGCGTCGCCGCGCACGATCCGCACCCGCTCCGGCGCGGCCGCCACGGCCTCGTCGAGCAGTTCGGCCAGGTAGGCGCCGTAGACGATGCGCGGCACGAAGCTGCCCGCGCCGCCATGGCCGCGCGCCTCCGCCCAGCGGACGAAGTGGCCGGGATCGTCCGGCAGCGCGCTCATGTTGCCGGCGCGCACGTTCAGCAGGTGGCTGGGATGCGCCGCCGCATAGGCGACGCCACGGCCGGCTTCCGGGCGACGCTCGATCAGGGTGGCGCGCGGGCCGCCGTGGCGCAGCAGGTTGATCGCCTGCAACGCGCCGGAAAAACCCGCGCCGACGATCGCGACGTCGCGGATCACGCCGCGTCCGGCGGCGCCAGCGGGGCGTGATCCAGCCGCGGCAGCACGTGGCGGGCGAACAGGTCCGCCTCCGCCGCGTGCGGGTAGCCGGAGAGGATGAACGCCTCGATCCCCTCGGCGCGGTACGCCTGCAGCTTGGCGAGCACCTGATCGGGATCGCCGACGATCGCCGCGCCGCAGCCCGATCGCGCGCGGCCGATGCCGGTCCACAGATTGTCCTCGGCATATTCGCCGCCCGCGCCCTCGCGCAGCTCCGCCTGCCGGCGCACGCCGGCCGAGCCGGAATCGAGCGACTGTGCGCGGATCGCCGCGCCGGTGCGATCGTCCAGGCGGGAGAGCAGCCGGTCCGCCGCCGCGCGCGCCGCCGCCTCCGTCTCGCGCACGATCACGTGGACGCGGTAGCCGAAGCGCAGCATCCGCCCGTGGCGCGCGGCGCGGGCGCGCATGTCGGCCACGATCGCGCGCACCGCCGGCATCGTATCCGGCCACATGAGGTAGACGTCGCACCCCTGCGCCGCCGCCTCCCGCGCATCGTCCGAGAGGCCGCCGAAGTAGAAGAGCGGGCTGCGGCCGCTGACGGTGGCGATGCGCGGCGGATCGAGCGCGAGCTGCCAGTGCGCGTCCTGATGATCGAGCCGCCGCCCGTCCAGCAGCGTGCGCAGGATCTGCATGCCTTCCAGGGTGCGGGCGTAGCGCGGGCCGCTCGCCAGCGTCTGCCCCGGCAGGTCGGAGGAGATGATGTTGATCGCCAGCCGCCCGTTGCCGGCCGCATCCGGCCCCAGCATGCGATCGATCGTGGCGATCTGACGGGCGAGCTGCGGCGGCCAGCTCTCGCCGATGCGCACCGCCATCAGCAACCGCATCCGCCGGAGCAGCGGCGCGATGGCGGCGGCGAAGGCGGTGGTGTCGATGCCCAGCGCGTAGCCGGAGGGCAGGAGGATGTTGTCGAAGCCGCCGCTCTCCGCCTGCAGCACGATATCGCGACAGTGCGCCCAGGAGGAGCGGAGCAGCGGATCGGGTACGCCGAGATACTCGTAATCGTCGTCGCACAGCGCCGAGAACCAGCTGACCTCGCACGGCGGCATCGGCGTGGCGGCAGGCGCTCCGCTCACGGCAGTTTCTCGCCGGTCGCCGCCTCCAGCACGGCATACCATTCGGCGCGCGTCCACGGCGCCCGGAAGGCATCGGCGGCCTCCACGATGCGGCCCGGGGTCTGCGTGCCGACGATCGGAATCGGCCGCGCCGGGTGCGACATCAGCCAGGCATAGGCGGCGGCCGTGCCCGAGACGCCGTGGCGGGCGCCGTGCGCGGCGAGCAGGGCCGCGACCGCGCCGTCGCCCGCGCGCCCACCCGCTTGCCCGGCCGCGCCGATGCGTCCGCCGCCCAGCGGAGACCAGGCGAGCACCGCCATGTCCCGCTCCATCGCCTGATCGGCGATGCCGTCGAACAGCGGCGCGGGCACCAGCGGCGAAAACTCCGGCTGGTGGCTGGCGAGCGGGAAGGGCAGCCACGCCTGCAGGGCCGCCGCCTGCGCGGGCGTGTAGTTGGAGACGCCGATCGCCCGCGCCTTGCCGCTCTCGACCATCTTCGCCAGCGCGGCGGCGGCCTCCTGCGGGTGGGTCAGCAGGTCCGGCCGGTGGATCTGGTAGAGATCGACCTGCTCCACGCCCAGCCGGGCGAGCGACGCGTCCAGCGCGGCGGCGAGATAGCCGGCGCTGGAATCATAGGGCGTGCCGATCACGATGCCGCCCTTGGTGGCCAGCACCATGCGATCGCGCAGCGCCTTGTCCTCGGCCAGCACGCGGCCGAGCAGCGCCTCCGCCGCGCCGAACGCCTCGCCATTGTCCGGCCCGTAGATGTCGGCGGTGTCGAACAGCGTGATGCCGATCGAGAGGGCGGCGTCGATCCGCGCGCGGGCGGCGGCGAGATCGGTGCCCGCGAACCGCCACATGCCCCAGGCGAGCGGCGAGACGGTGAGTCCGCTCTTGCCCAGGGCACGCGGTTCGGGAGAGAGGGGGAGGGTCATCATGGCCGACCAATGGCACAGCGGGGAACGGGATGGGAGAGTTGATCCGGTACGGGATCGTCGGAACCGGCATGATGGGCATCGAGCATCTGCGCAACATCGCGATCCTGCCCGATGCCGAGCTGGTCGCCATCGCCGATCCGACGCCCGCCTCGCTCGGCTGGGCGGCCGACGCGCTGGGCGCCGACGCGGCGCGGGTGCGGCGGTTCGACTCGGTCGAGGCGTTCGCCGCGGGCGCGCAGGTCGATGCGGTGGTGGTCGCCTCGCCCAACTTCACCCATCGCGCCGTGCTGGCGCCGCTGCTGGACACGGATGCGGCGATCCTGTGCGAGAAGCCGCTCGCCACCACGCTGGCGGATGCGCGCTGGATCGTGGAGCGCGCGCGCGGCCGGGCGGCGCCGTTCTGGACCGGCATGGAATATCGCTACATGCCGCCCGTCGCCGCCTTCATCGATCAGGTGCATGGCGGCCGCGTCGGCGCGCTCAGGATGCTGGCCATGCGCGAGCACCGCTTCCCGTTCCTCGCCAAGGTGGGGGACTGGAACCGCTTCGCCCGCAACACCGGCGGCACGATGGTGGAGAAATGCTGCCACTTCTTCGATCTGATGCGCCTGATCGTGCGGGCCGAGCCGGTGCGGGTCTACTGCTCCGGCGGCAACGACGTGAACCATCGCGGCGAACTCTATGGCGGCGAGGCGCCGGACATCATCGACAACAGCTATACGGTGGTGGATTTCGGCGATGGCGTGCGGGCGATGCTGGATCTCTGCATGTTCGCGGAAGGGGCCGAGACGCAGGAGGAGATCAGCGCCACCGGCGACGCCGCAAGGCTGGACGTGCTGATCCCGCCCGGCGACATCGTCTTCTCGCCACGGGTGGACTGGCGCGGACCGAAGGCGGTGGAGCGGCGCCATGTTGCGGTGGACGCCGCGGCGATGGCGGCGGGAACGCACCACGGCGCGACCTACTATCAGCACGCCGCCTTCGCGGCCGCCGTGCGCGGGCAGGCGCCGGTGGCCGTCACCGCCGAGGATGGCCTGCGCGCGGTGGCGATCGGCGTCGCCGCCGAGATCAGCGCGCGTGAGAAGAGGGTGGTCGAGATGGCGGAGCTGGGCGTCTGATGCCGCGCGCCGGCCGTCACACCGCCCAGGGCGGCGGCGGATCGTAGAGGCCGGCCAGATAGTCGATCATGGCGGCGACGTTGGGCGAGGGCAGCGGCGTGCGCTGGTGGACGGCGTAGATGCCGACATCGGCCGAGCCCTCATGATCCGGCAGCACCCGCGCCAGCCGGCCCGCGGCGAGATCGCGCGTGACGTCCCACAGCGAGCGGAGCGCGATGCCGGCGCCGGCGACCGCCAGCTCGCGCACCACCTCGCTCGAATTGGTGCGCACCGCCGGGATGCCGTCCACCAGGGTCGGCCCGTCCGGCCCGATCAGCCGCCACGGCAACTGCCCGGTGGCGGCGAGCAGCCGGTGGCGGGGGAGCGCCGCCACGTCCGCCGGCACGCCGTGGCGGGCGAGATAGGCGGGGGAGGCGCACAGGATGCGCCGGCTGGTGCCGAGCCGGCGCGCCGCCAGCTGCGGCGGCACCTGCGCCGTGATGCGCACCGCCAGATCGATCCGGTCGGCGATCAGGTCGCTGAACGCGTCGGAGAGGTCGAGGGTCAGCTCGATGTCAGGATAGCTCTCGACGAAGCGGCCGAGATGGGGGGCGACGTGGAGGCGGCCGAACGATGTCGGCGCGGACAGCCGCAGCGGGCCGCGCGGCCGCCCGGGCTGGCCGGAGGCGGTCCGCTCCGCCGCCGCCACCGCCGCCAGGATCGTCAGCACGTCCTGATGGAAGCGCCGGCCCGCCTCCGTCAGCGCCATGCGGCGGGTGGTGCGATGGATCAGCCGGGTGCCCAGCCGCCGCTCCAGCCGGGCCATGCGCTTCGACACCATCGGCGCGGAGATGCCGAGCGCCCGGCCGGCGGCGGCAAGGCTGCCATGCGCCACCACGGCGGCGAACAGATCGTAGTCGCCGGCGGCGATCCGTTCCTCCGGGGAAAGGCTGTCGTCCATCCCGATCGTCTACCGACGCCAGCGGAAAGCGTCTACACGGGCCGGCGGGAGTGATGCGATGTCGCTGAAGATGCCGGAGCCGGATCAGGCCGTCCTCGCGCGCAGGGCCGCGATCGTGCGCGCGCTGCGCGCGATCGTGCCAGGCGAGGGCGTGATCGACGATGCCGACGCGCTGCGCCCCTACGAATCGGACGGGCTGACCGCCTACCGCCAGCCGCCGATGGTGGTTGTGCTGCCGGAGACCACCGCGCAGGTCGCCCGCATCCTCGCCTGGTGCCATGGCGAGGGGGTGAAGGTGGTGCCGCGCGGCGCCGGCACCTCCCTCTCCGGCGGCGCGCTGCCGCTGGCGGACGGCGTGCTGCTAGGCCTCGCCAAGCTGAACCGGGTGCTGGAGATCGACTATGACGCGCGCATCGCCGTGGTGCAGCCCGGCGTCACCAACCTGGCCGTCACCCGCGCGGTGGAGGAGGAGGGCTTCTACTACGCGCCCGATCCCTCCAGCCAGATCGCCTGCTCGATCGGCGGCAACGTGGCGGAGAATTCGGGCGGGGTGCACTGCCTGAAATACGGCCTCACCACCAACAACGTGCTCGGCGTGGAGTTCGTGACCATGGCGGGCGAGGTGCTGCGCATCGGCGGGCGCACGCTGGACCCGGCCGGGCTCGACCTGCTGGGCGTGATCGTCGGATCGGAAGGGCTGCTCGGCGTCGTCACCGAGGTGACGGTGCGCATCCTGCCGGCGCCGCAGACGGCGCGCGCGGCGCTGATCGGCTTCGCCACGGTGGAGGGGGCGGGCCGGTGCGTGGCCGCGGTGATCGCCGCCGGCATCATCCCCGCCGGCATGGAGATGATGGACCGGCCGGCGATCCACGCCGCCGAGGCCTTCGTCCAGGTCGGTTATCCGCTGGACGTGGCGGCGCTGCTGATCGTGGAACTGGACGGGCCGGAGGCGGAGTGCGGCCACCTGCTGGCGGAGGTGGAGGCGATCGCGCTGGCGAACGGCGCGGTCTCGATCCGCCTCTCGCAGGACGAGGCGGAGCGGATCGCCTTCTGGGCCGGGCGCAAGGCGGCCTTCCCCGCCGTCGGCCGGATCGCGCCCGATTACTACTGCATGGACGGCACGATCCCGCGTCGCCGCCTGCCCGAGGTGCTGGAGCGGATGGCGGGGATGGCGGAGCGACACGGCCTGGGCGTCGCCAACGTGTTCCACGCGGGCGACGGCAACCTGCACCCGCTGATCCTCTACGATGCGAACCAGCCGGGCCAGCTGGAGCGCGCCGAGGCGTTCGGCAACGACATATTGCGCCTGTGCGTCGAGGTGGGCGGCGTGCTGACCGGCGAACACGGCGTGGGCGTGGAGAAGCGCGACCTGATGCCGGTGATGTTCGGCGAGGTGGACCTGGCGCACCAGCAGCGGCTGAAATGCGCGTTCGACGCCAAGCTGCTGCTGAACCCGGGCAAGGTCTTCCCCACGCTCAGCCGCTGCGCCGAACTCGGCCGGATGCACGTGCATCACGGGCAGACGCCGTTTCCGGATCTGCCGCGCTTCTGATGGCCGCGCTGCGCCCCGAGAGTGAGGAGGAGCTGGTCCGCATCGTCTCCGCCGCCGCTTCCGCCGGCGAAAGGCTGGCGCTGCGCGGCGGCGGCAGCAAGGCCGGCGTCGGCGCGCCGGAGGGCGACGCGACGATCCTGGACATGGGCGGCTTCGCCGGCGTGATCGACTATGATCCCGCCGAGCTGGTGCTCACCGTGGGCGCGGGCACGCCGCTGGCGCAGGTGCAGGCGCTGGTGGCGGGCGAGGATCAGATGCTGGCCTTCGATCCGTTCGATCACGGCCCCGTGTTCGGCGCCGCGGAGGGGGCCGCGACGATCGGCGGCGTGGTGGCGGCCGGCGTCGCCGGATCGCGCCGCGTCTCGGCCGGCGGCGCGCGCGATCACCTGCTGGGCTTCACCGCCGTTTCCGGGCGCGGCGAACGCTTCGTCGCGGGGGCGAAGGTGGTGAAGAACGTGACCGGCTACGATCTGCCCAAGCTGGTGTGCGGCAGCTGGGGGCGGCTGGTGGCGCTGACCGAGCTGACCCTGAAGGTGCTGCCCCGCCCGCGCGAGACGGTGACGCGGCTGTACCGCGGCCTGCCGGCGGAGCGTGGCCTTGCGACCATCACCGCGGCGATGCGATCGCAGGCGAGCGTGGCGGCCGCGGCGCACGTCCCGGGCGATCTCGCCGGCGGCAGCGCGATCACGGCCTTGCGGCTGGAGGGGTTCGGTCCCTCGATCGCGGCGCGCCTGGCGATGCTGGACGACCTGATCGGCCCCGGCGACGATGATGGCGGCGCGCACGACGCCGTCTGGCGCGACGTGCGCACGCTGGCGCCGCTGGACGACGGCCGGCCGCTGTGGCGCGTCAGCCTGCCCGCCGGCGGCTGCCCGCCGGTGATCGCCGCGCTGCGTCCGGACGGCGCGCGCTACCTGATCGACTGGGCGGGCAGCCTGCTGTGGCTGACCCATGACGGGCCGGCCGCGTCGGTGCGCGCGGCCGCCGCCGCCGCCGGCGGCCACGCGATGCTGGTGCGGGCCGATGCGGCGATGCGCGCCGCGACGCCCGCCTTTCACCCGCAGCCCGGCCCGCTGGCGGCGCTGGAGGCGCGGGTGCGGCGCGCGTTCGATCCGGCCGGCGTGTTCGAGACCGGCCGCTTCGGGGAGCGCAACGGTGCAGACTGACTTCTCGCCCGCCCAGCTGGCTGATCCTGCCACCGCCGCGTCGGAGGCGGTGATCCGCAAGTGCGTGCACTGCGGCTTCTGCACGGCGACGTGCCCCACCTACGTGCTGCTCGGCGACGAGCTGGATAGCCCGCGCGGCCGCATCTACCTGATCAAGGACATGCTGGAGCGGGAGCGCGCGCCCACGGCCGAGATCGTCAAGCATGTCGATCGCTGCCTCTCCTGCCTGTCCTGCATGACGACGT
This sequence comes from Sphingomonas profundi, assembly GCF_009739515.1. NCBI lineage: Bacteria > Pseudomonadati > Pseudomonadota > Alphaproteobacteria > Sphingomonadales > Rhizorhabdaceae > Alterirhizorhabdus > Alterirhizorhabdus profundi. The sequence goes on from NZ_CP046535.1 coordinate 1,144,581, forward strand.
GCCCGTCCGGCGTGAACTACATGCATCTCGTCGATCATGCCCGCGCCTATATCGAGGAGCGGTATCGCCGGCCGCTGCGGGAACGACTGCTGCGCGGCATCCTGGCCCGCGTGCTGCCGCATCCGCGCCGCTTCCGCTGGGCGTTGCGGCTGGCGCGGCTGGGCCGGCTGGCCGCGCCGCTGCTGGCGCGATCGGCGGCGCTAAGGCCGATCGCCGCGATGCTGGCGCTGGCACCCGCCCGCGTGCCGCCGGCGGCGAGGCCCACGAACGCGCCGGTGCCGGCGGCGAAGGGCCGCGTCGCCCTGCTGCAGGGCTGCGCGGAGCCGGTGCTGCGGCCGGAGTTCCGCGCCGCCGCCGTCCGCCTGCTCAACCGCGCCGGCCACGACGTGGTCTTCGCCCCGGGCGAGGGGTGCTGCGGCGCGCTGGTGCACCATATGGGCCGCGATGCCGACAGCCTCGCCGCCGCACGCCGCAACGTGGACGCGTGGAGCCGCCTGATCGACGCGGGCGGCCTCTCCGCGATCCTCGTCACCGCATCCGGCTGCGGCACGACGATCAAGGATTACGGCTTCATGCTGCGGGATGATCCCGCTTATGCGGAGCGGGCTGCGGCGGTGTCCGCGCTGGCCAGGGACATTGCCGAGTTCCTCATCGGCTGCGATCTGCCGGCGGGCGAGGGGCGGGGGCTGACGGTGGCCTACCACGCCGCCTGCTCGCTGCAGCACGGCCAGAAGGTGACGGAGGCGCCCAAGCGCCTGCTCGTCCACGTCGGCTATGCGGTGCGCACGCCGATCGAGGCGCATCTGTGCTGCGGTTCCGCCGGCACTTACAACATCCTGCAGCCGGAGATCGCCGGCCGGCTGGGCGATCGCAAGGCCGCCAACATCGCGCGGCTGGGGGCGGACGTGATCGCCACCGGCAATATCGGCTGCGCGATGCAGATCGGCCAGCGCGCCGCCATCCCCGTCGTCCACACCGTGGAGCTGATCGACTGGGCCACCGGCGGCCCGCCGCCCGCCGCCTTCGCCACCTTTCCCGAACGGAGACCCGCATGACCCACATCTCGCTCGATCAGGCCAATGGCGTGATCGCCGCCGCTTTCGCCAAGGGCGCGGAACTGGGGCTGAAGCCGCTCAGCGTCGCCGTGCTCGACGGCGGCGGACATCCGATCGCCTTCCAGCGGCAGGACGCCGCGTCGTCGCTGCGTTTCGCCATCGCCGCCGGCAAGGCCGGGGGCGCGCTGGCGCTGGGCGTCTCCAGCCGCAAAATCGCCGAGATGGCGGCCGATCGACCGAGCTTCGTCGCCTCCCTGGGGCCGATCGCGCCGCAGGGCGTGATCCCGGCGGCGGGCGGCGTGATCGTGGTGGACGCGGGCGGACGCGCGATCGGCGCGGTGGGCGTCACCGGCGACACATCGGACAATGACGAGGCATGCGCGCTGGCGGGCATCGCCGCCGCCGGCCTGACGGCGCAGTGAGGAGCGGAGCGATGACGACGATCGACACCATGGTCGAGAAGGCCGGCCTGAAGGTCGCCGCGCCCCTCGCCAGCTTCATCGAGGAGCGGGCGCTGCCCGGCACCGGCATCGATGCCGCCGACTTCTGGCGCGGCACGGCCGCCATCTTCGAACGGTTCGCGCCGGAGAATGCGGCGCTGCTGGCGGTGCGCGAGACGATGCAGGCGCGGATCGACGCGTGGCATGCCGATCGCGCCGGCCAGCCGGTCGATCCCGCCGCCTACCAGGCGTTCCTGCGCGAGATCGGCTATCTGGTGGCGGAGCCCGCGCCCTTCGTCATCTCGCCCGGAGACGTGGACGACGAGGTGGCGCGGCTGGCCGGGCCGCAGCTGGTGGTGCCGGTGCTGAACGCCCGCTTCGTGCTGAACGCCGCCAATGCGCGCTGGGGCAGCCTGTACGATGCGCTCTACGGCACCGATGCGATTCCCGGCACGGCTGCGGGCAAGGGGTATGACGCGGCGCGCGGCGCCAAGGTGATCGCCCGGGCGAAGGATCTGCTGGACAAAGCGGTGCCGCTGGCGGCGGGCAGCTGGGCCGATTTCGCCGGGGGCGATCCGGTGCTGGCCGATCCGGCGCAGTTCGTCGGCCGCAGCGGCAACGGCCTGCTGTTCCGCCACAACGGCCTGCATATCGAGGTGGCGATCGATCGCGACCACCCGATCGGCCGGGACGACCCCGCCGGCATCGCCGACGTGGTGCTGGAATCCGCCTTGTCGACGATCGTCGACCTGGAGGATTCGATCGCCGCCGTCGATGCCGAGGACAAGGTGGCGGCCTATGCCAACTGGCTGGGGCTGATGAAGGGCGATCTGGAGGCGAGCTTCAAGAAAGGCGGGCAGACGATGACCCGCGCGCTGGAGGCCGATCGCGTGTTCGAGACGCCCGATGGCGGCACCTTGACGCTGCCGGGCCGCAGCCTGCTGTTCGTGCGCAACGTGGGCCACCTGATGACGACGCCGGCGGTGCTGCTGGCCGACGGCACGCAGGCGCCCGAGGGCATATTGGACGGCATCGTCACCAGCCTGATCGCGCTGCACGACCTGAAGGGGCTGGGCCGCCTGCGCAACAGCCGGGCGGGATCGATCTACATCGTGAAGCCCAAGATGCACGGGCCGGACGAGGCGGCCTTCGCCGATCGGCTGTTCGATGCGATCGAGGACATGCTGGGCCTCGCCCGCCACACGATCAAGCTGGGCCTGATGGACGAGGAGAGGCGCACGTCGGCCAACCTCGCCGCGTGCATCGCGGTGGTGCGCGGGCGCATCGTGTTCGTCAACACCGGCTTCCTCGATCGCACCGGCGACGAGATGCACACCTCGATGCAGGCCGGCGCGATGATGCGCAAGGGCGACATCAAGGGCAGCGACTGGATCGCCGCCTATGAGGATCGCAACGTGCAGATCGCCCTGGCCAGCGGCTTTTCCGGCCGGGCGCAGATCGGCAAGGGCATGTGGGCGGCGCCCGATCGCATGGCGGACATGCTGGCGCAGAAGATCGGCCATCCGCGCAGCGGCGCCAGCACGGCGTGGGTGCCGTCCCCCACCGCCGCCACCCTGCACGCCACCCACTATCATGCGGTGGACGTGTTCGCCCGCCAGGCCGAGCGGGCGGCCGAGCCGGTCTCCGCGCTGGAGCGGCTGCTGACGATCCCGCTGGCGCAGGGCCGCAACTGGTCCCCCGACGAGATACGCGACGAGCTGGAGAACAACGCCCAGGGCATACTCGGCTACGTCGTGCGGTGGATCGATCAGGGCGTCGGCTGCTCCAAGGTGCCGGACATCCACGACATCGGCCTGATGGAGGATCGCGCGACGCTGCGCATCTCCAGCCAGCACATGGCCAACTGGCTGCTGCACGGCGTGGCGACCGAGGCCGAGGCCGAGGGCGCGCTGGTGAAGATGGCGGCCAAGGTGGATGCGCAGAACGAAGGCGATCCGCTCTATCGGCCGATGGCCGGGCGGGAGGGCGAGAGCCTGGCCTTCCAGGCCGCGCGCGCGCTGGTATTCGAGGGCGTGACGCAGCCGAGCGGCTATACCGAGCCGCTGCTTCACGCCTATCGTGCGCGGGTGAAGCAGGGTGGGCCGGGCTGATGGCGATCTACGAATATGACGGGCAGCGGCCGAGCGTGCCGGCGGACGGATCGAGCTGGATCGCGCCTTCCGCCGACGTGATCGGCGACGCGCGGATCGGCCGCGAGGTGGGGATCTGGTTCGGCGCCGTGATCCGCGCGGACAACACGGCCATCACCGTGGGCGATCGCAGCAACGTGCAGGAGGGCGCGATGCTGCACTCGGACCCCGGCGCGCCCCTCGCCATCGGCGAGGATTGCACCGTGGGCCACCACGCCATCCTGCACGGCTGCACGATCGGCGACCGGGTGCTGATCGGCATGGGTGCGCGGGTGCTGAACCATGCGGTGATCGGCGACGATTGCCTGGTGGGCGCCGGCGCCTTGGTGAGCGAGGGCAAGGTGTTCCCGCCCGGCAGCCTGATCGTGGGCGTGCCGGCCAAGGTGATCCGCTCGCTCTCCCCCGAGGCCATCGCCGGGCTGAAGCAGTCGGCCGAGGGCTATGTGGCACGGCAGCGCGCCTTTGCCGCCGGGCTGAAGCGGATCGACTGAGGGGCATCAGGCGGCGGACGCGCGGGCGGCCGGCGGGCGCAGGCCCAGCCAGCGGCGCGCGGCCGGCATGCGGCGCAGCGCCAGCCGCTCCAGCGCGAGCACCGCCAGCATCGAGAGGCCGAGCAGCGGCAGCAGCACGCCGAGGGCGGCGAGCAGCAGCACGAAGCCGGCCGCCGCCGGCGCCCGCGCGGTTGCCGGCGGCGCGCCAAGCCGGTCCGCCGGCCGCCGCCGCCACCACAGCACCACGCTGCTGACCGAGAGCAGCACCAGGCCGATCGCGGTGAGCAGGCCGAGCAGCTGGTTGAGCCAGCCGAACAGCTGCCCCTCATGCGCCGCGACGCCGTAGCCGACGATCCGGTCGATCAGCCGCCGCTGCGCGAAATCCTTGCGCGTGAGCAGGCGGCCGGCGGCGTCGAGCGTGAGATCGGTGCGCAGCGGGCGATCGGCGGCGTCGGACTTCGCCGTCCAGGGCTGGCCCGGGCCGGTGGGCGGCGCCACCAGCACCGGCCCCGCCAGACCGAGCGGCCGCACCGTGCGCACCACGCGATCGAGCGGGGCGAGCGGGCCGGAGGGATGCGCCATCGCCATGCCGCCATGCTCCGCATGATCGTCGAGCATGGCGCGCGTGCCGGCATCGAGGGCGGCGCGCCGGCGGCCCTCGTCCGCTGCGCCGGTGGACCAGTCCGTCGGCGTGGCGGGGCCTGCCGCCAGCGATCGCGCCGCCTTCAGGTAGCCGCCCCAGCCGGCCGACCAGGGCAGGCCGGAGAGCAGCAGGAACAGCGCGAAGAAGGACACCCAGAAGCCGGTGACGCCGTGCAGATCGCGCCAGAAGGTCCGCCCGCCGGCGCGCAGCCGCGGGTAGAGCACGCCGCCCAGCCCGCCGTTGCGCGGCCACCAGAGGAACAGGCCGGAGAGGATCATCACTATCGCCCAGGATGCGGCGAGCTCCACCACGTAGGAGCCCGGATCGCCCATCAGCAGCTGACCGTGCAGGCGGAACACCACCCGCATCAGGCGATCATCCTCCCCCACCGTCTTCAGGATGGCGAGGCTGTGCGGGTGGACGTAGACCCGCGTCTCGCGCGCCGTGCGGCCGACGACGACTTGCACGGCATCGTCCGCCGCGTCCGGCAGCTGGTAGCGGTGCAGCACCGATCCCGGCACCGCGCGCACGGCCGCAGCCGCCTGCGCGGCGGCCGTGGCGGGCGGGCCGATCGTGGCGAGATGCGCGTAGGGGCGATCGATCAGCGCCTCGATCTGCGGGCGGAACAGGTAGATCGATCCGGTGCAGGCGAGCCACAGCACGAAGGGCACGCAGAACAGGCCGGCGTAGAAGTGCCAGCGCCAGATCGCGTTGTACGAAGGCCAGCGGCGGCGTGCGGCATGGATCATCTCCACCTCCTCAGAAACGCGATTTCACGCCGGCATAGACCGTGCGCGGCTGGCCGGCGTAGATCGATCCCGTGCTGTCCATCAGCACCGCCGCCGGGTTGGGCTGCCCGGCCGCGTTCACGCTGTCGGCGATGATCGAGGCGGAGCCGATATAGTCCTTGTCGAACAGGTTCTGGACCGACGCGAAGAAGGTGAGGCGCGACCACCAGCCACGCCCGCCCGGCGGATCGTAATGCAGGTTCAGGTTGGCGAGCGTGTAGCCCGGCACCCGCAGCAGATTGGCATTGTCGATGAAGTAGCGCTGGCGCCAGGTGAGTTCCACGAAGCCGCCCAGGCCGGCCAGCGCGCCATCCGGCCGATCGTAGCCCAGGCGGGCGTTGACGAAGCCGGGGATGACGCCCGGGATGCGATTGCCGGAGCGATCGAACGCAGCGGAGGCCGCGCCGGACGTCAGCCGCTCGACATAGCGGGTATAGCGCTGGTCGTTATAGCTGTAGTTCGCCTGCACGTAGGCGCCCGGCGCCACGACGGGCAGCGGCGTCCAGTTCAGCCCTATCTCGATGCCGCGATGCTCCGATCGCGGCACGTTGGTGGTGAAGGCGAGCAGGTTGACGCCGGCGGACTGGCTCACCTGCTCGTTGCGGAACCACTCGTAATAGCCGGTCAGCTCGGCGCGCAGCGTGTCGCTCAGGGTCAGCTCCACGCCCAAGTCGACGCCATCGTTCTTCTGCGTCTTCAGGTCGGCATTGTTGCCCGGCACGCCCGCCGGCGTGACGAACAGGTTGCCCGCCTGCGGGATGCCGTAGCCGGTGCCGAAGCGGGCGTGCAGGCGCACCGCCTCCGTCGCCTGCCACAGCAGCGAGGCTTCCGGCGCGACGTTGGCGAAGCGGCGCAGCGCGGGGATGAGGGTGAGGGTGGCGCCGCCGGTCAGCGGATAGGCGTAGGCCGTCTGGCGGACGTTGAGGATCGAACGCTCCGCCCCGATGCCGAGGACGAGGTGCAGATCGCGCGCAAGGCCCAGCTCCTCGCGCGCGCGGACGCCCATGTTGCGCACGTCGCCGAACACCGTCTGCAGCGGCGCGCCGAAGCCGTTGCGGCCGGCCCGCGTTCTGTTGAACGTGAAGCTCTGGTTATCGAGATAATTGTAGAACAGGCCGACGAAGCTCACCGCCTCCATGCCCAGGATGCGGCGGCGATCGGTGACGTCCGACGTCACGTTGTAGCTGTCCAGCGTGCCCTTGAACGGGTTGGCGCTGGTGGGCTGGTTGACGACGCGGCTGTCGAACGTGGCCTGCGTGCGCCAGACGGTGTCGGCGGCGAAATCATGCTCGTAGCGCGCGCCTGCGATGGTGCGGCGATCGTTGCGGGCGAGATCGCCTTCGGCCGCCGTCTGAAGTATGCGCGGGCCGTTGATGCCGTTCGCCAGCACCGCGATGGTGCCGCAGCCGGGCGCCTTCGTGGCGGCGGTGGCGCAGCCGTGCTGATAGGGGTTGGCGCGATACTGGTTGAACGAGAGCCGGGTCGAGAGGCGGAACTCGCCCTCATTGTAGATCAGCTTGGCGGCCAGCCGATCCCGATCGGAGAGCGAGACGGTGGCGAGCGCGTTGATCGTGCCGGTCTCGTACCCCGTATGCCCGGTCGCGCCGTCTGCCCGGGCGAAGCTGCCGAACAGGGCATATTCGTGGGACGCGCCGGCGCCGCCGATCGTGCCGTAGAGATTGGCGTAGCCATCGCCGCCGCCATCGAGGCCCAGCTCGATGCCATCCACGTCGCGCCCGCGCCGGGTGCGGAAGTTGATCGCGCCGCCGATCGCGTAATTGCCGTAGCGCGCCGAGGAGGGGCCGCGCACCACGTCGACCGCGCCATAGGCGTGCGGATCGGTGAGGTCGAAGCGGGCGAGGCCATCCGGCTGGGTGACGGGGAAATCATCCTCGAACACCTGGATGTTGCGGGCGCCGAAGCTGTTGCGCGCGTTGGAGCCGCGGATCGACACGCCCACGTCGCGCGGGCCGTTGCCAGCGATCACGGTGACGCCGGGCGACAGCTTCACGATGTCCGCGATGGTGGTGGCGGGCGTGGTGCGGAAGGCGCGATCGGTGATCGTGGTGTCCGTCTGCCCCGTCACCCCGGTGGTGAGGGTGAGCGCGCCGGCGGTGACGACGATGTCGTCCGGATCGCCGGTGGCCGACACTGGGATTGCTGCGGGCGCCGGAAGCACGTCCAGCGCGCGCAGTTCGGCGTCGATGGCGGCGCGTTGGCGGAGCAGTTCGGCGCGGCGCGCCTCGGGTGCAGTCTCGGCATGGGCCGCCGGGGCCGCGAGCGCCATCGCACACAGCGCGATGGCGAGATTATGGGTGGGCATGATCGTCCCCTGACAGGTGCGAGGGGCCGGCCGCGCGCGTGCGGGCCGGCAGGTGGGGCGTGCAGGCGGGGGCGCATCGTGCGGATGCGCACGCCTGGCCGGCGTGCGCGCGGAGGTGATGCCGCCCCGGTCAGCCGATCGCCGGCGGCCCTCGCAGCGGGGGACGGAGGTGGAGCGCCGGGGCCGGCGGCGCGGGCCGCACGGCGGCCCGGAACACCGTGAGCAGGATGAAGGCGATCGCGCCCGCCAGGATCAGCGGATCGGCGCCGCCCAGCGACGGCGCGGCGAGGGCGGAGAAGGCGCAGGGCATGTCCGGCCGGGCGTGATCGCCCTTGCCGGAATGGTGCGCCATCCCCGGCATGGTCATCCTGACGGGTGTCATCTTCATCGGGCCGGTGCCGCTGCACAGCTCGATCGTGATCGTGCCGGCCGAAACGCTGGTCATGTAGCCCGTGGGCACCAGCAGCTTCATCATCAGCGCCAGCGCGATCAGCCAGCCGGCCGACAGGCGGTGGCGCAGGAGATGGCGGCGAAGCGCGGTCACGCCGTGCCCCTAGAGCGGATCGGGCGGCCTGTCACCCGGCCAGGTGGCCGGCGGGCGGCCCATGCGAAAGGCCCGCCCCAAGCTGCCTTGGAGCGGGCCTTCGATGTCCGTAGGCGGAGCGCGTTACTTGTAGACGCGGTAGCCGCGCTTGTTGATGTAATATTTGCGACCGCGATTATCGCGATAATATTTCTTGTTCTTGGTGAGCGCGGTGACGGCCACGCCGGCGCCGGCGCCCAGCAGCGCACCCTCGCCAGTGGAGATGCCGGGGATGACCGCGCCGGCCACCGCGCCGCCTGCGCCGCCGATCGCGCCGCCCTTCAGCAGCTGGCCGGAGCTCTGCGCATAGGCCGGCGCGGCGAACGCCACCGAGAGTGCGACGACGCCGGAGATCAGACCGATATTCTTCATGGCTTCCATTCCCTGACTGCGAACCGATGCCGGGTGAACGGCGCGCCCGCAATGCGGTTCCACCGCCGGAACGATGCGGCCGGCCGGTTCGATCAGGTGGTTCACCGCTGGCGCGAACCGCTCTACAGGAGCCGGGGTGGTGACGGCGGACGGACGGGTGACGGGTATGCGTGGCGGATCGATCGGGGCTTGGGCCGCAGGCGGCTGGCTGGCGGCGGCGATGGCCGTTCCCGCACCGGCGGTGGCGCAGAAGGCGCGGGAGGTGCCCTACTGGGCCTCAATCTCCGCCCCCAAGGCGCGGATGCGGACGGGACCGGGCACCAACTATCCGGCGAACTGGGAATATGTCCGCGCCGAACTGCCGGTGAAGGTGATGCAGGTGCGCAACGAGTGGCGCCGGATCGTCGATCCGGACGGAGTGGAGGGCTGGATGCGCTCCTTCCTGCTCAGCGAGCAGCGCACCGCCATCATCCGCGGCGAGATCCGGCCGCTCCGCGCCGCGCCCGATCGCGGCGCCAAGGTGACGTGGCGGGCGGAGCCGGGCGTGGTCGGCAAGGTCTCCCACTGCGCGGCCGGCTGGTGCGAGTTCGACGTGCACGGCCGCGCCGGCTATGTCGAGATCGACCATATCTGGGGCGTGGCCGCTGGCGAGACGATCGACTGACGCCCGAACTCCCCCTCTGGCTGTGGCTCTCGCTCGGCGCCCTGCTCGGTGCCGTGGCGGGCAGCTACCTCGCGACGATCGTGGTGCGCTGGCCGCGCGGCGAGGCGGCGCGCGGGCGATCGCGCTGCGACGGCTGCGGCCGCACGCTGGGCGCGGGCGAACTGGTGCCGCTGCTCTCCTTCGCCATCGCGGGCGGTCGCTGCCGGGCCTGCGCCGCGCCTATCGACCGGCGTCACCTGGCAATCGAGGCGCTGGCGACCGGGATCGGCGCGGCGGCGCTGCTGGCGGCACCGGGGCCGGCGGGCCTGGCGGGCGCGCTGTTCGGCTGGCTGCTGCTGGCGCTGGCGGCGCTGGACCTGGAGCATTACTGGCTGCCGAACAGGCTGACGGCGCCGCTGGCGCTGCTGGGCCTGGCCGGCGGGATCGCCGGGCTGCATCCGGCGCTGCGCGATCGGCTGATCGGCGGCGTCGCCGGCTACGCGGCGCTGGCCGCCATCGCTCATGCCTATCGGGCGCTGCGCGGCCGGGAGGGGCTGGGGGCGGGGGACGCCAAATTGTTCGGTGCGATCGGCCTGTGGCTCGGCTGGCGGGCGCTGCCGCCGGTGCTGCTGGCCGCCAGCCTGATCGGCATCGCGGCGCTGATCGCCGCGCGCGCCGGCGGTCGATCGGTCGCGGCGACGACGCGGGTGCCGCTGGGCACGCTGCTGGCGATCGCCGCCTGGGGGCTGTGGCTGGGCGAGGCGTCGGGGCTGGGCGCGGGATAGCGTCGTTCACGCCCACGAAAGCAGTCGCGCGGGCACATGCGAATGTAATAAGGGTGGCGCCGGGCTTGCGGGGGTTGGTTGGCAGATGCGTCTTGTTCTCGATCGGCGGGCCCGGCGCCTGCTCGCGCGGCTGCCCCGCACGAACTGGTATTCCGTCGCCGAACTCGCCTTGCTCTCGGTGCTGGCGCTGCAATCGGCGCGGCTGCTGCTCACCCTGGTGACGCCGGTCGGCCCGGTGGGAGACTGGCGGCCGGATACCGGCGCGGCGATCGTCTCGCCGGCCATCTTCGGCGCGTTCGATCCGTTCTTCCGGCTGGCCGCGCCCGGCGGGCCGGCGGTGGTGACGGGGCTGGACATCAAGCTGTTCGGCATCCGCGCCGATCAGGCATCCGGCCGCGGCTCGGCGATACTGGGGCTGCCGAACGGCGTGCAGCAGAGCGTTTCCGTGGGTGAGGAGGTGATGCCGGGCGTGACGCTGAAGTCCGTCGCGTTCGATCACGTCACGATCCTGCGCGGCGGCGCGGACGAGCAGGTGTTCCTCGATCAGTCGCAGCCGGCGACCGTGGTCTCGCCGCCGCCTCCTCCTCCGGGCCAGCCCGCGGTGAGCGCCGCCGCGCCGCCGCCGCCCGCCGCCGGCAATCCGCTGCTGCCGCCGGTGCCGGCCGTCACCGCCTCCTCACTGCTGGGCGACGCGCGCTTCGCGCCGCGCACCGGCCGCAACGGCGTGGACGGCTTCACCGTGCAGGCGAACGGCACGGGCGACGCGCTGCGCGCCGCCGGCCTGCAGCCGGGCGACGTGGTGATATCGGTGAACGGCGCGCGCGTGAGCGGCGCGGAGGATGCGCGACGCATCCAGCAGCAGCTATCCGTAAGCGGCGAGGTGACGATGATCGTGGAGCGCGGCGGCAGCGAAGTGCCGCTGCGCGTGAGGGTGGTGCAGTGAAGGCGCCGGCACTCATCCCCGCGCTGCTGCTGGCGCTGGCGGCGCCGACATCGGCCCAGCAGGTGCTGAATCTGCGCGACGCCGACATCCGCGCCTTCATCCAGGATGCGTCGAAGGTGACGGGCCGCACCTTCATCATCGATCCGCGCGTGCAGGGAAAGGTATCGGTCGTCACCGACCGGCCACTCTCCCGCTCCGAGTATTTCGAGCTGTTCCTCTCCACCCTGCGCGCCAACGGGCTGGTCGCGGTGCCGGCGGCGGGCGGCGCCTTCCGCGTGCAGCCGGTGGATACCGCCGCCTCGCAGCCGGGGCGGGTGGGCAGCCGCGGCCAATCGAACAACAGCTTCGTGACGGAGGTCTTCCGCCTGCGATCCATCGACGCGCCCTCCGCCGTCGATACGATCCGCCCGCTGGTGAGCCGCGAGGGATCGGTGAGCGCCAACCGCGCCGGCAATTCGGTGATCGTGGCCGACTATGCCGACAATATCCGCCGCATCCGCGAGCTGATCTCCCGCATCGATCGCGATACCGCCGCCACGCGGGTGGTGGTGCTGAAGAACGCCGCCGCGCGCGAGATAGCGACATCGCTGCAGACCTTGGCGGGCGCGGGGCAGGGCGGCGCCGGCGGCACCGGCGGGCCGGCCGTATCGGTGGTCGCGGTGGAGAGCAGCAACGCGATCGCGCTGCGCGGAGACCCGACGACCGTCTCCCGCCTGGCCGAGATCGCCCGCGACCTCGATTCGCGGGCGGCCAGCGGCACCGAGATCCGCGTGATCTTCCTGGAACATGCCGATGCCGCCAAGCTGCTTCCGGTGCTGCAACAGCTCGTCGGCCAGCAGGTGACGGCGGCGGCTTCGGTGGCGCCGGCGGCCAACAGCTCCACCATCGTGCCGCCGGGCGCGCGCGCGGTGGGCGCCTCCGCCATATCGCCGGAGCCGGTTTCCACCCCCGCCGCGGCCGGCGGCACGGCCGCCACGAGCGGCAGCGGCGGTGGCGCTGGAAACGGCCGGGCGCAGCCGGTGATCGCCCGCTACGAGGGCGCGAACGCGATCATCATCTCGGCCCCCAGCGATCTTCAGCGCACGTTGGGCGCGGTGATCCGCCAGCTCGATTCGCGGCGCGAGCAGGTGCTGGTCGAGGCGATCATCGTCGAGATATCGGACAATGCGGCGCGCAACCTGGGCGTGCAGTTCCTGCTGGGCGGCCTGCCCGGATCCGGCATCCCGTTCGCCGCGACCAACTATTCGAACAGCGCGCCTAACATCCTGACCATCGCCGGCGCGATCGGCGCGCGCCAGCTGAACCAGACGACCACCACCGTCAACGGCACCACCACCGTCACCCAGACGAGCAACTCCGTGAGCGATTCGCTGGCGCAGGCGGCGGTCAGCTCCATCCTGGGTGCCGCCGGCGGCTTCGCCGGCTTCGCCAGCAAGATCGGCAATGACGGGCTGTTCGCCACGATCATCAACGCGGTGAAATCGGATACCCAGTCGAACATCCTCTCCACGCCCTCGGTGATGACGCTCGACAATCAGGAGGCCAAGATCCTGGTCGGGCAGGAGGTGCCGATCACTACCGGCCAGGCGCTGAGCAACAATTTCGACAACGCCTTCCGCACCGTGCAGCGCGAGAATGTGGGCATCCAGCTGGAGGTGAAGCCGCAGATCAACGCCGGCGGCGCGATCAAGCTGTTCCTGCGGCAGGAGGTGAGCTCGATCGCCGGGCCGGTCTCGTCCGACAATAGCGACCTCATCATCAACAAGCGCGAGATCGAGACGACGGTGACCGTCGACGACGGCGAGATCATCGCGCTGGGCGGGCTGCTGGACGACAATGAGCGGCGCACGATCGAGAAGATTCCGCTGCTGGGCGACATTCCGGGTCTTGGCGAGCTGTTCAAATCGCGTTCACGCTCGCGCGCCAAGACCAACCTGATGGTGTTCATCCGCCCGACGATCGTGCGATCGGCCGACGAGGCGCGCGCCGTGGCGGCCCAGCGCTACGGCTATATCCGCGACATGCAGGCCACCCAGCGACCCGAGCGCGAGCCGACGATCGACGAGATGGTGCGCGACTATATGGGCACGACGGCGCCGGGCGCCCCGCCGGCCAACGGCCCGGGCGAGGATGCCGCGCCGCCGCTCGCCCCGCCGGCCAAGCAGATCATCACGCCGCAGATGCGATCCTCCACCGAGGTGATCCGGCCGGTGCCGGTGCCGCCTTCGCAGGCGGGGCGGTGAGGGTGCGGCCGCCCTTCCGCTCCGCACCGTCATCTTGGCGAGGGCCGAGATCCATGGATACGGGCGCTTGCCGGGCAGGGCGATCGGCCGGAGGCGGGGGAACGGTCGTGCGGAGCGAGGCAGCGATCCGGCCATGATCGTGCAGCCGTCCATGGATCCCGGCATACGCCGGGATGACGAAGGGGGCGAGGAGACGCCGCCTGTTCCGCCTGCCTCGCTCCCACCGCTGGCCGCTATCCCCTATGGCTTCGCGCGGCGGTTCGGCATGGCGATCGTCGCCACCGATCCGCTGACGGTGGCGCTGCGGCAGGGCGCCGATCCGCGCCCGCTGCTGGAGGTGCGCCGCGTGCTGGCCCGCGCCTTTGCGGTCGAGCATGTCGCGCCCGAGCGGTTCGACCGCATCCTTTCCGAACGCTACGCGATGGACGGGCAGGCGGCGGCGGACGCGGCCGGCTCGCTGGGCCTCGGCGACGAGCTGATGATGCTGGCGAGCGACCTGCCCTCGGCGGACGACCTGCTCGACACGGCGGACGACGCGCCGGCCATCCGCCTCATCAACGGCATCATCGCCGATGCCGCGCGGCAGGGCGTGTCGGACATCCATATCGAGCCGTACGAGACCGGCCTCGTCGTGCGGATGCGGATCGACGGCGTGCTGCGCGAGACCCTGCGGATGCCGCCGCACGTCGCCCCCGTGGTCGTCAGCCGGGTGAAGGTGATGGCGCGGCTGGACATCGCCGAGCGGCGCGTGCCGCAGGACGGGCGCATCGGCCTGACCCTGGGCGGCAAGCTGCTGGACGTGCGCGTCTCCACTCTGCCCAGCCGGGCGGGCGAGCGGGTGGTGCTGCGCATCCTGGACAAGGAGAATGCCGGCATCGACCTGGAGATGCTGGGGATGCCGCCGGCGATCGACGCCGTGTTCCGCGCCGCCCTGGCCGAGCCGAACGGCGTGGTGCTGGTGACGGGGCCGACCGGATCGGGCAAAACGACCTCGCTCTACGCCGGCCTGCGCACCCTGAACGACGGCAGCCGCAACATCCTGACGGTGGAGGACCCGGTCGAATACGCCATCGACGGGGTCGGCCAGACGCAGGTGAACGCCAAGGTGGGGCTGAGCTTCGCCGCCGGCCTGCGCGCCATCCTGCGGCAGGATCCGGATGTGGTGATGATCGGCGAGATCCGCGATCGCGAGACGGCCGACATCGCCGTGCAGGCCTCGCTGACCGGCCATCTGGTGCTCTCCACCGTCCACACCAACGATGCGATCGGCGCGATCACGCGGATGCGCGACATGAAGGTGGAGCCGTTCCTGCTCGCCTCCACCCTGCGCGCGGTGATCGCCCAGCGGCTGGTGCGGCGGCTGTGCCCGCACTGCTCGGCGGCGGAACCCGCGAGCGCGGCCGTCGCCGCCCTGCTGGGGCTGGAGCCGGGCGAGACCGTGCACGAGGCGCGCGGCTGCGACGCGTGCGGCGGCAGCGGCTATCGCGGCCGCATCGGCGTGTTCGAGGCGGTGCGGATCGACGACCGGATCCGCCGCATGATCAACGAGGACGCGGACGAGGATGCCATCGCCGCCCACGCCTTCGCCCACGCGCCGACCCTGACCGCCGCCGCCCGCGCGCTGGTGCGCGAAGGCGTGACGACGCCCGAGGAGGCGGTGCGCATCTCCCGCCGGGAGAGCGTGCCGGATGCGCCGGCGGTGCCGATCGATGCCTGACTTCGACTATCTGGCGCTCGACGTGGCCGGGCGGGAGAAGCGCGGGCAGGTGAGCGCCGCGACGATCGAGGATGCGCGCGCCCGCCTTGCCACCCGCAAATTCTACGTCGTGCGGATCGAGGCGGGAAGGGGCGGCGCGCCGGCCTCGCCGGCCCTGCTCTCGCAGCGCATCACCCTGCGGCGCAAACTCTCCGCCAAGCAGCTGACGTTGTTCACCCGCCAGCTCGCCACCCTGGCGCAGGTGAGCCCGCTGGAGGAGGCGATCCGCACCATCGTGCGCCAGGCCGAGCAGGAGCAGGTGCGCCGCGTGTTGGGGCGGGTGCATGGCGGCGTGGTGGAGGGCCGGCGCCTGTCGGAGGCAATGACGCGCGAGGCGCCGAGCTTCCCGCCGCTCTACCGCGCGATGGTGGCGGCGGGCGAGGGATCGGGCACGCTGCCGACCATCCTGGAGCGTCTGGCCGACCTGCAGGAGCGGCAGGCGACGGTGCGCGGCAAGGTGATCACCGCGCTCGCCTACCCCACGGTGCTGGCCTTCGTGGCGATCGCCGTGGTGTTCGCGCTGATGGTGTTCGTGGTGCCGCAGGTGGTGGAACAGTTCGACACGGTGGGCCAGACCTTGCCGCTGCTCACGCGGATGGTGATCGGCCTCTCCGCCTTCCTCGTCGGCTGGTGGTGGGCGCTGGCGATCGGGCTGGCCGCTGCCGGCTTCCTGATCTGGCGGGGCTTGCGCGATCCGGCGATACGGATGTGGGTGGATCGCAGCATCCTGCGGCTGCCGCTGCTGGGCCGGCTGGTGCGCGATCTCCACGCCGCCCGCCTCTCCCGCACCCTGGCGACGATGGTGGCGAGCCGCCTGCCGCTGCTAGAGGGGCTGACCCTGACCGTATCGACCGTGCACAACCGCGCGCTGCGCGCCGCCTCCAGCGATATCGTCGAGGCGATACGCGGCGGCGGCAGCCTGTCGGCGGCGATGCGGCGGGCGGGCGTGTTCCCGCCGCTGCTGGTCTACATGGCGGCATCGGGCGAAGCGTCCGGCAAGCTCGACACCATGCTGGAGCGCGCGGCCGACTATATGGAGCGCGAGTTCGATTCGTTCACGGCGACGGCGCTCTCGCTGCTGGAGCCGCTGATCATCGTGCTGATGGGTGGCATCGTGGCGCTGATCGTCCTCTCGATCCTGCTGCCGATCCTGCAACTCGATACGCTCGCCGGAGCCTGAAGGATGACGATGACCAAGCGACGGACCGAAACTTCCCGTGCGCCGGCGAGGCGCTCCGCCGAGTGCGGCTTCAGGCCGGTAGCGCGCTCCGCCGAACACGGCTTCACGTCCTTTGTGCGTTCCGCCGAACACGGCTTCACGCTGGTCGAGCTGATGGTCGTGATCGTCATCATCGGGCTCTTGACCACGATCGTCGTCATCAACGTGCTGCCCAGCCAGGACAAGGCGCGGGTGGAGAAGGCGAAGACCGACATTGCCCTGCTGGAGCAGGCGGCCGAGATGTACCGGCTGGACAATCTCTCCTATCCCGGCGGCGGCGACGGCCTGAAGGCGCTGGTGAGCGCGCCGGCCGGCGTCGATACCGGGCGCTACCGGCCCGGCGGCTACATCCGCAAGCTGCCGGACGATCCGTGGGGCAACCCCTATCACTACGTTTCGCCGGGCAAGCATGGCGCCGTGGACATCTTCAGCTACGGCGCCGACGGCCGCGAGGGTGGCGAAGGGAACGATGCCGATATCGGCAACTGGAAGTAACGGCCCCGGCGGCCATCCGCCGGCGGCACGGATGCGGCGGCCGGAAGCGGCCGGGCGGCGGCCCCGCGTCATGCCGCACCCAGGCGCCAAGCATCACCCTCCCACTTCCCGTCACCCCGGACTTGTTCCGGGGCCTACCCCGCCGCGATCGGCGTCATCAGCGCCTCTCGCAGGGTCGTCGGCCGCGCGGTGGGCCGCGGAACAAGTCCGGGATGACGGGGAGGGAAAGCGTTTCGCCGAGCACGGCTTCATGTCCTTTGTGCGTTCCGCCGAGCACGGCTTCGTGTCCTTTGTGCGTTCCGCCGAGCACGGCTTCACGTGCGTGAGGCGTTCCGCCGAACACGGCTTCACGCTTGTGAGGCGTTCCGCCGAACACGGCTTCACGCTGGTCGAGCTGATGATCGTGATGGCGATCATCGGGCTGCTGACCGGCGCGGTGGTGCTGGCGATGCCCGATCCGCGCGGCGACCTGCGCAGCGATGCCGAGCGTTTCGCCGCCCGCGCCCACGCCGCGCAGGACAAGGCGGTGATCGAGGCGCGCGCCATCGCCCTGCTGGTGACGAGCGACGGCTACGGCTTCGAGCGGCGCGAGCGGGGCGCGTGGACCCTGCTGGGCGAGAAGCCGTTCGAGCAGCGGCGCTGGGCCAAGGGGGCGACGGCGCTGGTCGGCGACGTGGGCCAGGCGCGCGCCCTGTTCGACCCGACCGGCATCGTCGAGCCGCTCGACGTGACCCTGGTGCGCGATGCGACGCGCATGACGGTGCACATCGCCGCCGACGGCTCGGTGCGCGTCGATGGTTGAGCCGGCGCCCGGTGCGAGGCTTCGTCACCCCGGACCTGTTCCGGGGACTGCCTTCCGTCGAGCGGTGTCGTCTGCGCCTCCGGTGGCGGCGTCCGCCGCAAGGTGGGCCCCGGAACAGGTCCGGGGTGACGGGGGAGAGGCGCGTTCCGGCGGACACGGCTTCGCACGTTCGCGACGCTCCGCCGAGCACGGCTTCACGGCTTTGCGACGTTCCGCCGAGCACGGCTTCGCGGCTTTGCGACGTTCCGCCGAACACGGCTTCACGTTGATCGAGCTGATGGTCGCGCTGGCGATCTTCAGCCTGGCGGCGATCGCGCTGCTGCGGCTGGAGGGGGCGACCGTGTCGCAGACCGCGATCCTGCGCGATCGGACGATCGGCCAGATCGTCGCGCGCAACGTGGCGGTGGAGGCGCTGACCGATCGTGGCGCCCCGCCGCTCGGCCTGCTGAACGGCGAGGAGCGCAATGGCGGTCGGCTCTGGCACTGGGTGCGGCGGACGACCAAGACGCCCGATCCGCGCGTGCAGCGGATCGACGTCTCGGTGACGGACGATGACGGGCAGCGCGCCGGCGTGCTCACCGTGTTCCGGCTGTCTCTGGCGTGATCGTCGATGCCCGCCCTGCCGGCAGCCGGGAGGCGGGCGTGACGGTGCCAGTGCCGCCGCGACCGGCCGGGTGCGGCTTCGAAGGTTCGCCGCGCTCCACCGAACACGGCTTCGAGCCTTCGCAGCGTTCCGCCGAACACGGCTTCGAGCTTTCGCAGCGTTCCGCCGAACACGGCTTCACGCTGATCGAGCTGATGGTGGCGTTGTTCGTGTTTGGGCTGCTGGCGGCGGCGGGGGTGGCGCTGCTGGGATTCAGCGCCAGGGCGCAGGGTGCTGCGGGGGAGAAGCTGGCGGAGATCGCGGCGATCCGGCGGGTCTCGGCGATCCTGACGGCCGATCTCGCCCAGGCCGCGCCGCGCATCAGCCGCAGTGCCAGCGGGGCGGCGCAGGTCGCCTTCTTCGGCTCGGCCGGCGGCGATCGGCAGGTGGCGCTCGCCTTCGTCCGGCGCGGGTGGGAGAACCCCTATGGGGCGCCGCGCGCCTCGCTGCAGAAGGTGCAGTACCGGCTGGTCGGCGACCGGCTGGAGCGGAGCGCCGCGCCGATGCTGGACGGCGCCGAGCCGGGGCCGCCCGCCGTCATCATCCGTGGCGTGCGGTCAATGAGCCTGCGCTACCGCCTTGGCGGCGAGTGGCGCGAGCGGTGGGATGCCACGCGCGCCGACGCCGTGCCGCGCGCGGTGGAAATGGTGCTCGACATAGACGGGATCGGCCCGGTGCGGCAGGTGTTCCAGACGGGCACCGGCCTGTGACGGCGCCGGCGCGGGAGCGTGGCGCCGCCCTGTTGGCGGTGCTGCTGCTGGTGGCGGTGATGGCGGCGATCTCGGTCGTGGCGCTCGAGAAATTGCGGCTGGCCACCAGCCTCGCCACCAACGCCGCCGCGCTGGATCAGGCGCGCGCCTACGCGTTCGGCGCCGAGGCGCTGGCGATGACGAAGGTGGGCCTGCTCGACGGCCGCCAGACCGGCACCACCACCCTGGCGGGCGGCTGGAACGGGCGCGTCACGCGCCTGCCGATTCCGGGCGGCATCGCCGCCCTGCGCGTGCGCGACGGCGGCAACTGCTTCAACCTGAACAGCCTGGCGGAAGGGATCTCCGCCAGCCAGCTTACCGCGCGGCCGGCCGGCATCGCCCAGTTCCTGTCGCTGATGCGGCTGCTGGGCATCGCCGATCCGGATGCGCGGCGGGTGGCGGCGGGCCTGGCCGACTGGCTGGACACGGACTCGACGGCGATCCCCGACGGCGCGGAGGACAGCGACTATCTGCGCGCGCAGAAGCCCTATCGCGCCGGCAACACCCTGCTTTCCGAGGTGAGCGAACTGCGCGCCGTATCGGGCGTGACGAGCGACATCTACCGCATCCTGCGGCCGTGGGTGTGCGCCCTGCCGACCACCGACATGTCGCCGTTGAACGTGAACACGCTGCTGCCCGATCAGTCCGTCCTGCTGGCCATGCTGCTGCCGTACCGGATGGATGCGGCGCGGGCGGCGCAGGTGCTGGTGCAGCGGCCGCCGCTCGGCTGGAACAGCATCGCCGAGTTCTGGGATCAGCCGGGCCTAGCCGGCGTGCCGCCCGAGGCGGACGTGCGGAGCCAGCCGCAATTGCGCACCCGCTGGTTCGCGCTCGACCTTGACGTGGAACTGGGCGGCGCGCAGGTGACGGAGACGGCGCTGATCGATGGCGGGCTGACCCCCGCCAAGCTGGTGGTGCGGCGTTGGGGGATCGACGAATGACCGGCGGCGCATGAGCGGGGGCGACTTCCTGCTGCTGTTCCTCGACGACGGCCTGACGCCGCCGCGCGGCTGGATGCGCCTGCGCGACGGCGCGGTGATCGCCCGCGGCGGGGCGGGCGCGGTGCCGCCACCGGCGGACGAGGCCGGCGACCCCGATCGCGACGGCGACGAGCGCGTCGTGCTGATCGTGCCGGGCGAGGATGTGGTGATCCATTGGATCGAACTGCCCGCCCTTTCCCCCGCGCAGGCGATCGCCGCGGCGCGGCTGGCGGCGGGCGAGGTGAGCGCCGCGCCGGCCGAGCGGCTGCACGTGGCGCTGGGCGCCGCCGGCGGCGAGACGCGGGCGGTGGCGCTGGTGGCGCCGGAGCGGATGGCCGCGTGGCTCGCCCAGGCGCAGGCGCTGGGCCTCGATCCCGACGCGGTGCTGCCGGAGCCGCTGCTGCTGCTGCCGCCGGAGGAGGGCATTGTGCGCTGGGCGCAGGGCGGGCTGCACCTGCTGCGCGGCCCGGCGGTGGCGCTGGCGGCCGAGCCGGCGCTGGCCGCCCTGATGGCCGACGGGTCGATCGTGGCGGTGGACGATGCGGCGGTGGAGGCGGGGCTGGGTGCTGCGCTAGCGGCGGCGCCGCTGGACCTGCGGCAGGGGCCGTTCGCGCGGCGCCGGCGCTGGCGGATCGACTGGCCGCTGGTCAGGCGGCTGGCGCTGCTCGGCGGCTTCATCCTGCTCGCGATCCTGGCCGTGCAGATCGTGCTGATCCTGAAATACAGCTTCGCCGCCGACCGGCTGGAGCGCGAGGTGGCGGGCGTCGCGCGATCGGCGCTGCCGCGGGTGGCGACGATCGACGATGCGCCGTCCCAGCTTTCCGGCCGGCTGGCGGAGCTGCGCGGCGCCGGGCTGGGCTTCAGCGCCAGCGCCGCCGCCGTGTTCGCCGCCGTGCGCGACACGGCCAATGTGGAACTCTCCGCTCTGGCCTTCGACGAGGGCGGCGCGCTGCGGGTGACGGCGACGGCGGCGGACGCGGCGGACATCGCCGCGCTCGCCCGGCGGATCGAGGCGGCCGGCTTCGCGGTGGACAGCGGCGACGTGCGGCCCGGCGGCGGCCGCCAGATCGCCGAGATCACGGTGCGCGGCCGATGATGCGCCAGCTGCGCTTCTGGTGGGGCCTGCGCACCACGCGCGAGCAGCGGATGCTGCTGGCGATGGCGGCGGCGATCGCGATCGTGCTGGCCTGGCTGCTGATCGTCCGCCCGCTCGACGATGCGCTGGCCGACGCGCGGGAGCGGCACGGCCGCGCCGTGCTGGACATGGCGCAGGCGCGCGGCCAGGCGGACCGCATCGCCTTCCTGGAAAAGAGCGGCCCGCCGCCGCCGCAGGCGCCGCTCGCCACCCTCGTCGGCCAGAAGGCGGTGGAGGCTGGCTTCGCGAAGCTGCGGGTGACGCCGGACGGCAACCGCGTGGCGATCGCGCTGGAATCGGCCAAGGCGCAGGCCTTCTTCGGCTGGATCGCCGATCTGGAACGGCGCGACGGCATCATCGTCGAGCGGCTGTCCGCCCGCACGAACAGCGATGCGACGATCGCCGTCGACGCCAGCCTGCGGGCGAGGAGCCGCTGATGCGAAGGATCCGCCTGCCGCTCCGCCCGAGCCTGTTCTTCCTCTGCGCGCTGCTGGTCGGCCTCGTTTTGCTGATGCCGCTGCGGCTGGTGATCGGCTGGCTGGACCTGGGCGCCGGCGGCTTCGCCGCGCGGGAGGCGCGGGGCAGCGTGTGGCTGGGCACGCTGGCCGAGGCGCGCTTCGGCGATGCGCCGCTGGGCGATCTCTCTGCCCGGCTGGCGCCGCTGCCGCTGCTGGTGGGCCGGGCACGCCTGGATCTCGCCTCCGCCGGCGAGACCGCGGGCGGGTTCGCCGGCGCGCTGACGGTGTCGCGGCATCGCTTCGGGATCGACGACGTCACGGCGCGGGTGCCGCTGGGCCGGCGGCTGATGCCGCTGCCGGTGGCGGCGATCGACCTCTCCGACGTGAGCGTCACCTTTCGGGACGGGCTGTGCGACCGGGCCGACGGGCTGGTGAAGGCCGTGATCGAGGGCGCGCCGGCCGGGCTGAACCTGCCCGGCGGCCTGAGCGGCGCGGCGCGCTGCGACGGCGGCGCGCTGCTGCTGCCGCTTGTCGGCCAGAGCGGGATGGAGAGCCTGACCCTGCACGTCGCGACAGGCGGCGCCTATCGCGCGGACCTGAAGGTGCAGCCGACCACGCCCGCCACGCGCGACGCGCTGCTGGCCGCCGGCTTCTCGCCCGTGGCCGGCGGCTATGCGCTGGCGGTGACGGGCGCGCTGTGACGGGCGCCGTGGCGTGTTCGTGACGCGCCGCCGCGCCGCCGCGCTGCTGCTGTTCTCGCTGGCCGCCGGCTGCGGCGGGCGCCCGGCGGATCGGGCGGGTCCGGCGCCGTCCCAGCGGCCGGACGGCATACCGCTCGGCGCGCTGCCGCGGCAGGCGCTGGGCGCGGGCGAGTGCGGGCTGTTCCTGTGGAAGGCGGCGCCTTCCGCGCGGCTGGTGCTGATGGCGAAATCCGGCCCGCCCACCTTCGCCCGCATCCTGCTGGACGGCCGCCCGGTGGATCTGCCGCGCCTGGGCGGCGGCGATTTCGCCAGCGAGCCGACGGCGCGCTACGGCGACGGCCGCATCACCCTCTCGCTCGAACTCTCGATCGAGAACCGGCGGGGGCTGAGCGACGGCGCCGTGGTCGCCGGATCGCTGGGGCTGGAGCGGACCGACGGAGACGGTTTCGTGCTGCCGGTGACGGGCCTGCTCGCATGCGGTTAGTTTGCGTGCAACCGTACCGACGGCCGCTTGACTTTGGCCGTCGTTCGGGCGGAAGATAAGATCGCGGTATCCGGAGATCAGATTTTTATCAAAACTCCGGGCCGCTGTTTGCGAGGTGGGGCAATGCTTGTCACCGTCTACGCGCCGCCCGATGTCTACGCGCTCGAACTTGCCGCGATATTCGATGTTCTCGCCTGCGTGCGCCAGCATGCATCGCCGGCCGTGCCGAACTATGTCGTGCGGCTGGTGGCGAACACGCCGGCGCCGCTGGCCACCCGATCCGGCATGACGCTGCTGCCGGCGGCGGGCATCGCCGCGTCCGACGAGCCGGCGCAGCTGCTGATCGTCGCATCGAGCGGCAGCTGGAAGACGCCCCCGGCGGCCGAGGTGGTGGCGTGGCTGAAGCGGCACGCGGCGGCGGCGACGCGGTTCGGATCGATCGGCAACGGCGCCTTCCTGCTCGGCGCGGCCGGTCTGCTGGACGGGCGGCGGGTGACGACCCACTGGGAATGCTCGGCCGAGCTGCGCGCCGCCTTTCCACTCGCGCGGCTGGAGCCGGACCGCATCTTCGTGCGCGATGGGCCGCTGTTCAGCTCGGCCGGCGGGGCGGCGGCGGCGGACCTGATGCTGAGCCTGGTCGAGGAGGATCACGGCCGCGAGCTGGCGCTCGCCATCGCCCGGCGGCTGGTGCTGTTCATGAAGCGATCCGGCGCGCAGGCGCAGCTGAGCGTGCAGCTGGCGACGCAATCCGCCACCCGCGACCCCATCCAGCGGGTCCAGCAGCATGTGCGCGACCATATGGAGGCGGACCTCTCGGTGACGGCGCTGGCCGCGCTGGCGGCGATGAGCCCGCGCAACTTCGCCCGCGTGTTCCAGCAGGAGGCCGGCATGCGGCCGACCGACTTCGTCGAGCAGACGCGGGTGAACCAGGCCAAGCGGATGCTTGAGGAGAGCGCGCTGCCGCCGCAGCAGATCGCCCGGCTGGTCGGTTTCTCCAGCACGGAGGCGGCGAGGCGGGCGTTCCAGCGCCGGGCCGGCACCACCATGTCGCGCTATCGCGCGCGGCTGGCGGCCACGCGCGACGGGTGAGCGCGGCTTAGTCGAAGGCGATCTGGCGGATGGGATCGGTGCCGTCGAACCCCACCGACGCCGCCTTCACGAAATCGTAGAAGCCGGTGAGCGAGGGCACGCCCTCATACAGCTCGATCATGTGGCCGTAGCGGGCGACGCCGTCCATCATCAGGAACACGAAGCCGTCGTTCATCTCCGCTTCCAGCGCGGTGACGAGGCCGTCCGCCTCGAAATGCGCCTGTGCCGCCCGCACGTCCGCCACGATGATCGCGACATGGTGCATGCCCTGCTCGCCCTCGCCATACATGTCGCGGAAGACGGAGGGGCCGGGATTGTTCTGCTGGACGAACTCCACCATCACCTCGCCCCACTGGCCGTAGGCGGAGCTGTGATCGAGCTCCACCGGCGTGCCGCGGTGCCAGGCGGCGCGCAGCGGGATGTTGTCCGCGACGAAATAGGGGCCGGAGTTGAACAGGGCGGCGTGGCGGCGGGCGGCCTCGCGCACGTCGGGCACGAAGTAGGCGATCTGGCGAACGGGCAGGTCCAGCGGCACGGGCAATCCCCTTTTCGCCCAGCATAGCGCCCGCCGGAGCGGCGGCCGCTGGCATTTAGACCAGATCGGCCCCCGCGAATCTTTATGCCGGCGCGCGCGCAATGATCTTTCGCTTGTGGTATATCCGGTTTCACGCGGAGCGCGGCAGCCGGGCAATTCGCTCGCTTTGATCCGCGCCGCTGCTATAGCGGCGCCGGTACGTCCCATGGAGGCATGATTGTTCAAGGGTGTAAGACCGATTGTCTATGGCGGGCGAGAGGTCTGGCCGTTGATCGAGGGCGGCAAGGGCGTCGCCGTCTCCAACCATCTGAGTTCGGGGGCGTGGGCGGCGGCGGGTGGCATCGGCACCGTCTCCGCGGTGAATGCCGACAGCTACGATCCCGAAGGCAAGATCATCCCCCAGGTGTATCACGCGCTCACCCGGCGCGAGCGGCACGAGGAGCTGATCGAGTATGCGATCGAGGGCGCCGTGGAGCAGGTGCGCCGCGCGTTCGAGATCGCCGGCGGCAAGGGCGCGATCAACATCAACGTGCTGTGGGAGATGGGCGGCGCGCAGCGCGTGCTGCAGGGCGTGCTGGAACGCACCAAGGGCCTGGTGTCCGGCGTGACGTGCGGCGCGGGCATGCCCTATCGCCTGTCCGAGATCGCCGCCTCGCACCAGGTGAGCTACCTGCCGATCATCAGCTCCGCCCGCGCCTTCCGCGCGCTGTGGAAGCGGGCCTATTCCAAGGCGTCGGAGTGGCTGGCGGCGGTGGTGTACGAGGATCCGTGGCGCGCCGGCGGCCATAACGGCCTCTCCAATGCCGAGGATCCGCTGCGGCCGGAGGATCCCTATCCGCGCGTGAAGGCGCTGCGCGAGACGATGCGCGAGGGCGGCATATCGGACGACGTGCCGATCGTGATGGCCGGTGGCGTGTGGTTCCTGCGCGAGTGGGACAATTGGATCGACAATCCCGAGCTCGGCACGATCGCCTTCCAGTTCGGCACGCGCCCGCTGCTGACGCGCGAGAGCCCGATCCCGCATGATTGGAAGAACCACCTGACGACGTTGGAGGAGGGCGACATCCTGCTCCACCGCTTCTCGCCCACCGGCTTCTACTCCTCGGCGGTGCGCAACCCGTTCCTGCGTAATCTGGAGGCGCGCTCCGAACGGCAGATCGCCTTCTCCGGCGAGGCGGCGGGCGACCACCAGTATCAGCTGGACGTGGGCGTGAAGGGCAAGAGCTTCTGGGTGACGCGCGGCGACCTGCTGCGCGCGCGGGAGTGGCACGGCCTGGGCTTCACCAGCGCGCTGAAGACGCCGGACAACACGCTGGTGTTCGTGACGCCGGAGGAGATGAAGATCGTCCGCAAGGATCAGGCGGACTGCATGGGCTGCCTCAGCCAGTGCGGCTTCTCCTCATGGGCCGATACCGAGGGCAATTCCACCGGGCGGCTGGCGGACCCGCGCAGCTTCTGCATCCAGAAGACCTTGCAGGATATCGCGCATGGCGGCCCGATCGACGAGAATCTGATGTTCGCCGGCCACGCCGCCTATCGCTTCAAGCAGGATCCGTTCTACTCGAACGGTTTCGTGCCCAGCGTGAAGCAGCTGGTCGACCGCATCCTGACCGGCGACTGAGTGCGCTGCCGGGCGCCGGCTTGGGCCGCCCCAAGAATCGCTAGCTTTCAGGGGCCGGCCGGCTTGGCTAGCCCCGCGCGCATGAAAAGCGCACTCGTGATCCGCCACACGCCCTATGAGGGCATCGCCGGCTTCCGCCTGCCCGTGGAGGCCGCCGGCTTCGCGATCGACCGGGTCGACGTGACCGACCCCGCCTTTCCCGCGCTGGACCTGATCGCGCCGGACCTAGTGGTGATGATGGGCGGGCCGATGGGCGTCTACGAGACCGCCGCCCACCCTTGGATCGTGCACGAGGTGGAGCGGCTGGCCGAGCGGCTGGCGGCGGACCGGCCGACCCTGGGCGTGTGCCTTGGCGCGCAGATGATCGCGGCGGCGCTGGGCGCCCGCGTCTATCCCGGGCCGGTGAAGGAGGTGGGCTTCGCGCCGGTGCTGCTGAACGATGCCGGCGCGGGATCGCCGCTGCGCCACATCGCCGGCGTGCCGGTGCTGCACTGGCACGGCGACACGTTCGACCTGCCGGACGGGACCGAGCTGCTCGCCTCCACACCCGCCTACCGCCACCAGGCCTTCCGCCGCGGCGACACGCTGCTGGCGCTGCAATGCCACCCCGAGATGGGCCTCGATCCGCGCTTCGACGCGTGGCTGGACGGGGCCGACGCCTATGTGGCGGAGGCGGGCACCGATGCGGCCCGGCTGCGCGCCGAGCATGCCCGGCTGGGCGCGGACACGGTGGCCGCCGGGCGGCGAATGATCGCCGACTGGCTGGACGGCTTGCCCGGCTGAGCGCGCCATTTGCCCATTGAGGCGCGGCGCGCGATCGCGTAGGTTCCCGTTTCGTTCGATCGGGGAAGGTGCATGGCCAAGCTGCAGAAACGCTATGTCTGCCAGGCGTGCGGCAGTTCCACGACGAAGTGGCAGGGCCAGTGCGTCGACTGCGCCGAGTGGAACACGCTGGCTGAGGAGGCGACGAACGTGACGCCCTTCTCCGCCCGGCACGATCTGCGCGGCGGCGGCCAGCGCGTGGCGCTGGTGGGGCTGGACGCGGAGATCGCGCTGCCGCCGCGCATGGCGACCGGCATCGCCGAGTTCGATCGCGCGCTGGGCGGCGGGCTCGTCACCGGCTCCGCGACCTTGATCGGCGGCGATCCGGGCATCGGCAAGTCCACCCTGCTGCTGCAGGCGGCGGCGCGGATGGCGCTGGCCGGGCGATCGGTGGCCTATATCTCCGGCGAGGAGGCGACCGATCAGGTGCGCCTGCGCGCCCGCCGGCTGGGCCTCGGCCATGCGCCGGTGCTGCTCGCCTCCGCCACGTCGGTGCGCGACATATTGACGACGTTGTCGCAGGCGGCGCCGCCGGCCCTGCTGGTGATCGATTCGATCCAGACCATGCACTCCGACCTGATCGAGGGCGCGCCCGGCACCGTCAGCCAGGTCCGCGCCTCCGCGCAGGAGCTGATCCGGTTCGCCAAGGAGCGGGGGACGGCGCTGGTGCTGGTCGGCCACGTCACCAAGGACGGGTCGATCGCCGGCCCGCGCGTGCTGGAGCACATGGTCGACACGGTGCTGGCGTTCGAGGGCGAGCGCAGCCACCAGTATCGCATCCTGCGGGCGATCAAGAACCGCTTCGGCGGCACCGACGAGATCGGCGTCTTCGCCATGGCCGAGCAGGGGCTGGACGAGGTGGCGAACCCGAGCGCGCTGTTCCTTACACATCGTGGGGAGGGCATCGCCGGCGCCACCGTCTTCCCGGCGATGGAGGGCACCCGGCCGGTGCTGGTGGAGATACAGGCGCTGGTCGTGCGGCTGGCGAGCGGGGCGACGCCGCGCCGCGCCGTGGTGGGGTGGGACGGCGGCCGGCTGGCGATGATCCTGGCCGTGCTGGAGGCGCGCTGCGGCCTCAGCTTCTCCACCGCCGAAGTCTATCTGAACGTCGCCGGCGGCTATCGCATCGTCGATCCGGCGGCGGATCTGGCGGTGGCGGCGGCGCTCGTCTCGGCGCTGGCGGAGCGGCCGGTGGCGGCGGAATCGGTCGCGTTCGGCGAGGTGGCGCTCTCCGGCGAGCTGCGGCCGGTGGCGCATGGCGGGTTGCGGCTGAAGGAGTCGGCCAAGCTCGGCTTCACCCGCGCGATGGTGCCCGCCTCGATCAAGGAGGAGCGGGCGGGCATGGCGCTCTCCGGTCACGCGACCTTGGGCGGGCTCGTTGACCATATGCTGGGGCGCGGGTAGCGCTTCGCGGATGATGGTGCCGCCCAGCTACACATTCCTCCCCGGCAGGGGGAGGGGGACCGCGCATCGCGCGGTGGAGGGGCGGCGCGGCGGGCGTGCCCTCGCTGCTCCTTCGCTTCGCCGCTCGCCCCCTCCACCACGCTTCGCGCGGTCCTCCTCCCGTTTCGGGGAGGAACGGTGTGAATCTAACCACGCTCGACATCATCGTGCTGCTGCTGGTGGGCGGCGGGGCGCTGCTGGGCGCGGTGCGGGGCTTCGTCACCGAGGTGCTGTCGCTGTTCGCCTGGGTGGCGGCGATCATCGCGGTGAAGATGGTGCATTCGCCCGCCACCCTGCTGCTGGCGCCGCATGTCGGCACGACGATGGGCGCGTCGGTGCTGGCGCTGGTGCTGGTGTTCGGCGCCGTGTTCGTCGCCGGCAAGCTGGTGGCCGGATCGATCGGCGCGCGCACGCGGCAATCGGTGCTGGGTCCGCTCGATCGGCTGCTCGGCTTCGGTTTCGGCGTGCTGAAGGGGCTGATCGGCGCGACCCTGCTGTTCCTGCTCGCCAACCTCGCCAACGACACCTTCTACGGCGGTGGCGCCGCGCGGCCCGAGTGGATGACGACATCCCGCACCTTTCCGCTGCTGAACGCCAGCAGCCGCGCGATCGTGGATTTCGTCGCGATGCGGCAGGCGGCCGGGCGCGCGCCGGGCAAGCAGCGCGACACGCGCTGACGGCGCGTCTTCAAGGGGTAGTGGCGCGGACGTGTCCGGCCTACATGGGGGCCATGTCCGCCGCGCTCTACAACACCACCATCCTCCGCCTCGCCACCGCCATCCCGCATCAGGAGCGGCTGGCGGAGCCCGCCGCCAGCGTGGAGCGCCGCTCGCCTGTGTGCGGCAGCCGGGTGACGGTGGACGTGCGGCTGGACGCGGTCGGCCGCATCGCCGCGCTGGGGCAGGAGGTGCGCGCCTGCGCGCTGGGCCAGGCGTCCGCCGCGCTGATGGGCGAGCATGCGATCGGCCGCAGCGCCGACGAGCTGGCCGCCGCGCGCGACGCGCTGAGCGGCTTCCTGGCCGGCGAGCGGGACGATCCCGGCGACTGGCCGGGGCTGGAGATTTTCGCCCCCGCCCGCCCGCACAAGGCGCGCCACGCCTCGATCCGGCTGGCCTTCGAGGCGGTGGCGGAGGCCGCGGCCAGGGCGCGCACCGGCAGCCCGGCGACCCTCGCGTGAACGAGGGGGCGAGCACGGCGCTGCTGCTGCGCGACGGCGTGCTGCTGCTGGGTGCCGCCCTCGTCTTCGTCCTGATCTTCCGCCGCTTCGGCCTGGGCGCGGTGCTCGGCTACCTCGTCGCCGGGGCGCTGCTGGGGCCGCAGGGTCTGGCGCTGGTGGGCGGCGCGGAGAGCAAGCTGGGCATCGCCGAGCTGGGCATCGTGCTGCTGCTGTTCCTGGTCGGGCTGGAACTGAACCCAAGCCGCCTGTGGCGGCTGAAGCGCGACATCTTCGGTTTCGGCCTGGCGCAGGTGGTGGTGTGCGGCATCGCGCTGAGCGCCGTGATCTTCCTGTTCACCGGCTTCTCCGCCTCGGCCGCGCTGGCGCTGGGGCTGCCGCTGGCGCTCTCCTCCACCGCACAGGTGCTGCCGATGCTGCAATCGGCCGGGCGGCTGAACACGCCGATCGGCGAGCGCGCCTTCTCCATCCTGCTGTTCCAGGATCTGTCGATCGTGCCGCTGATCACGATCGTGGCGGCCCTTTCCCGCGCGCCGGCCGATCCGGCGGCGCCGCCGGGGTGGCTGCTGGGCGTCTACACCGTGGCGGCCGTCGTCGGGCTGGTGGTGGCCGGGCGGTACATCATGAACCCGCTGTTCCGCCTGATCGGCGGGCTGGGCGAGCGGGAGCTGTTCGTCGCCGCCGGCCTGTTCACCGTGCTGGCCTCGGCCGCGGTGATGGAGGCGCTGCACCTCTCCACCGCGCTCGGCGCATTCATCGCCGGCATGATGCTGGCGGACTCGCCCTACCGGCACGAGCTGGAGGCGGATGTGGAGCCGTTCCGCACGATCCTGATCGGCCTGTTCTTCATCGCCGTCGGCATGATGCTGGATCTGCACGTGGTGGCGGCGCGGCCGCTGTTCGTGATCGGCATGGCGGCGGCGGTGGTGGTGGTGAAGGCGGTGGTGATCTTCGCCATCGCCAAGGCGTTCCGCGTCGGCACCAAGCAGGCCTTCGCGCTGGGCCTGCTGCTGAGCCAGGGCGGCGAGTTCGGCTTCGTGCTGTTCGGCCAGGCGGAGGCGGCCCGGCTGATCGCGCCGGAGGCGTCGAGCCTGTTCGGCGCGGTGGTGACGCTCTCCATGGCGACGACGCCGTTCCTGATGAAGATCGCGCGGCGTTACTATGCGACCCCGTCCAGCACCGCCCGCGACGATCTCGAACGGCCGGAGGGCGGGCAGGCGCGGGCGATCGTGGTGGGCTATGGCCGCTTCGGCCAGACGGTGGCGCAGATGATGATGGCCAAGGCGGTCAGCGTCACGCTGATCGATCGTAATCCGGTGCAGATCGATCGCAGCAACGATTTCGGCACCAAGGTCTATTATGGCGACGGCCTGCGGCTGGACCTGCTGCGCCAGGCGGGCGCCGGCGACGCGCGGGCCATCATCCTGTGCGTCGACGAGGACCAGCTGACCGCCGATCTGCTGGAGCCGATCCTGAAGGCCTTCCCACAGGCGGCGGTGCTGGCGCGCGTGTACGACCGGCGATCGCTGATGCGGCTGGACGGGCTGGACCTGACCGGCACGACGCGGGAGGTGTTCGAATCGGCGGTGTGCATGGGCCGGCAGGCGCTGGCGGCGGTGGGTTTCGACGAGGCGGAGGTGGATCGCGTGGAGGCCGAGTATCGTGAGCGGGACCGGCGACGACTGGCGCTGCAGAGCGAATCCGGCGATCTGCGCACCGCGATGGAAATGATGTTCTCGCCCAGCCGCGCGCTGGGTGACACGGTGCAGCCGTGAGGCGGGCGAGCGGCGGCGGCGGCCTGCTGTTCGCGCTGGCGGCGCTCTCCGGCGCGTGCGCGGTGGCGGCGGGGGCGTTCGGCGCGCACGGCGCCGCCGGCAAGGCGGCCGAGTGGCTGCGGACCGGCGCGCTCTACCAGATGGTGCATGCGGTGGCGGCGCTGGTGGCGCTCGGCCGGCCGCGGGGGAGCATGGCGGCGCTGCTGTTCGTGGCGGGCGCGGCGGTGTTCGCGGGCACGCTCTACGCGATGGCGCTGGGCGCGCCGCGCTGGCTGGGCGCGGTGACGCCGCTGGGCGGCGCGGGGATGATCGCCGGGTGGCTGCTGCTGGCGGTGCGGGGGCGGTAGGCGCCCGTCGCGACGGGCAGGTGAGTGCGGCCGCTCGCCTTCTCCGCCCCGATGCTGAACCAGGGCGGGATCTACTTGCCGATACGCTCGATCAGCGCCATCGCCGCGGCCGGCGCGCGCACCTTCGCGCCGTTGATCATGAAGACGAACACGTCGCGCGCCTTGCCCTTCGCCCGCGGATCGGCGGCATAGGGCAGGCCCTTCGGCGCCTCGCCCGCCGCCCAGCGCCGCGCCGCCTGCGCCCAGCGATCGAGTTCGGCGGGGGCGTAGCCGGTCGGCTCCTCCTCCCGCGCATTCTCCAGCCGGGCGTAGATGAAATCGCCGGACGGGTCGGCCAGGGCCGGATAGTCGGCATGATCGGCGAAGACGATCGCCACCCCCGCCTTGCGGGCCAGCGCGACGAACGCCGGATCGACGAAGCTTTCGTGCCGCACCTGTACCGCGTGGCGCAGCGCCACGCCGTCCTTCTCGCGCGGCAGCAGGGCCAGGAAGGCGGCGAAATCGTCGGGATCGAAGCGTTTGGTCGGCAGGAACTGCCAGAGCAGCGGGCCGAGCCGGTCGCCGAGTTCGACGATGCCCTGATCGACGAACCGCCGCACCGATTCGCCTGCTTCCGCCAGCACCTTGCGGCCGGTGCAGTAGCGCGATCCCTTCAGCGCGAACACGAACCCCGCGGGCGCCGCCTTCCCCCATTTGGCGAAGGTGGCCGGCTTCTGCGAGCCGTAGTAGGTCGCATTGACCTCGATCGCCGTCATGTGCGCGATCGCATAGTCCATCTCGCGCGTTTTCGGCAGGTCGGTCGGGAAGAAGGTGCCGCGCCACGGCTCGTAGTTCCAGCCGCCTATGCCCACCCGGATCGCCATGCGTGCCTCCTCAGCCTTTCCGCTCCGCGCGATAGCCGGCGATCAGCCGGTCGCGCGCGGCGATGTCCGCCTCCAGCGCGGCGATCTGGCAGGCGTCCTCGTCGGCCGCCGCCTCGCGCCGCGATATCGTCGCCCGGAGAGCGGCGATCTCCGCTGCGCTCGCCGCCGCCGCCCGCGCGGCCTGGCGCAGCGCGGTCTCCTGCGCCTTCACCCGGCGGGTGAGGGCGGCGATCTCCGTCTCGCGGCGCCGCGCCTCGCGGCCGTCCTCCGCCCGATCGGCGGACGGGGCCAGCGCCGCGTCGCAGATGGCGATGTCGCTGGGATGGAGGCCGGCGCGGTCCATGATCCGGTTGAACGCCGCCAGCGCCATCAGCCGCTCATTGGGGCTGGACGACGGATGCAGCGCCGTCGTCAGCAGCGCGCGGGACTTGCTGTCGTTCATGACGGCGAGCTAGGGGCGGCGGCCATGCGCGGTCAAGCATGTGCGGCCCGCGGCGGGCCGCCTCAGCCGTCGGCCGCCGGCGCGATATCCTCTAGGATGCGGATCGCCGCTTCGCCGCTGGCCTTGGCCTCGCCCTCGGTTCCGCCGATCGCGTCCCGCAACGGGCCGAGCCCGATGTGGATCGCCTTGCGCGACGCATCGGAGAGCAGGCCCGCCGCTTCCAGATCGCGTGCCAGCGCCGCCGCGATCAGGAGCGGAAAGGCGGATGTCGTCGCTTCGGCCATGGTCTCTCTCCTCTGCCGCGCTCAACGTGCGAGCACGCGATCCGATGCGTAGCCGCTCCGCCACCGGGGCAGGCATGGGAAAAAGTGCAGCTTTGCCAAGGCGAAGTCCGGGAGTAACCAATACTGTCTGGATGCTGACAAGGTGATTAGCGATGCGTTCAAACAGGGACACGTAATTGGCGGCCTCTTTCAAGAGGAGGACCCGCATGGAGCCCACCGTCCACCGCGTTCGCCGTCATCGTCCCTGGACGACCGAGTCCGACGAGGAGCTGCGCAGGCTGATCGCGGCCGGCAAGTTCCTGCCCGAGATCGCCCGCCTCGTCGGCCGGACGCAGGAGGCGTGCCGCACGAGGGCCAATATCCTGAAGGTGCCGGTGCGCTCGTCGGAGCGTGCCCGTCGCGTCGGCATCCGTGGCGATCCATGACGTGGCTGATGTGGTTCGGCGCCGGCTATCTGGCGATCGCGCTCGGCAGCCTGTGCGTGATCCTGATGATCGCCAAATTCACCTCGCCGGAGGATCGGAAATGAGCGGCCGTCGACCGGTCGGCGTTCAGCCGATCCAGCGCCAGATGCCAGCCGGCCAGCCCGCCAGCGGGATGTGCGCCCATGTCGCGCCGAGCCAGACGACCAGACCGCCGAGCAGCGCGTGCGGGCCGAAGCCGCCCAGACGCGCGCGGCCCGCAGCGATGGCGGCGAACGGCAGGTAGCTCGTCTTCGCCTGCCACGCGCCCCAGGTGCGCGGATGGAGGCCGATCTTCTTGCGATCCTGCAGCGCCGCGCCCGCCAGCGACAGGATGATGACGGCGATTGCCACGACGATGTTCTTCGCGACCGGATAGACGAGGATGTGGCACAGCCCCCACAAGGCGAACGACCACAGCATCGGATGGCGCGTGACCGCGTAGACGCCGCGCGCCTCCTCCGGGATCGCGATCGCGCCGCCGGGGTTGGGCAGCGCCGGATTGCGCACCAGCGAGCCCATCAGCAGGATCGCCGCCACCAGCATCAGCACCGTGGCGAGCGCCCACAGGCCATCGCCGACCGGCCACAGGAAGGCGGTGGGCTCGGCCGCGCGATAGGCGAAGACCAGCCACCCGAGCGTGACGAAGGCGACGACCGAGTAGACGAGGGCGAACGGCCCCTCGCCGATCCGCCCGACGATCGGCCGTCGCAGCGGATGCGAGAGGATGAAGTGGGTGCCGACGAAGGCGACCGCCGCCGCCGCGACCATGCCCGTTCCGGCCATCATGCTCTCCCGCCGTCCCGCGCCGACTTGTCGCTAGGCCGGAGTGCCGTCGCCAGAGCGAGGCCGGCGGCGACCTGCAGCACGCCGTAGGCGCGCCGTCGCCCGGGCCGGCCGCCGAACGGACGGACGAGCGCGTCCAGCGCCGCCACGTCCGACCGCCACAGCGCGACATGGCGGCGCGGCTGGACGAGGCCGAGCAGCCCGTCGCCGATCATGAAGACGGCGGCCATCTCCACTGTCCTGCGCACGGCGATGGTCATGGCGGGTCTCCGGTCGTTCGATGCGTCAACGCGCGCCGGGGGCGATCGGTGCGGGCCGACGCCAGGCTTTTTGGCGGCTAACGGTTACGAAACCACGATGATCAGTCCGGTCGCAAGCACATGCTGCCATCCTCTCCGGCAACGGAGATGCCGCCATGTCGATGACCAAGCCTGCCATCCACCACGATCAGCGCGCCGCCACGCGCGTGCCGCTGGGCCGCGACGGCACCGCGCGCGATCCGCGCCAGCAGCCGATCGACATCATCATCGAGGATCTGTCGCGGGTCGGGTGCAAGCTGAACAGCCCGCTGCCGCTGCCGATCGACCGGGTGCTGAACATCGGCATACCCGGCGTCGGCCGGCGCGAGGGGCGGGTGATCTGGGAGGCGCTGCCGGCGCACGGCGTGGAGTTCCTCTGGCCGCTCAGCGACGAGGAGGTCGCGTGCAGCCGCACGGCCGAGAGCCTGGTTCTCGGCGCCTTCCCGCAGCGGCTTGACGCGATGCTTCAGCCGGACGTGCCGCCCGACGTGCCGGGCCGGCTGCCGCGCGCGCTGGGCATCGCGGTGATCGCGGGCGGCAGCGTGGCGCTGTGGATCGCCTGCGGCTGGGCGTGGCTCGCGCTGGCCGGCTGAGCGGCGCGCGCCAGCTAGCGGAGCGGCCGATCGGGCTCCAGGCACTTCATGTCGATCACCCGGCGCGCCAGATCGCTGGGGGCGCCGCCTTCGCGCTTCAGTTCCTGATCGACGCAGCGCCGGGAGAGCGTGCGCGCGTCCCGCGGGGTGCCCAGCGACCGCACAAGAGCGGCGATATCGGCGCGCTGCTGCGGGCTGAGCTGGCCCGGCGGCGTGCGGCCGCTGACGAGGGCCTCGTAAGTCTGCCGGGCGCGATCGGCGCGGGTCGGGCCGGCCGGGCCGGCCGCGCCGGCGCCGCCGGGCAGCATGGTGAGCAGGGCCGCCCCGATCGTCAGGTGAAGGCGCATCGTCCGCTCCTCTCCGCTTCCACGCCTGTGTGATCCGGATCGCGCGTGCGGGGAAGCGCCTCGTGGCGGATGCCCCTTAGGATTGCCTCCGGCCGGGCCTGCCGCTAGATCGCCGGCGATCCCCGGCCCGAACGGCCCGGCCCCAACGGAAGGCGCTCCCCCACATGACCGCGATCCTCGACGTCCACGCCCGCCAGATCATCGACAGCCGGGGCAACCCCACCGTCGAGGTGGACGTGACCCTGGAGGATGGCAGCTTCGGCCGCGCCGCCGTCCCCTCCGGAGCCTCCACCGGCGCGCACGAGGCGGTGGAACGCCGCGACGGCGACAAGGCGCGCTGGGGCGGCAAGGGCGTGACGAAGGCGGTGGAGGCGGTGAACGGCGAGATCGCCGACGCCCTGCGCGATCTGGACGCCGAGGACCAGAACGCCCTGGACGCGACGATGATCGCGCTGGACGGGACGCCCAACAAGGGCCGGCTGGGCGCCAACGCGATCCTGGGCGCCAGCCTGGCGGTGGCCAAGGCGGCGGCGGATGCGCGCGGGCTGCCGCTCTATCGCTATGTCGGCGGCGTCTCCGCCAACGTGCTGCCGGTGCCGATGATGAACATCATCAACGGCGGCGCCCATGCCGACAACCCGATCGACTTCCAGGAATTCATGATCATGCCGGTCGGCGCGCCGACCCTGTCGGAAGCGGTGCGCTGCGGCTCCGAGATCTTCCACACCCTGAAGAAGGCGCTGAGCGACAAGGGCCTGAACACGGCGGTGGGCGACGAGGGCGGCTTCGCGCCGAACCTGGCGAGCGCGCCCGACGCGCTGGACTTCATCATGAAGGCGATCGAGACGGCCGGCTACCGCCCCGGCGACGACGTGGTGCTGGCGCTGGACTGCGCGGCGACCGAGTTCTTCAAGGGCGGCAAGTACGATTTCGAGGGCGAGGGCGTGAAGCGCAGCCCGGACGAGATGGCCGACTATCTGGCCGATCTGTGCGCCCGCTACCCGATCCGATCGATCGAGGACGGCATGGGCGAGGACGATTTCGCCGGCTGGAAGACGCTGACGGAGAAGATCGGGGGCAAGGTGCAGCTGGTGGGCGACGATCTGTTCGTCACCAACCCGCAGCGCCTGCGCGAGGGGATCGCCGGCGGCCTCGCCAATTCGCTGCTGGTGAAAGTCAACCAGATCGGCACCCTCTCCGAGACGCTGGAGGCGGTGAGCCTGGCGCAGCGCGCCGGCTACACCGCGGTGATGTCGCACCGATCGGGCGAGACCGAGGATGCGACGATCGCCGACCTCGCCGTCGCCACCAACTGCGGCCAGATCAAGACGGGCAGCCTCGCCCGGTCGGACCGGCTCGCCAAGTACAACCAGCTGATCCGCATCGAGGAGGAGCTGGGGGCCATGGCCGTCTACGCCGGGCGCGGCATCTTCCGCGCCTGACGCGGGGCTTGCCAGCGATGGCGGGGCGGGGGCAGAACAGGATCATGAAGAGCCGTCGCCCCGTCCGCTCGCTGATCCTGTCGGCCGCCGCGCCGACGGTGGCGATCCTGGTGGTGGCCGTGTTCGCCGGGTTCGCCCTGCTGGGCACCAACGGCCTCCTCTCGCTGGGCGGCTATCGCAAGCAGCTGGAGGTGCGGAAGGTGGAGCTCACCCGCTACGAGGCGGAGCGGGCGCGGCTGCAGAACCAGAAACGGCTGATCGAGCGCGGCGACCCGGATTTCGCCGACGAGCTCGTGCGGCGCAACACCGACATGATCGATCGCAACGAATATATGGTGGTGCAGCCCTGAAGGCATGATGCCGTGGCGGCTGCGGCCGTTGCGTCGGCACCCCGGGGCCTTCTATAGTCCCGGCAACGCATTTTCGAACGGTTCTCGAACAAGGGGTGGACGCTTGGCCAGAGCAGCACAGCCGAAGGGCGCGAAGACCGCGCCCGCCAAATCGCCGCCATCGAACCGCGAGCGCCCGGCCGAGCCGGCGCGGTTCGAGGCGAGCAAGGAACAGCTGCTCGAATTCTACCGCCAGATGCTGCTGATCCGCCGCTTCGAGGAGAAGGCCGGCCAGCTGTACGGGCTGGGCCTGATTGGCGGCTTCTGCCACCTCTACATCGGGCAGGAGGCGGTCGCCGTCGGCATCCAGTCCGCGCTGGAGGTGGGCAAGGACAGCGTGATCACCGGCTATCGCGATCACGGCCACATGCTGGCCTACGGCATCGATCCGAAGGCGATCATGGCCGAGCTGACCGGCCGCGCCGCCGGCATCAGCCGCGGCAAGGGCGGATCGATGCACATGTTCTCGACCGAGCATAAATTCTACGGCGGGCACGGTATCGTCGGCGCGCAGGTGTCGCTGGGCACCGGCCTCGCCTTCGGCCACAAATATTCGAACGATGGCGGCATCGCGGTCGCCTATTTCGGCGACGGCGCGGCCAACCAGGGCCAGGTTTCCGAATCCATGAACATGGCGGAGCTGTGGAAGCTGCCGATCATCTTCGTGATCGAGAACAACCAATATGCGATGGGGACGAGCGTGAACCGCTCCTCGTCCGAGGATCAGCTGTTCCGCCGGGGCGAGAGCTTCCGCGTGCCGGGCCTGCAGGTGGACGGGATGGACGTGCTGGCCGTGCGTGGTGCCGCCAACGCGGCGGTGGAGTGGGTGCGCGCCGGCAAGGGGCCGGTGCTGCTGGAGCTGAAGACCTATCGCTACCGCGGCCACTCCATGTCCGATCCGGCCAAGTACCGCTCGCGCGACGAGGTGCAGGCGGTGCGCGAGAAATCCGACCCGATCGAGGCGGCCAAGCGCGAGCTTGAGACGCTGGGCGTGACCGAGGACGAGCTGAAGAAGCTGGACAAGGAGATCCGCGCGATCGTGCAGGACGCCGCCGACTTCGCCGAGGAATCGCCGGAGCCGGACCTCGACGATCTGTATACCGACGTTCTGGTGGGGCAATATTGATGGCCGTCGAACTGAAGATGCCGGCGCTCTCCCCGACGATGGAGGAGGGCACGCTCGCCAAGTGGCTGGTCAAGGAGGGGGACGCGGTGAAATCCGGCGACATCCTCGCCGAGATCGAGACCGACAAGGCGACGATGGAATATGAGGCCGTGGACGAGGGCACGATCAGCAAGATCGTGGTGGCCGAGGGCACGGACGGCGTGAAGGTGGGCACCGTGATCGCCCTGATCGCCGGCGAGGACGAGGAGGCCGGCGAGGCGGCCGAAGCGCCGACGGAGGAGCGCGCGGGCGAGGCCGCCAACGCCGCGCCGAAGGAGGCGCTGAAGGACGAGGCCGCGCCGCCGATCCCCGAATCCGCGACGCCGCACCAGATGGAGACGGGCGCCCGCGATCTGGTCGCCTCCGTGACGAGGACGACCGACGATCCGGAGGTTCCGGAGGGCACCGAACTCGTCAAGACGACGGTGCGCGAGGCGCTGCGCGACGCGATGGCCGAGGAGATGCGCGCCGACGACCGCGTGTTCGTGATGGGCGAGGAGGTCGCCGAATATCAGGGCGCCTACAAGGTGACGCAGGGGCTGCTCGACGAGTTCGGCCCGCGCCGCGTGATCGACACGCCGATCACCGAGATGGGTTTCGCCGGCGTCGGCGCCGGTGCCGCGATGGGCGGGCTGAAGCCGGTCATCGAGTTCATGACCTTCAACTTCGCCATGCAGGCGATCGATCACATCATCAACTCGGCCGCCAAGACCAACTACATGTCCGGCGGGCAGATGCGCTGCCCGATCGTGTTCCGCGGGCCGAACGGCGCCGCGGCACGGGTGGGTGCGCAGCACAGCCAGAATTACGGGCCGTGGTATGCCAGCGTGCCGGGCCTGATCGTGATCGCGCCCTACTCGGCGGCCGACGCCAAGGGCCTGCTGAAGGCGGCGATCCGCAGCGAAGATCCGGT
Organism: Sphingomonas profundi; assembly: GCF_009739515.1. NCBI lineage: Bacteria > Pseudomonadati > Pseudomonadota > Alphaproteobacteria > Sphingomonadales > Rhizorhabdaceae > Alterirhizorhabdus > Alterirhizorhabdus profundi. The sequence goes on from NZ_CP046535.1 coordinate 1,184,252, forward strand.
CGTGTTCCTGGAGAACGAGCTGATCTACGGCCAGAGCTTCGAGGTGCCGAAGCTGGACGATTACGTGCTGCCGATCGGCAAGGCGCGCATCGTACGGCCGGGCAAGGACGTGACGATCGTCAGCTACTCGATCGGCGTGGGCGTATCGCTGGACGCGGCGGGCAAGCTGGCCGAGGAGGGGATCGACGCCGAGGTGATCGATCTGCGCACCCTGCGCCCGCTGGACAAGGCGGCGGTGCTGGAGAGCCTGGCCAAGACCAACCGCATGGTGGTGGTGGAGGAAGGCTGGCCGACCTGCTCGATCGCCTCCGAGATCGCGGCGATCGCGATGGAGGAGGGATTCGACGATCTCGACGCGCCGGTGCTGCGCGTGACCAACGTCGATGTGCCGCTGCCCTATGCCGCCAACCTGGAAAAAGCCGCGCTGCTGAAGGTGGACGACGTGATCGCGGCGGTGAAGAAGGTCTGCTACCGGCAGGGGTAGGCGGCGCGGAATGACTTGCTTGAGAGAGCGCGCCTTCGTGCGCCGCCGGCCGCCTTCAGGGTAGCGGATCGGCCCGGCCGGCGAGATAGGCGGCCAATTCGTCCTGCGTGTTGATGTTGGCGGGGGGTGCGGCGGGCGTCACGCGTCGTGCGCCGGCTTCCGCGATCCAGCCGCGCATCGCGCGATCGCCGCTCCGGTCCAGCCAGTCGAGCAGCGCGCCGGCCTGATCGGCGCGCCACAGGCCCAGCAGCGGCTGGCCCTGGATCACGGCCGGCGCGGGGGCGAGCAGGGTCGCGAGGTCAAGCGGCAGATCGGGCAGGTCGCAGCCGCTGGTGAGGACCAGATCGTGACCGTGGGCCTGCGCGTGGCAGAGCGCCCCGGCGAGGGCGCCGAGCGGGCCGAGGCCGGGGCGGGGTCGGTCCGCCACCTGCGTCAGCCCCGGCCAGGCGCGGCCGACCACCACCAGCGCGTCGCACTGCGGGCGGAGGCGGGCGGCGACGTGCGCGATCATCGCCCGGCCGTCGATCGGCGCGGCCGCCTTGTCGGCGCCGAAGCGGCGGGCGGCGCCCCCGGCGAAGATCGCGCCGAGGATGCTCACCGCCGCGCGATCCACCCGTCAGTCGCGACCCGGGCGCGGGCCGGCGATGCCGCCCGCCCGGCCGGTCTAGCCGCCGATCCTGACGCGCAGGCCGCCGAACACGGCGCGCCCCTGCGTCGCGTAGCCGACGACATCCTGGTAGTTGCTGTCGAACGCATTCTCGATCCGCCCGAACGCCTCGATATTAGGGGTGATGGCATAGGCCACGCGGGCGCCGCCGAGAACATAATCGTGCAGCCGGACGGTGGGTGCCGGAAACTGATCGAAGTCCACGTCGTTCCGGCGGCCGACATAAGCGAGCGAGGCGCCCAGGGTGAGCGGCCCGGCCGTCCAGTCGGCGGCGAGATTGCCGCTGTGCTTCGGCCGGCGGACTTCCTTCAGCGCGACGCCCGATGCGACCTGCTGGTCCTTCGCATCGAGATAGGTGTAGTTCGCGGTGAGCCGCAGCCCGGCGAGCGGCTGCGCCTGCACGTTCGCCTCGATGCCGCGCCGCCGGCTCCTGCCCGTGGCGTTGGCGGTGGAGGAGAGGAAGGTCGTGCTGTCGAACACCGAGACGATCTCGTCGCGCAGGCGGTTGCTGAACGCCGTTACCTCGGCCGAGAAAGCGGGGCGGACGAAGCGCACGCCGGCCTCGTAGCCGCGCGACGTCTCCGGCGTCAGGTTCGGGTTGCCGACGAAGCTGCCGGGGAAGAAGCCGTACAGATCGAAGAAGGTCGGCTGGGCGGTGCCCTCGCCGTAGGTGCCGACGAGCGACAGCCCGTCCGCCACCGTCAGGATGGCGCTGGCGCGCACCGTCGTCTGGTTGGCGAAGCGGTTATAGTCGTCGTGCCGCACGGCGACGTCGGTGGCGAGGAGCCGGCCCCAGGCGGCGCGCCACTCCCCGACATAGGCGGTGCGGCCGCGCGTGCGGCGCTGGTCGGTCGCGCCGAAATACTGGTCGTCGGAGGCGCGGAACGTTTCGTCCTCGCGCTCCACCGCGGCGATCAGCGTGTGGGCGGTGGTGCCGATGTCGAGCCGGTGGACGAGCTGGCCGCCGACGCGGAAGCGATCGCCGCGCGTGCGGTTCAGCGGCGTGTCGCCGTTGCGGTTGCGGTTCTCGCTGCTCAGGTACATGCCGTCCGCCGTGACGCTCCACGGCGCATCGGGGCCGAGGCCCAGCGTGGCCCAGCCGCGCACGGCGCCCGTCTCGGTGCGGGCGGCGTCGGCGGTGTCGGCGCGCTGGAAGGTGACGGGATCGGTCCCGTCGAACTGGTTGTCATGCTCGATATAGCGGCCGACGATGCCGATCTCGCCGTCGCCGCCGGCGGGGCGGGCGACCGCCTTGACGCTGGCCGTCTTCGTCTCGAACCCGTCGCGATCGCCCCGGCCGCCGCCGAGCGCGTCGATGCCGTCGCCCTTCAGCCACGATGCGGTGGCGGAGACCCCGGCGCTCTCGCCGCCGGTGACGAGGCTGGCGGCGCCGCGGCGGAAATCGCGGCTGCCATATTCGCCGGTGGCGGTGGCGCGCAGGGTGCCGAGCGGATCGGGCGTCTCCATCGCGATCACGCCGCCGAGCGCCTCCGAGCCCCACAGCGCCGACTGCGGGCCGCGCACCACCTCGATGCGGCCGAGGCCGTCGGCGGAGAAGGTCTCGAAGCGGGCCTCGTTGCCGGCGGCGGGATCGTTGAAGGCAATGCCGTCGATGAACACCAGCGTGTGGTTCGCCTCGGCGCCGCGGATGCGGACCTGCGTCTGCGCGCCGGGCGAGCCGGTGGTGGCGACCGACACGCCCGGCGCGAGGCGCAGCAGATCGAGCGCGTAGGGGCTGCCCAGCGCCTCGATCCGCGCCTGATCGATCACGGTGACGGTGGCCGGCGCCTCCGCCTGGGTGACGGGCACCAGCGCGGCGCTGACGACGATGTCGGGCGCAGTGGTTGACGCGGCGGGCGCGGCCGCGGCTGCGGCCAGGATGAAGGCGATGGTCATGAAATCCCCCTTGACGACTGCACCTGTCGTCTCGGAGGATCGGGGCGGATCCGGCCCGCACCTTTCCACGCGCTTGCGGCTGGACCCGGCCGGGCGCGGACGACGGCGAAGGCAGGTTCCAGACTCCCCGCCCCGATCGGGCGGATCACTGTTGCGGGCACAGCGCCGGATCTTCCCCGGCTTCCCTTTTCACCGCCCCCGGGCCTTGCTGGCCGGGCGGCACCTTCGCTGGCCGCGCCGCTAGAGGCTGGCGGGCCTGCTTGTCAAGCAGGCGGCTTGCCTGTAGAGGCGCGCCTTCGCATCCGGGCTGGTCGGAAACCAGCCCTCAGCCGGAGGCCTTTTCGTGAAGAAGAACATCCACCCCGACTATCACATGGTCAACATCCAGATGACCGACGGCACCGTGTTCCAGACCCGCACCGTGTGGGGCAAGGAAGGCGACACGCTGCAGCTGGACATCGACCCAACCGTGCATCCGGCGTGGACCGGCGGCAAGGGCACGATGCTGGACGCCGGCGGCCAGGTGGCCCGCTTCAACAAGCGTTTCGGCGGCCTCACGCTCGGCAAGAAGTAAGCGCGGCGGCGCCCCTTGCCGGGGCGCCACCCTCAGCGGCGCAGCGCCTGCACCATGCCGGCGGCGATCGAAAGCGCGATCTCGGCCGGGCCGAGCGCGCCGATGGCGATGCCGGCAGGCCCGTCTATGCGCCCCAAGGCCGCCTCGTCGAAGCCGGCGGCGGCCAGCCGCTCCAGCCGCTTGGCGTGGCTGCGCCTGGAGCCGAGCGCCGCGATGTAGCCGGCGGGCGATCGCAGCGCCGCGACCAGCGCCGGATCGTCTATCTTCGGATCGTGGCTGAGCGTGACCACCGCCGTCGCTGCGTCGGGGCGGAGGGCGGCGACCGCCTCGTCCGGCCAGCGCCCGTCAAGCGGGACGCCGGGGAAACGCTCCTCGGTGCGGAAGCGGTCGCGCGGATCGATGATGGTCGCGGCGACATCCAGCCCGCGGGCGAAGCCGGCGAGCGGCAGGGCGATCTGCACCGCCCCCACGATCAGCAGGCGGCGCGGCGGCAGATAGGCGTTGACGAAGCGGTCCGCGCCCGCCGCATCGCCCTCCCGGCTGGTGCCGCCGGCCAGATCGGTGGTGATGGCGAGCGGGGTGCCGGCCGCCCGCGCGGCGGCGATGCGATCGAACAGCGCCGGGGCGAAGCCCGCCTCGCTCACCGGCTGCACGATCACCGCGATCTCGCCGCCGCAGGGCAGGCTCACCGACCAGGCGGTCTCCTCGGCCACGTCGAAGGTCAGCCGGCGCAGCCGCCCGTCGGCGATCGTCTCGGCGGCGGCGGCCAGCACCTCGCCCTCCACGCAGCCGCCGGAGACCGACCCCTCGAAACGGCCGTCCGCCGCCACCAGCATGTGGCTGCCGCGCGGGCGCGGGGCCGAACCCCAGGTGGAGGCGACGGTGGCCAGCGCCATGGGCATCGGTGCCCAGGCGCGGGCGGCGGCGACGAGCCGGTCGAGCTCGCCGGTCATTTCAGGGGTGTGTTCAGGGTTCGTCATCATGGCCTTGTCCGTCGCGATCGTCGCCTCGCCCGCCGCCGAACGCGCGAACGAGGCATAGGGACAGTTGGGGTCTGCGCCACGCTTCCGCCACTGTTGCCTCCTAGCGGCGGAATACCATGTCCGGAGTGTTGCTGATGAACGGGAATGAGGACGATGTCGCCTCGCTGGCGACGGTGGTGGTGCGGGCCGCCGATCTCGGCATCAAGGCGGGCGAGATCGCGACCGCCTCCGGTTTCGTCATCGCCGCGCGCCTCAGCCTGATCGGTGCCGCCTTCACCAACCCGCTGGATGCGAACTATCGCGAGATGGGCCGGATGATGCCGGAGAAGCTGTTCGCCCTCTCTTACTCCGGCATCGCCCTGATCGAGCAGATGGGCGCCTTCCAGCGCGATCTGGCGGCGCAGGCGATGGACATCGTCCACCTGATGATGGGCGGCGTGCCCAGCGCCGCGCGGCTGCGCGGGATGGCGGAGGATGCCGGGCGGCGTGGATCGCGCGCGATGATGTGGCCGGTGCTGACGGGCGAGGCGACGATGACGCCGGTGCATCGCACCGTCACCTCCAACGCGCGACGGCTGCGCAACGCGCGCCGTGCCGCCTGACCTCAGGCGGGATAGGACGCGCCTGCGAAATAGAGCCCGTCCGGCGGCGCGTTGAGCCCCAGCGCGGCGCGATCGCGGGCATCGCGCGCGGCGACCAGATCCTTAGCCGACCAGCGCCCGCGCCCAACGAGGACGAGGCAGCCGACCATCGAGCGCACCTGATGGTGCAAGAAGGAGCGGGCGGCGGCGTGGACCGCGATGCCGTCTCCGTCCCGGACCACGTCCAGCCGGTCGAGCGATTTCAGCGGACTGGCCGACTGACAGTGGACCGACCGGAAGGTGGTGAAATCATGCGTGCCGGTAAGCGCCTGCGCCGCCGCGTGCATGGCCGCGGCATCGAGCGGGGCGGCCACCTGCCACGCTTTGCCCGCCAGCAGCGCCAGCGGCGCCCGCCGGTTGACGATGCGGTACACGTAGCGCCGGCCGGTGCAGGAGAAGCGGGCGTGCCAGTCCCCCTCCGCAACCTCGCAGGCGAGCACGGCGACGGGATGGGGCCGCAGCCGGGCGTTCAGCGCCTCCATCAGGCGGAACGGGGCAATCGGGCGGGCGATGTCGCAGTGCGCCGCCATCGCCTCGGCATGCACGCCGGCATCGGTGCGGCCGGCGGCGTGAAAGGCGACGGCCTCGCCGACGATCGTCGCCGCCGCCGCCTCCAGCGCGCCCTGCACGCCGGGGCCGTGCGCCTGCCGCTGCCAGCCCATGAACGGGCGGCCATCATATTCGATCGTCAGGCGGAAGCGCGTCAAGAAAGCCGCGTGCCGGGCGGGATAGGGAAGCCGTGCAGCAGATCGGCCGGTGCCATCGCCGCGCGCCCGGCCCGCTGCACCACGAGCGGGCGGATCGCGCCCGTGCCGCAGGCGATCGTCAGTGCCCCGTCCAGCACGGTCGCGGGCGGGCCTGCGTCGCCGGTCGCGACGGCGGCGAGGATGCGGATACGCTCGCCCGCATGTTCGAAGAAGGCGCCGGGGGCGGGGTTGAAGGCGCGGACCTGCCGCTCCACCGTGGCGGCGTCGGCGGTCAGGTCCAAGCGCGCCTCGGCCTTGTCGATCTTCGCGGCGTAGGTGACGCCGGCCTCCGGCTGCGGCACCGGCGGAAAGGCGGCCAGATCGGCCAGCACCCGCGCCATCAGCGCCGCCCCAGCCTCCGCCAGTTCGGTGGCGAGGGCGCCGGCCGTCTTGTCGCCGATCGGCGTGGCGACCGTCGCCAGCATCGGGCCGGTATCGAGGCCGCGCTCCATCTGCATGATCGTGACGCCGGTGGTCTCGTCTCCGGCCATGATGGCGCGCTGCACGGGCGCCGCGCCGCGCCAGCGCGGCAGCAGCGATCCGTGCACGTTGAGGCAGCCGCGCCGCGGCGCCGCCAGCACCGCCGGCGGCAGGATGAGGCCGTAGGCGGCGACCACCGCGACGTCGGCGGCGAGTGCGGCGAAGGCGGCCTGCGCTTCCGGATCGCGCAGGCTGACGGGGTGGCGCACCGGCAGGCCGGCCGCCTCCGCCCGGCGCTGCACCGGTGAGGGCGTCAGCGCCTTGCCGCGGCCAGCGCGGCGCGGCGGCTGGCAGTAGACGGCGGCGATGTCGTGCCCCGCGGCGATCAGCGCGTTGAGCGTCGGCACGGCGAAATCGGGCGTGCCCATGAAGATGATCCGCATGCCTCCCCCTCAACCGCCTGGGCGCGGCGCATGCAAGCCTCTATCTGGCCGATCCGCGCCGGAGCCCCTATCTGTTCCTGCCATGGCCTCTCCCGAAATCGACGCGCTGACGCAGGCGCTCGCCCGCCTTCCCGGTCTCGGGCCGCGCTCCGCCCGGCGGGCGGTGCTGCACCTGCTCAAGAAGCGCGAGGCGGCGATGGCGCCGCTGCTGCGCGCGCTGGAGGCGGTGAACGCGCGGCTGGTGACGTGCGCCACTTGCGGCAACGTCGATACGGTCGATCCCTGCTCGATCTGCGCCGATCCGCGCCGCGACGCGCGGCTGCTGTGCGTGGTGGAGGAGGTGGCGGACCTGTGGGCGCTCGATCGCTCGCGCCTGTTCCCCGGCCGCTTCCACGTGCTCGGCGGGCGCCTGTCGGCGCTGGAAGGGGTGCGGCCGGAGGATCTGGCGATCGAGGGGCTCGTCCGCCGCCTGGACGCGGGCGGCATAGACGAGGTCGTGCTGGCGATGAACGCCACCCTGGAGGGGCAGACGACGGCGCACTATCTGGCGGAGCGGATCGAGGCGTTTCCCGTGCGCGTCACCCAACTGGCGCACGGCCTGCCGGTGGGTGGCGAGCTCGACTATCTGGACGAGGGCACGCTGGCGCAGGCGCTGCGCGCGCGCCGCCCGATCGCCTGACGCGCCCCGGCACATTGACGATTCGGCCGCCCGATCCTAATTTCCGCAGATGGCCATCCGCACGATCCTCGAAGCCCCTGATCCCCGCCTCAAGGTGATCTCGACCCCGGTCGAGACCGTGGACGACGAGGTGCGGGCGCTGATCGACGACATGTTCGAGACGATGTACGACGCGCCCGGCATCGGCCTGGCCGCCGTGCAGATCGGCGTGCCGAAGCGCGTGCTGGTGATCGACCTGCAGGAGGCGGGCGAGGACGGCGAGGCGGTGCGCCGGCCGATGGTGTTCATCAATCCGGAACTGTTCGACCCATCCGAGGAGCAGCGCACCTATAGCGAGGGCTGCCTCTCCGTGCCCGATCAATATGCCGAGGTGGACCGGCCGGCGATCGTGCACGCGCGCTGGCTGGACCGCGACGGCAACGCGCAGGAGGCGGCGCTGGACGGCCTGCTCGCGACATGCCTGCAGCATGAGATGGACCATCTGGAAGGCATCCTCTTCATCGATCGCCTGTCCCGCCTGAAGCGCGAGATGGTGCTGAAGAAGCTGGACAAGGCCCGGCGGCAGCGCCGCGCCGCCTGATCGCCGCCGCATCCGCCGCGTGATCGCCGCGGCGGAGCCCTTGCAAATTCCGCTCCCGCACGGCAGAGTTCGCTTTCTGTTCCGCTGGAGCGACGCATGCAGATCGGTATCGCACTCGCCATCGTGGCGGCGCTCGCGCTGGGCCTGGCCGGCGGCTGGCTGACGTGGGGGCGCACGGGCGGCGCGCTGACGCGCGAGCGTGACGAGTGGCGCGACAAGTTCACCCGCGCCATCGCCGACCTGAACCGCGCGCTGGCCGAGGCCGAGCAGCTGCCGCCGCTGCGCACCGAGGTGGCCGAGGCGCGGCGCGGTCACGACACGCTGCGCCGCGAGTCGGCCGAGGCGGTGGAGGCGATCCGCGCGCTGCACGATGCGGCGCGGCGTGAGGCGGCCGAGGCGGCGGCGGAGGCGCGGGCGCTGCGCGCCGATGGCGAGGCGCGCGGCGAGGCGGCGCAGTCGCAGTCCCGCCTGCTCGCCGAGGCTCGTGGCACGGTGGCCGAGATCCGCGCGATGCTGGACGCGGCCCGCGCCGAGACGGCGGCGGCGGTGGCCGAGGCGCGCGGCCTGCGGGCGGATCGCGATGCCCGCAGCGAGGCGGCCGAGGCGCAGCTGCGCCAGCTTATTGAGGCGAGGGAGGCGCTCTCCGCCCAGTTCGGCGAGGTGGGCGCGAAACTGCTCGACGCCGCGCAGCGCCAGTTCCTCGAACGCGCCGACCAGCGCTTCCACCAGGCCGGCGCGGCCAGCGAGGAGAAGATCAAGGCGGCGCTCGCCCCGGTGGAGGCGACGCTGAAGCGCTACGAGGACGGCGTGGCGAAGGTGGAGGAGGAGCGCCGGCGCGAGCAGAACCAGCTGACCGGCGTGATCAACGAGATGCGCATGGGGCAGGAGGCGGTGCGCGGCGAGGCCTCGCGGCTCGTGAACGCGCTGCGGGCGGCGCCCAAGGCGCGCGGGCGCTGGGGCGAGCAGCAGCTGCGCAACGTGCTGGAGAGCTGCGGCCTGGCCGAGCATACCGATTTCCGCACCGAGGTGAGCGTCGACACCGACGATGGCCGGCTGCGGCCCGACGCGATCATCACCGTGCCCGGCGGCCGATCGCTGGTGGTGGACGCCAAGGTCTCGCTCAACGCCTATCAGGACGCCTATAATTCGGTGGACGAGGGCGAGCGGCGGCTGGCGCTGACGGCCCATGCGGCGGCGATGAAGGCGCATGTCAACGGGCTGGGCGGCAAGGATTATGGCGCCCAGTTCGCCGATGCGCCCGATTACGTCATCATGTTCGTGCCGGGCGAGCATTTCCTCTCCGCCGCGCTGGAGCATGATCCCGGCCTGTGGGACCATGCCTTTTCCAAGCGCGTGCTGCTGGCGACGCCGACCAACCTGATCGCGATCGCCCGCACCGTCTCCGCCGTGTGGCGGCAGGAGAAACTGGCGAAGGAGGCGCGGGCGATCGGCGCGCTGGGCAAGGAGATGCACGACCGGCTGGCGGTGGCGGCCGGCCACCTGAAGAAGATGGGCGGCGGGCTAACCAGCGCGGTGAACAACTACAACGCCTTCGTCGGATCGTTCGAGCGCAACGTGCTGAGCACGGGCCGCAAATTCCGCGATCTGAACATCGAGACGGGCGCCCGCGAGGTGGACGAGGTGCCGCCGGTCGAGGCGCTGGCCCGCTACGGCGACGAGCCGTCGCTGCCGGAGCCGGAGGAACGCGAGGCGGCGGAATAGGCGATTGGCTTGCGAGAGCGGTCGTCGCGCCGAGGGGGTTTGACGTTACCGATCTACGCATGCTTGCCGGCCGAGCGAAGCGGTCGGGTGCTGAACCCGCTTGTCAGACACTCCGATTGAACATGCGTATCGGCTGTTCGATCTCGGGCAATCGCCATCCTGAACTTGTTTCAGGATCCATGCACGCGGTCAGTTGCTCGTGACGCTTCACCGTGCCGCTCTGTCTCACATGGATCCTGAAACGAGTTCAGGATGACTGGCTACATGTTAAGACGAACCATCCGCCAGCCGGGCTCGCAGAGGACCAGGCGCTGATGTTCGGATCCTTCGTAAGACCTGTCCCACGACACGTCGCCACCTTCGCTCTTGACGGCGCCATATACTTGCCGCTCCCGCCGTGCGGCGCTGCCATCGAAGCCGTGGGTGGACGATCCTGTCTGCTTCGTCCCCGCCGCGCCAAGTCCGCGTATCCCGCCATGCTTCAGGCGGTGAACTTGTTGCACCGCGCTATGTCGGCGTAGGCGACGGTGCCGAACTTCAGCTGCTGATCGGTGCGCTGGCGAACGTTGAAGGCGCGCACGGCGCTGATCTGCGTCTCGCTGATCCAGCGGTTGGCGACGACCGGCTGATAATCATAGACCACCTCGACGAACATCACGGCGGTGCCGGGTGCCGCCGCGACCTGCTGGCGGCCGGAGGTTTGCGGGCCCATGCCGGTCTGCGTGTCGACGGTGCCGTTGCCCGGCGTGGATTTCGCCTGGTTGGAAGGGGCGCTGCTGGCGGTGACGCCGTCCGTCCGGAACGCCTCGGTACCGTCGGAGATGACGGCGCCGCCGGAGGTTTCCGGCGTGCCGTAGCTGGAACTCGCATTCTTCGCGCCGGCGCAGCGCTGCCAGCGGATCCACTGGTAATTGTTCGGATTGTTGCCCGACACGTCGGTGCGCGATTCCAGGCTGGAGATGATGATGCGGCCGTGATCCGCGAACCCAATGCTGCGGCCGACGAACTTCGCGCCGGTCATGATCTCGTTGATGTCGCCCTCGGTGATCTGATCGCGCACGCGGCCGGCATTGTCGGCGGCGGTCATCGCGATCTGGCTGACGCGCAGGTTGGCGATGCCGAAGCTCGCAATCTCCAGCCCCCCCAGACCCATCAGCAGCAGCACCGGCAGAGTGAGCGCGAAGGAGATGAGCTCGGCGCCGCGCTCGTCCGCGTGCAGGCGGGCGGCGAAGCGGCGGGCGGCGCGGAGGGCATGCCGGCGACGGGTCATTTCTTGCATTGCGGGAACGCCTGCGAGCCATAAGGCTGGTTCTTGAGGACCATGTTGGCCTGCACCTGCTCGGCATCCGCCCAGCCGAGGAAGCGGCTCAGCGGCACAATGCGCGGGAAATCGGCCCGCACCGTATAGTATACGAGATCGTCCGATCCGCCGAGGCCGGTGCGTCCGGCGGTCGCCGCCGGATCCCACATGCCGTTGCCATTATCGTCATAGTAGCAGTCGACGCCGCGATCGTAGACACCGTTGGCATTGGAATCGACGTACTTCTCGTCCTTGCCGACGCCCGAGAATTGCGAGTAGCTGCGCTTGTCGATCGTGACCGTCACGTTGCGCTGGAACGACGAGAGCTGGCTACGGATGAAGGCGTCGATCTGGTCCGGCGTCTGGTTGCCCACCGTCGCGCGGCGGGCGGCCTTGTGCAGAGCGCCTTCCACCATCGAGCCGATATAGGCGCGATAACCGAAATCGGTGAGCACCAGCAGGATGATGAATAGCGGGATGCAGACGAAAGCATATTCGACCATCACCGCGCCGCGGCGATCGCGGCGCAGGCGTCGGCCGAGGCGGCGCAGGCCCGTCACTGCGTGAGCCTCAGCGCGCCGATGCTCTTGCCGATCTCGACGAACTTGGCGGTGAGCTGCGCCGAATTGGCCGAGACGGAGGCCTGCGCCTCGCTGGTCGCGCAGCTCTTGAGCGAGTCCGAGAGGGTCGAGGCGAAGGCGATCACCCAGATCGAGACGCCCATCTGCTTGGTCGCCGCGCACATCATCTTGAAGCGCTGATCGTGCCGGGCATCGGAATCGGCGTCGGTGGTGTAGCCGCCGGTGACGCGCTTATCCCACTTCTCCATGCCGTAGGTGTGGTAGAGGGTGGCGCCGGTATCGATGATGCCATCCGTCATGTAGATGACCTGGCGGGATACCGGCATGCTGCCGTAGGTGGCCGGATTGTCCGCCGCGAAGATGCCGCCGCGGGAGAGCAGGCGCGCGCCCCAGATCATGCCGTTGTCATGATAGGTGCCGCCATCCGGGGTCAGCGTGTCGAGATAGGTGGAAAGCGTCGCGCGGCTCCACACCTGCAGGCGCGTGGCGGGCGCGGGGCAGGCGACCTGCGGCTTGGAATTGTAGCCCGGGAAGCTGCGGTAATTCTCCCAATAATATCTCTGGTAAGCGTCCTGATCGACGCCGTCGGCGCGGAACTCCACCTCCGGCCAGTAGGGCGCCCACTTGGTCGCGTTGTTGCCGTTCGGGATCATGTCGATATCCAGATCCCAGGCATCGCTGGGGATAGTGTAGCCGGAGGAGCCGGTGATCGTCGAAACGGTCTGCCGCTCCTCGATGCAGCCCTTCCAGCTGGAGGTGGCGGCGATCGGCGCCGGATAGGTCAGCTTCGCGTAGATGCCGTAAGGGGTGACCGTGGTGTTCTGCGCCGGCGTGTTGACGGTGCCCAGCGTCGCCCCGCTGGCGCTCAGCGTGTTGACATAGTCGGTCACGGGATACGTCATCGGCTGGTAGGTCCAGCTGGCGAAGGTGCCGCCCGATGGATTGTTGTCCGTGTAGGTGCAGGTGCCGCTGTTGCTGCGCGAGCCGCCCTTGCCGCTGCAGTAGCTGGCGGTGGTGCCCGTTTCCGAATGCGCATATTTCGCGATGCGCGACTGGTAGGTGTAGTTGTCGCTGACGATGTAGTTCGGGTTGACCGACTTCAGGATCGCGCCGACGTTCATGCCGCTGGAAAAGGGCACGATCGAGTAGCGCAGCCGCAGGCCTGCCGCCTCCAGCTTGGTCTGCACCGGGGTAAGCTCGTCATAGAGGGCCAGCACCGCCGCCCGCAGCGCCACGATCTTGGAGGATGGGCCGCCGTTTACGTCGGTGCCGTTGACATCCTGGTCCATCGATCCGGTGGTATCCAGCACCAGCACGATATCGGTGTTCACGAAATCCTGCTTGGCGTCGCAGGTCACGTCCAGCGGCAAGGTGGTGAAGCCGAACAGGCGCATGATCTGCGTGGGGATGGTGGTGCTGGCGGCGACGACGACGGTCGAGTCCGGCCCCTGGGTGATCGAGGGCGTGAAGGCGGCGGTGCCCCAGGTGGCCTGCGGAAAGTTGAAGTTGAAGAACTTGCGGGCCTCGTCCGTCACCGTCTGATTGACGACGCCGCCGCTCATCACGCGACGGCCTGCCAGGGCCGCGGCGTCGCACGCCTGCTGCAGCCGCGCATGCGCCATGTAGGTGCGGGTGAGATCGATGCCGGAGCCCATCATCGCCAGCAGCGGCAGCAGCGACGCGCCGACGATCGCCAGCGTGTTGCCGCCGGTGTCGCGCGCCAGCCTCGAGAGAAATGACCTGTCCGCCCGCTCACCCTGCGCTTCGCGCCCGACCATTCGTCTGTGTCCCCGCCGCAAACCCGGCGCCCGGCGCGCCCACTGCGTCCTCCTCTGCGGGAAAGCGGCTAAATTTCGATTAATCCTTCTGCGCAGGCGACCGGGATATTTGCCGCCGCCCGGCGCGGAAGCGTGCCGGATCGGGGCAGGGCCTCAGCCCTCGCGCAGATAGGCCAGGCAGCCGCGCTGGTACGACCAGCTATAATCCATGCAGTCGGCGGTGGTGCGCAGATGGCGCGCGGCGGCGAAGCGATAGCCGAGATCATAGTCCGAGCAGTCCTCGCAGGCATCGGCGATGCGGGCCTGATCCGCCAGATCCGGATTGGCGTCGGCATAACGATCGGGACCGTACACCTCGCCCTCCGCCGGCGCATCGAGGCGATCGGGCAGCGAGGTGCGGGGTGCTATGGGCGGCGCCATGCCGGCGATCGTCGCCTGACCGGCGACAGTGCCGAGCGCGACACCCGCCGCGAGGGTGAGGCCCAGTTTCCAGTATGAAGCCACCATTGCCGCACCCCTGTGCCGATGGGCGGGTAACAGGGGCGCGGCGAAGCGGTTCCACCGCGCGATCAGAAGATCGGGTCGTTCTCCGTCGGCACGTCGCTGTGGATGCCGCACTCCACCTTGTCCCACCCCCGCCAGCGGCCGGCGCGGGGATCCTCGCCGGGCTTCACCACGCTGGTGCACGGCGCACAGCCGATCGAGAGATAGCCTTCCGCCTCCAGCGGATGGCGCGGCAGATCGTGCGCGGCGAAATAGCCGTCGAGATCGGTCTTGGTCCAGCTGGCGAGCGGGTTCACCTTCATCCGCCCGTCCTCCACCTCGAAGCGCGGCAGGCCGGTGCGGGTGGCGGATTGGAAGCCCTTGCGGCCGGTGATCGAGGCATCGAACCCCTCCAGACCGCGCGCCAGCGGCTCCACCTTGCGGATCTCGCAGCAGCCGTCCGGATCATAGGACCAGCGCAGGTCCGTCGCATCCTTGGCCGCGAGCGCCGTCGGATCGGGCCGCAGGCTGCGCACGTCGGTGAGGCCGAGGCGGGCGACCAGCGTATCGCGATAGGCGAGCGTCTCCGGAAACAGCTTCAGCGTGTCGAGCAACAGCACCGGCACGGTGGGATCGATGCTGGCGACGAGGTGCAGCAGCACGGCCGATTCCGCCCCGAAGGAGGAGACGACCGCCGCCTTGCCGACCAGCCGCTCGGTCAGCACCGCGCGCAGCATGTCGGCCGTGTCGACGCCGCGGAAGCGGTTGTTCAGCGCCACCGCCTCCGCCATCACGAAGCGAGGGTTCACGTCGATCAGGTCGATCCTGCGCGCGGCCTCAGCCATGCCGCAGCGCCCATACCGGCGAGCGGCCGTCCGCCGCCTTCTGGTAGACATGGTCGTAGCGATCCAGCGCCCGCGTCAGCGCCGCGGCATCAATGTCGGCCTCCGGCGCGAACGCATCGAAGCCGCAGCGGCGCATCAGCGGGATCTGATCGACCAGCACGTCGCCCTGCGCGCGCAATTCCCCCACATAGCCCGCCTCGCGCAGGATGCGGGCGGCGGAATAGCCGCGCCCGTCGCGGAACTTGGGGAAGGCGATCTCGACCAGAGCGAGCTGATCGAGATGCGGGATCAGCGCGCGCGCATCCTCATCCGATTCCAGGCGGACGGCGGTGGCGTTGGTCTGGCCGAGAAAGGCATCGAGCGTGACGGCGGGCTCCTCGTGGCGCTCGTCATCGCGGTAGCGCAGCAGCTCACCCATAGATCGCCTCCTTGAACGGGGCCATGCCGACGCGCCGATAGGTGTCGAGGAAGCGCTCGCCCTCGGTCCGCAGGCCGCGATAGGTCTCGACCGCCTTCTCCACCGCATCGACGATGCCGTCTTCCGAGAAGCCGGGGCCGACGATCTTGGCCAGGCTCGCATCCTCCGCACCCGATCCGCCGAACAGCAGCTGATAATTCTCCTCGCCCCTCCGGTCGACGCCGAGGATGCCGATGTGGCCGGCATGGTGGTGGCCGCAGGCGTTGATGCAGCCGCTGATCTTCAGCTTCAGCTCGCCCAGATCGCGCTGCCGTGCCGGATCGGCGAAGCGCGTCGCGATCTTCTGCGCCACCGGGATCGAGCGGGCATTGGCGAGGCTGCAATAATCGAGGCCGGGGCAGGCGATGATGTCGCTGATGAGATCGAGATTGGCGGTGGCCAGGCCCGCCTCGTCCAGCGCCTGCCAGATCGCGTGCAGGTCGCGCGTGCGGGCATGCGGCAGCACGATGTTCTGCGCATGGGTGACGCGCAGCTCGTCATAGGCGTAGCGCTCGGCGAGATCGGCCATCAGGTCGATCTGATCGGCCGAGGCGTCGCCGGGAATGCCGCCGATCGGCTTCAGACTGATGGTGACGACGGCGTGGCCCGGCTGCTTGTGCGCGCGGACGTTCTGATCGAGCCACAGCGCGAAATCGGGGTCGCTGCGGTCAACCGTGTCCGGCAGGTCAGCCTCGAACGCCGGCGGCGCGAAATAGGCGGCGATGCGCTCATACTCGCCGGCGGGCGGATCGAGGCCGAGCGTCTTCACATGCGCCCATTCCTCCTCCACCTGCCGCGCATATTCCGCCGCGCCAAGCTCGTGGACGAGGATCTTGATGCGCGCCTTGTAGATATTGTCGCGTCGGCCGTAGCGATTGTAGACGCGCAGGCACGCCTCGACATAGCTGAGCAGATCCGCCTTGGGCAGCCACTCGCGGATCACCGGCGCCACCATCGGCGTGCGGCCCATGCCGCCGCCGGCGAACAGGCGGAAGCCCACCTCGCCCGCATCGTTGCGGTGCAGCTGGAGGCCGATATCGTGCAGCTTCACCGCCGCGCGATCCTCGTCCGCGCCGATCACGGCGATCTTGAACTTGCGCGGCAGGTAGCTGAACTCGGGGTGGAAGGTGCTCCACTGGCGCAGCAGCTCGGCCCAGGGGCGCGGATCCTCGACCTCGTCGGCGGCGGCGCCGGCGAACTGATCGGACGAGATGTTGCGGATGCAGTTGCCGCTCGTCTGGATGGCATGCATCTCGACGGTGGCGAGATCGGCGAGGATGTCGGGCGCCTCGTCCAGCTTGATCCAGTTATACTGGATGTTCTGGCGCGTGGTGAAGTGGCCGTAGCCCTTGTCATATTTGCGGGCGATGTGCGCCAGCATCCGCATCTGGCGGCCGTCAAGCGTGCCGTAGGGCACCGCCACCCGCAGCATGTAGGCGTGGAGCTGGAGGTAGAGGCCGTTCATCAGCCGCAGCGGCTTGAACTGGTCCTCGCTCATCTCGCCGGCGATGCGGCGCTGCACCTGATCGCGAAACTCGGCGACGCGGGTGTCGACGATCGCCTGGTCATATTCGTCATATCTATACATGGGCTGCGATCCGATGGTCTGTCGGGTGTGCGGAGATTGGGGTCCCGTCGAGTGGGTTCGCGCAGAGACGCGGAGACGCGGAGACGGTGCGCCCGGCGAGAGCCTGTCGCGCCACGCCAGCGGCCTGGAAGGCCTGCGGCGTCTGGCCGGGTCGTTCGATCGAAGACGCAGTCCCCGCGCCTCCGCGTCCCTGCGCGATCATGCTCATATGATCCAATCCCCGCGGGCGGCGTCGGCGGGCTTCACGCCCAGATCGGGCCGCACGGTGGGGCCGGCGGCGCGGATGCGATCCTTGATGTGGGCGGGGCGGGGGCCGTCCGCCGTCTCGGTCGCGTCGATTACATAGGGGCCGTTCACGCGCCGTGCCGCCTCCTCGGTCGCGGCGATCGCCTCGCCGTGGGAGCCGGCGTCCACCGCCTCCGCCACGTGGCGCGACCAGCCCTCGCCGGTCCACCAGATGACGTCGCCCGATTCCAGATCGTTGCCCGTGACTATCTTCACCAGTCGCTCCGCTGAGGCTTGATCGATTGCTGCGCGTGCCGGCTCACGCGATCCGCTCCGCCCGGCGGGCGAGCGTCGCCAGCCGGTCCTCGGCGTCCGAGAGCGTCACCACCTCGCCGACGACGATGATCGCCGGGCTGACGACGCCCTCGCGCTCCACCATGTCGCCGAGATCGGCGAGCAGGGTGCGCAGCGCGCGGCTGCCGTCCAGCGTGCCGCGCTCCAGCACCGCCACCGCCATGCCGGGGCTGACGCCGTCCGCCATCAGCTTCTCGGCGATGGCGCGCGCGCAGGAGAGGCCCATGTAGATCACCAGCGTGCGGCCGACCCCGGCGAGGCCGGACCAGTCCTGCTCCGACAGGCCGCGGCACTGGCCGGCGACGAAGCTGACCGCGCTGGACCAGTCGCGATGGGTGAGCGGCAGCATCGCCTCCGCCGCGCAGCCGAGCGCGGAGGACACGCCGGGCACCACCTCCACGGCCAGGCCGGCAGCGCGCACGGCCTCCACCTCCTCGCCGCCGCGCCCGAAGATGAAGGGATCGCCGCCTTTCAGCCGTACCACCACCGATCCGGCACGGACGTGGGCGACGATCAGCGCGTTGATCGCCTCCTGCGGCAGGGTGTGGCGATCGCGCTTCTTGGCGACGGAGATGCGCTGCGCGTGGGGCGGCGCATGATCCAGCACGCGCATGTCGATCAGCCCGTCATGCACGACCACGTCCGCCATGCGCAGCGCCTCGACCGCGCGCACGGTGAGCAGGCCGGGATCGCCGGGGCCGGCGCCGACGAGAATGACGCGCCCGCGCGCGTGCGGATCGAGCAGACTTCCCATGGCGGCCAGATGGGCGTTCATCGCCCGCAACGCAATCCAGCGATGCTTGGGATCGGGCTAGCAGAAGTTTCGTGATGGGTCAGAGCGGCGGCAGCGCCTGCCGGGCGACGCCCCACCCCTTCAGGTTCCTGCCGCGGGCACGCTTCACCAGCTCGGCGGCGTCACGGATGGTGAAGCGGGCGGGGCTCTCCGTCTCCTCAAGCTCCTCCCAGGTGATCGGCGCGGCCACCGGCGCGTTGGCGCGGGCGCGGGCGGAGTAGGGGAGCACGGCCGTCGCGCCGCGCTGGTTGCGCAGCCAGTCAAGGAAGATGCGGCCCTTGCGCTCCGTCTTCTTCATGTTGGCGGTGAACATGTCGCCATGCGCCTGGCCGAGCGCCTTGGAGAAGCGACTGGCGAAATCCTTGACCGCCACCCAGTCCGCCGTCGCATCGAGCGGCGCGACGACGTGGACGCCCTTGCCGCCCGACAGCATCGGAAAGGTGACGAGGCCGATATCGGCCAGCACGCCGCGCAGGAACAGCGCCGCTCGCTTCACCGCCGGAAAGCCGAGCCCTTCGTCCGGATCGAGATCGAACACCAGGCGATCGACCATCTCGACATCGGCCACCTTCGATCCCCAGCCGTGGAATTCGATCGTGCCCATCTGCACGCAGGCGAGCAGGCCGGCGCCGTCATCCACGTACAGATAGGGCTCGTCATGCCCGTCCTTCTCGCGGATCGGCACCTTTCTTACGGTGTCGCCGAAGCTGCCGGCATCGTGCTTCTGAAAGAAACAGTGCTTGGCGCGCCCCTGCGGGCAGCGGACGAGGCTGACGGGCCGATCGGCCAGCCAGCCCAGCATCGGCTCCGCAACGATCGCGTAATAGTCGGCCAGCTCGCCCTTGGTGATGCCCGACTCCGGAAAGATCACGCGCTCCCGGCTGGATATGGCGATGCCGAACGGCTTCTCGTCCGGCTTGGCGGCTGCCTTCGCGCGCTTCGGCTTCGGCGCGGCGACCGGCGCCTCCTTCACCACGTCGGCGGCCGGCTTGTCCTCGCGCAGGCCGACGAAGCTCGAGTGGCGCAGCACGCCGTCATGCGTCATTTCGGCAAAGGCCACCTCGGCGACAAGGCTCGGCTCCACCCAGTGCGCCCCGCGCACGGCGGCGCGCGGCGCCTCCACCGTCGCTGTCTCCCGCTCCAGCGGCGTGAGTTTCGCCATCAGCGTCTCGATCCCCGCGGCGTCGAAGCCGGTGCCCACCTTGCCGGCGTAGCGCAGCCGCCCGTCCTCGTTCAGGCCCAGCAGCAGCGAGCGGAAGCCGCGTCCCTTCTCGCTCGGCGTCCAGCCGACGACGACGAACTCCTGCCGGCGGATGCACTTGATCTTCAGCCAGTTCTGGCTGCGCCGGCCGCGATAGGGGGCGTCCGCGCGCTTGGAGATGACGCCTTCGTAGCCGGCGGCGCACAGCGTGTTGAACAGCTTCTCGCCCTCGCCGGCGATATGATCGGCGTAGCGGATCGGCTCGCTCACGCCTTCCAGCAAGGTGGCGAGCCGCGCCTTGCGCTCGCGATTGGGCAGGGGGCTGAGATCCTGCCCGTTTTCCTCGAGCAGATCGAAGGCGAAGAAGGTGAGGGGGGCGCTGCCTTCCTTGAGCGCCGCCTGCAGCGTCTGGAAGCTCGGCCGACCATCCCGATCCAGCGCGACCACCTCGCCATCGATCAGCGCGCTGCCGATGCCGAGCGCGGTGGCCGCCTGCACGATGGGCGCGAACCGATCGGACCAGTCCAGCCCGGTGCGGGTATAGGCCTTCGCTTTGTCTCCGGCGATCGCGAGCAGGCAGCGATAGCCGTCATATTTCACCTCGTGCAGCCAATCCCCGCCGGGCGGCACATGATCGACCAGGGTGGCGAGTTGCGGCGCGGCGAAGGCGGGCAGGGGCTGCGCCTTGAGCGGCTTCGCGCGGGGCTTGCCGGCGGGCGTGGCGGCTGCCGGCTTGCGCGTCGCCTTGCGCGGCTTGGCGCCCGTTTCACGCGTCTTCGCCGGAGCGCCGTCGGCGATCTCGGTCATGGTGCGGCCGGTGGCGACGCTGGTGAGCGCGCGCTCCACCAGATCGTCCGATCCGCCCTGATGCGCGTCCGCCACCTTGCGCAGCAGCCAGTTCTCGTTCTTCTCCCGGCCGCGCGGCTTGAGGCGGATCATGATCCACTCGCCCTTCATCCGCTCGCCATCCAGCGTGAAGTGCAGGTGCCCCTCGGCCAGCGTTTTCACCGGATCCTTGCCCGGGTGCGGCGTCCAGGTGCCGCGATCCCACAGCATCACCGTGCCGCCGCCATATTGGCCCTTGGGGATGCTGCCCTCGAACGTGGCATAATCCATCGGATGATCCTCGGTGCGGACGGCGAGGCGCTTGTCCTCCGGGTTCAGGCTGGGGCCGCGGGTGACGGCCCAGCTCTTCAGCACGCCCTCCAGCTCCAGCCGGAAATCCCAGTGCAGCCGCGTCGCGTCATGCTTCTGCACCATGAAGATGTTGCCGGCCGCAGTGCCCCGCTTGCCCGCTGGCTCCGCCGTCTTCGCGAAATCGCGCTTGGCATTGTAGGTGGCGAGCGGATCGCTCATGCGCGCTTGGCGGCGGCGCGGCGCTTGGGCGCGGGCTTCTCCTCCGCCGGCGGCTCCGGCTCGGCCTTCTTGGCCGGGGCCTTGCGCGCGGCGGGCTTCCTGGCCGGCGCCTTCTCCTCCGCCTTGGCGGGCGCGCCCGGCTTGTCGAGCGATCGTTTCAGCGCGGCCATCAGGTCGACGACGTTGGAGCCCTTCGGCCGCGCATCGTCGCCGTCGTCGGCCTTGATCGTCTTGCCTTCCTTCTTGCGCTCGATCAGGTCGCGCAGCGCATCGACGTAGCGGTCGTGGAACTCGGATGCGTCGAACTTGCCGGCCTTCTTCTCGATCAGGGTGGTGGCGAGATCGAGCAGATCCTCGTCGGGCTTCGCGTCACCGATGTCGCGGAAGTAGGAGGCGGCCTTGTTCACCTCGTCGGCGTAGCGCAGCGTTTCCAGCACCAGCCCGCGGCCGCAGGGCTTGAGGCTGACTGCATATTCGCGGCCGCGCAGGGCGAGCTGGCCGATGCCCACCTTGCGCGTCTTGCGCAGTGCCTCGCGCAGCACGACGAACGCCTCCTCGGCCAGGTCGTCCGCAGGGACCACATAATATGGCTTCTCGAAGTAGATAGCGTCGATCTCGTGCGCGTCGACGAACTGGGTCAGCTCCAGCGTCTTCTTGCTCTCCAGCTTGACGCCCTCGATCTCCTTCTCGTCCAGCAGCACGTAGCTGCCTTTCTCATATTCGAAGCCCTTGAGGATCTCGTCGCGATCGACCGGGCCGATGCCGGGCACGACCTTCTCATACTTCACCCGCTTGCCGCTGGGCTCGTGGATCTGGTGGAAGGCGATCGACGCGCCGCTCTTTGTGGCGGAGTAGATCTCGACCGGGATCGAGACGAGGGCGAGCCGGATCTGACCCTGCCAATATGCGCGCGCGGCCATGGTTCGCTCCCGAATCGTTGCGAGAGCGATTCAATGTGCGAGCGGGCGAGTCGTTCCGGCGCGGTCAGCCGAAGCGGACGCTGACCTTCGCAGCGACGGAGCGGCGGCGGCGCATGGCGGCGCCGGTCAGCGCGAAGCCGCCGATCATCATCGCCCACGTCGCCGGCTCCGGCACCGAGCCGATCGTCGCGACGCCGGCGAGCTGCCCGCCGAGCGGATAGAAATCGTCGTAGGTGAACGAGGCCGTGCGGCCGATGAGCTGGCCGGCCGAGGGATTGGCCGGCGCGAACGACCCGAGGTCCACCGACAGCCGGGCGCCGCCGCCCTGATCCGCGCCGCCCGAGACGATATCGACGGTACCGTCCGTCGAGCGACCGACCAGGCGGGGGATGAAGCGATCCGAGAAGTCCTCGCCGCCGATCACGAGGTCGAAGCGGGTCAGCGCATAGGAGATGAAGATGCTGCCGTCGAAATCGCCGGGATCGGCGTCGTCATAGCTGAAGGTGCCGGAAAAGGCCTGTCCCACGGCGAAAAAATTGCCCTGCGGGATGTCTGGATCGTCGAAGACGTTGTTGACGGCGCTGGTGAGCCGGCCGGCGAACGGAAGCGTCACGATGGCGGCGTCGGCCGGCGTCAGCGCCGTCGTCACCAGCAGCAGGGCAAAGCTCAACGCAGGCAATCTGGCGCGAATCATGGCGATTTCCCCCGTAATGGTGGGGTTAACAATCCGTTAATACTGTGCCGAGTCAAGGCTTGATCCTGCTTAACGCAAGTGCACATGATTTTGATCTGGCGCGCTGCGTGGTCGATCGAAAGATAAGCAAGATGCGTCAGGTCTAATCGACCAGCGAGGCGTTCGAACCTGACGAGAGAGGAGACTGTGAGACCCGCTGTGCCACCGCGACCCGCTGCATCCCGCGCGTCTCCTTGCATTCCGCGTTGACCCGTAGGCCGCAGAAATCTAGGAAAACGGCCGTTGCCCCGGTAGCTCAGCAGGACAGAGCAACGGTTTCCTAAACCGCAGGTCGGGAGTTCGAGTCTCTCCCGGGGCACCAGCCTCAGCCCTTGCGAGCGGCGGCCGGCATGCGTCACGCCACGCGCGGCAGACCGGCCAGCACCTTATCCAGGGTCAGCGGATAATTTCGGATGCGGACGCCGCAGGCGTTGTAGACGGCGTTCGCCACCGCCGCGCCGACGCCGCAGATGCCGAGCTCGCCCACGCCCTTGGCCTTCATCGGCGAGGATTTGTCGTCCACCTCGTCCAGGAAGACCACGTCCTGATGCGGCACGTCGGCATGCACCGGCACGTGATATTCCGCCATGTCGTGATTGACGAAATAGCCGAAGCGCGGGTCGACCACCGCCTCCTCCATCAGCGCCGCGCCCACGCCCATCGTCATCGCGCCGATCACCTGGCTGCGGGCGGACTTGGGGTTGAGGATGCGGCCGGCGGCGAAGGCGCCGCCCATCCGCCGCACGCGTATCTCGCCGGTCGCCATGTCCACGCCCACCTCGGCGAAGTGGGCGCCGAAGGTGGACTGGGCGTAGGTCTTGCTCAGGGTGCCATATTCCATGCGATCCTCGGCGGAGAGGCCGTCCGCCCCGGCAGCCTCGGCCAGCGGGATGGCGCGCGTGCCGGAACGGACCTTGCCGTCCGCGAAGGTCACGTCGGCGGCGTTGAGGCCGAGTTTCGCGACGATCGCCTCGCGCAGCTTCACGCAGGCGGCATAGACGCCGGCGGTGGCGCTGTTGCCGCCCCACTGGCCGCCCGAGCCGGACGAGACCGGGAAGGTGGAGTCGCCGAGCAGCACCACCACCTTGTCCAGCGGCACGCCCATCATCTCGGCCGCGGTCTGGGCGATGACGGTGTAGCTGCCGGTGCCGATATCGGTCATGTCGGTGGCGACCGTCACCACGCCCTTGCGATCGATGCCGACGCGCGCGGCCGACTTCTGCGTCATGTTGTTGCGGAACGCTGAGGCGACGCCCATGCCGACGAACCAGCGACCGTCGCGCACCTGCGCGGGGCGCGGGTTGCGCCGGGACCAGCCGAACCGCTCCGCCCCCGTCCGCAGGCAACCGATCAGGTTGCGGTGGGAGAAGGCACGCGTCGGCTTCTCCGGATCGACCTGGGTGTCGTTCAGGATGCGCAGCTGCACCGGATCCATGCCCAGCGTCTCCGCCAGCTCGTCCATCGCCACCTCCAGCGCCATCATGCCGGGCGCTTCCCCGGGCGCGCGCATGGCGTTGCCCTCCGGCAGGTCGAGCGTGGCCAGGCGCGTGGCCGTCAGCCGGTTGGCGCCGGCGTAGAGCAGGCGCGTCTGGTTCGGCGCCGTCTCCGGCCCGCCGCCGGGCAGGTCGCCGGACCAGCTCTCGTGCGCGATCGCGGTGATTCGCCCATCCTGCCCGGCGCCGATGCGGATGCGCTGGATCGTCGCGGGGCGGTGGGTGGTGTTGTTGAAGATCTGCGGCCGCGCCAGCGCCAGCTTCACCGGCCGCCCGGCCGCCCGCGCGCCGAGCGCAGCCATCAGCGCATCCGATCGCACCCACAGCTTGGATCCGAAGCCGCCGCCGACATAGGGGCTGATGACGCGGATATTCTCCTTGGGGATCAGCAGCGTCTCGCTCATGTCGCGCACCGCCCAGGCGATCATCTGGTTGGAGGACCAGAGCGTCAGCCTGTCCCCCTCCCACGCGGCGGTGGTGGCGTGCGGCTCCATCATCGCGTGGCAGTGATCGGGCGTGGTGTAGGTCTGATCCAGCTTCACCGCCGCCTTGCCGAACGCGCCGGCGAAATCGCCCACGGCGGTATCGGGGGTGCCCTCCTCGGGCTTCACCGCCGTCGCCTTGGCGGCGGCGAGATCGTAATTGCCCTTGGCGCGGGCATAATCGACGCGAACCAGCTTGGCGGCGGCGCGTGCCTGCTCGAACGTCTCCGCCACCACGACGGCGACGGCCTGGTCGAAATGCTCGACGTCCGGCCCGGCCAGCAGGCGCGCGGTGTGCGCCTTGGCCTTTGCGAGGGTGCCGGCATTCTGCCACGTGACGATCGCGAGCACGCCGGGCGCGGCCTTGGCATCTGCCAGATCGATGGCGGTGATGCGGCCCTTGGCCACGGCCGCGCCCAATATGTAGCCATAGGCCGGGTCCGCGATCGCATCGTGCCGCTCATAGGCGTAGGGCGCCTGGCCGCTCACTTTCAGCGGCCCGTCGATGCGGTCGTGCGGGTGGCCGATCACCTTCAGCGCGTCGATCGGATTGGTGGTGGCGGGCGTATCGAACTTCATGGCTCAGGCCTTCGCTTCCGCCATCACGGCGCCGATGGTGCGCTCGACGAGCGGCAGCTTGAATGCGTTCTGGGGCGTGGTGCGGGCGCCGGCCAGCACGGCGGCGGCGGTGGCCTTCGCGCCCTCGCCGATCCGGGCCTCGGCCGCCTCGACGCGCCACGGCTTGTGGGCGAGCCCGCCGAACGCCATGCGCCCGCGCCCGTCCGGCTGGATCACGGCCGCGACCGAGATCAGCGCGAACGCATAGGACGCCCGATCCCGCACCTTGCGATAGACGTGCGTGCCGCCGAGCGGCCGGGGCAGGGTGACGGCGGTGACGAGCTCGCCCGGCGCCAGGGCCGTTTCCACGTTCGGCGTGGTGCCGGGCAGCCGGTGGAAATCGGCGATCGCGATGGCGCGGGTGGCGCCGTCCGCCTTCACCGTCTCCACCTGCGCGTCCAGCACGCGCATGGCGACGGCCATGTCGCTCGGGTGGGTGGCGATGCACTGTTCGCTGGTGCCCATGATCGCCAGGTTGCGGTTGAACCCGCCGATCGCGGCGCAGCCGGCGCCCGGCTGGCGCTTGTTGCACGGCTTTGTGGTGTCGTAGAAA
The DNA here is from genome assembly GCF_009739515.1 of Sphingomonas profundi. Taxonomy (NCBI): domain Bacteria; kingdom Pseudomonadati; phylum Pseudomonadota; class Alphaproteobacteria; order Sphingomonadales; family Rhizorhabdaceae; genus Alterirhizorhabdus; species Alterirhizorhabdus profundi. Next base: position 1,209,847 of record NZ_CP046535.1, read on the forward strand.
TAGGGGCAGCGGGTGCGCTGGAGCAGGTTGCCGGCGGTGGTCGCCTTGTTGCGCAGCTGGCCGGACGCGCCGGACACCAGCGCGCGGGAGAGGACCGCATAGTCGCGCCGCACCCTTTTGTCGGCCGCAAGATCGGTATTGCGGACGAGCGCGCCGATGCGCAGGCCGCCGTCCGCCGTCGCGGCGATCGTATCGAGGCCGAGGCCGTTCACGTCCACCAGATGCTGCGGCGTCTCGATCTGCAGCTTCATCAGGTCCAGCAGATTGGTGCCGCCGGCGATGAACTTCGCGCCGGGCTGCGCCATCACGGCGGTGGCCGCCTCGGCCGGGCTTTTCGCCCGCTGATAGGTGAACGCCTTCATGCCTTCGCTCCCGCCGGGTTCACGCCGGCCACGTCCTGCATCGCCTCGATGATGTTCGAATAGGCGCCGCAGCGGCAGATGTTGCCGCTCATCCGCTCGCGCATCTCCTCGGCCGTGGGACGGGGTGCGGCGGTGATGTCGGCGCTGACGTGGCTGGGTATGCCTGCCTTGATCTCGTCCAGCACCGCCACCGCCGAGCAGATCTGGCCAGGCGTGCAGTAGCCGCACTGATAGCCGTCATGCGTCACGAAGGCCGCCTGCATCGGATGCAGCTTGGCCGGCGTGCCGAGCCCCTCGATCGTGGTGATCCGGTCGCCCTCGTGCATCACCGCCAATGTCAGGCAGCTGTTGATCCGGCGCCCGTCGACGATCACCGTGCAGGCGCCGCACTGGCCGTGATCGCAGCCCTTCTTGGTGCCGGTGAGGTGCAGATGCTCGCGCAGCGCATCCAGCAGCGTGACGCGGGTATCCAGCGACAGCTTGTGGTCGCGACCGTTCACGGTGAGCGTCACCGGCATCGTCGGTTCGGCCACGCGGGGCGGGGCCGCCTGCGCCTCGCCGGCCGGAACGCCGGCCGCCGCCACGGTCACCGCGCCGCTGGCGATGATCTCCCGCCGGGAGAGCGCGAAGGGGAAGGCCTCTGACATGGTTCTGCTCTTTCGTCGTCCCGCCTCTCCGCTAGGAGGAGGGACGGGTGCTTGTCTGACTGCGGGAATAAGGCGCCGGGCGTGTGGAATGATATAGGGCGAATTCCGTAACGAAGGGATCGGCCATCCGGTTTCGTGACGAAGCCTTGCCTGCAAACACGACCGTACAGCTTACGGGCGGAGCATGTGCCGTCACGCGGTCCGTCCGGTCGATCGGATCCGTCCGACGGCTTGCGACAGGCTGCTGACAAGCTCGTGAAGGCACTGAGGCCGCGTGCTTCAGGAGGGTCCGTGGTGCGACACGAAGCGGAGAGACACGCCCGCCTCAGTCAGGCATCGGACAGGCGGTTCTGGTGGGGGAGGTTGCCCGCGATCGGCACACCTCGCAGGTGACTCACACGGGTTCCGCCAACGCGGCGATGATGGCGAGCCTGCGAGGCAAGGCCGCCCATCGCGACGCGCCTCCGATCGGCCGATATTGTCGCGATGTGCGGTGGATATGCCGCCCTGGTCGCCTTCCGTGTCGGGCGGCTTGCTACCGCCCGGCACGAAAGGACAGGATTACGCCGCCTTCGGCGCCGACTGCCGCACGCCTTCGTCGACGTGGCTCTCGAACTGCTCGAAATTCTCGATGAACTGGCCGACCAGCTTCCGCGCCACCGCGTCATAGGCGTCCTTGTCCGCCCAGGTCTCGCGCGGGTCGAGGATCTTCGAGTCCACGCCCGCCACCGCCACCGGCACCTTGAAGCCGAAGTTCGGATCGGTGCGGAACTCGGCGTCGTTCAGGCTGCCGTCGAGCGCGGCGTTCAGCAGCGCGCGCGTCGCCTTGATCGGCATCCGGCTGCCGGTGCCGTAGCTGCCGCCGGTCCAGCCGGTGTTGACCAGCCAGCAATCGACCCCGCCCTTGGCGATGCGCGACTTCAGCAGGTTGCCGTAGATCGACGGGTGGCGCGGCATGAACGGCGCGCCGAAGCAGGTGGAGAAGGTGGCCGAGGGCTCCACCACGCCGATCTCGGTGCCGGCCACGCGCGCGGTGTAGCCGGAGAGGAAGTGGTACATCGCCTGGTCCGGCGTCAGCTTGGCGATCGGCGGCAGCACGCCATAGGCGTCGGCCGTGAGCATGATCACGTTGGACGGCACCGGCCCCATATTGTCGTCCGACGCATTGGGGATGAAGTCGATCGGGTAGGAGGCGCGGCTGTTCTCGGCCAGCGTGTCGTCGTCCAGGTCCAGCGCGCGCGTCTCGGGATCGCAGACCACATTCTCCAGCACCGTGCCGAAGCGCTTGGTGGTGGCGTAGATCTCGGGCTCGGCGTCCGGCGAGAGGCGGATCATCTTGGCGTAGCAGCCACCCTCGAAATTGAACACGGCGGTGTCGGACCAGCCATGCTCGTCGTCGCCGATCAGGGTGCGGCTGGCATCGGCCGAGAGCGTCGTCTTGCCGGTGCCGGAGAGACCGAAGAAGATCGCCGAGGTGCCGTCCGGCCCGATATTGGCCGAGCAGTGCATCGGCATGATGCCGTCCATCGGCAGCTTGTAGTTGAGGATGCCGAACACCGACTTCTTCATCTCGCCGGCATATTTGGTGCCGCCGATCAGGATCAGCTTCTCGGTGAAGTTCACCGCGATCACGGTTTCGGAACGGCTGCCGTGCCGCTCCGGATCGGCGCGGAAGCTCGGCAGGTCGATGATCGTGAACTCGGGCACGAAGCCGGGCAGGGCGTCCGCCTCCGGCCGCACCAGCAGCGTCTTGATGAACAGGCTGTGCCAGGCGAGCTCGTTGATGACGCGCACCTGCACGCGATGCTCGGGCTGCGAACCGCCGTAGAGATCCTGCACGAACAGGTCGTCACGGGTGGCGAGATGGGCGAGGAAGTCGCTCTTCAGCACGGCGAAATGCTCGGGCGTCATGCCCTTGTTCGTCTTGCCCCACCAGACGGTCTCCTCCGTCTCGGCGTCGCGGACGATGAACTTGTCGTTGGCGGAGCGGCCGGTGTGCTTGCCGGTCTTCACCACTAGCGGGCCGTCCTTGGCCAGGATGCCCTCGCCGCGCGTCACGGCCTCCTCCACCAGCGGGGCGGTGCCGAGATTCCAGTGCACCGCGGCCACGACGTCGAAACCCTGCTTGTCGAGCCCGTAGGCGGGCACTCGATCGGACACTGGAACTTCTCCTTGCAAGCCGTCAATCCATGCAAAATCGGTACGTCGTTTTGCCTTGACTGCGGCGCATATAGGAAAGTGCGGACCCGTCAAAGCCATGAAAATGGCGAGCCACGGGACACTCCGCTTTGTTGCCGGTGCCGCCGCCATGCGCTAGGCAGGCGGGGTTCACGAGGGAGGCCGGGCGGCCAAGATGACGGCTTCCATCGCGCTGGTCGACGACGATCGCAACATCCTGACCTCCGTCTCGATCGCGCTGCAGTCCGAGGGGTTCGCCGTCCGCGTCTATTCGGACAGCGAGGCCGCGCTGAAGGCGCTGACCGAAAATCCGCCGGACCTGGCCGTGCTGGACATCAAGATGCCCCGCATGGACGGGATGGAGCTGCTGCGCCGCTTCCGCGAGCGGAGCGCCGCGCCGGCGATCTTCCTCACCTCCAAGGACGACGAGCTGGACGAGGCGTTGGGCCTCGCCATGGGCGCGGACGACTATATCACCAAGCCCTTCTCGCAGCGGCTGCTGATCGCCCGCATCCGCGCGATCCTGCGCCGCACCGAGGCGCGCGCCGTGCCGGAGGGGGAGCAGCCGGCCGGCCCGGTGGCCGAGCCGATCGTGCGCGGCCGGCTGAAGCTGGATCCCGCCCGCCACCGCGTGGAGTGGAACGGCCACGACGTGACCCTGACCGTCACCGAGTTCCTGATCCTCGACTCCCTGGCGCAGCGGCCCGGCTTCGTGAAGTCGCGCGATCAGCTGATGGACGCCGCCTATCAGGACGACGTCTATGTCGACGATCGCACGATCGACAGCCACATCAAGCGGCTGCGGCGCAAGTTCCGCGCGGTGGACGACAGCTTCAAGGCGATCGAGACGCTGTACGGCGTCGGCTACCGCTTCTCGGAAGAGGCGGCGTGACGGCGGCCGGGCGCAGGCGGGCGCGTGCGGCGCGCTAGCGACGAGGCCGATCTCGCGCTCGTCTGGTCGAGCCGATGGTCGCTCACCACGCGCATCCTGGCGGTCAACATCTTCGCCCTCGCCATGCTGGCCGGCGGCTTCTTCTATCTCGACAGCTACCGCGCGCAGGTGATCGACCGGCGGCTGGACCAGGCGGCGGTCGAGACGAGGCTGGTGGCGCAGGCGACGGCGGCGGCCGCCGCCAAGGACCGCGCCGCCCTGCTGGCGCAACTGGGCGCCGCCACCGATCTGCGCTTCCGCCTATACCCGGACGCCACCTCGCCGCCGATCGACAGCTGGGCGCTCTCCCGTCCCACCTACACGATGCGGGATCCCTCGCAGGAGCCGCTGCAGCGGCGCGCCGCCCGCTTCCTCGATCGGGTGATCGATACGGTGGCGGGCGCCGACCGGCCGGAGACGATCACCGAGCCCAGCCATGACCGGCTCGGTGCCTGGCCGGAGGCGGTGGCGGCGCGGCGCGACGACGCCACCGTGCAGAAGCTGCGCCGCGCGCCGGAGCGGACGCCGTTCCTCTCCGTCGCCACGCCGCTGCCGGGGGTGGCGGGGGCCGTGCTGCTCTCCACCGACAATGCGCGCGACATCGTCCGCATCGTGCGGGCGGAACGGCTGCGGCTGGGCATCGTGCTGGGCGCCGTGGTGGCCGCCTCGATCCTGCTCTCGCTGTTCCTGGCGCGCACGATCGTGCGGCCGCTGCGCCGGCTGGCCCGCGCCGCGCACCGCGTGCGGCTGGGCCGCGCGCGCGAGGTGCAGGTGCCGCGACTGCCCTCCCGCCGGGACGAGATCGGGCTGCTGGCGCGCGCCCTCTCCGACATGAGCCTGGCGCTGCGGCAGCGGATCGACGCGACCGAGGCGTTCGCCGCCGATGTGACGCACGAGCTGAAGAACCCGCTCGCCTCGCTGCGATCGGCGGTGGAGAGCATGGGCCGCGTCACCGACGACGCGCTGCGCGAGCAGCTGCTGGAGGTGATCCGCGACGACGTGCGCCGGCTCGACCGCCTCATCACCGACATCGCCGATGCCTCGCGGCTGGACGCCGAACTCTCCCGCGCGCGGTTCGAGACGATTGATCTCGGCCCGACGATCGAGGGGCTGGTGGCGCAGCGCGAGGAGCGCGGGCAGAACCACGGCGTGCGCCTGGCCTTCGCCCGCCCGCACGCCGGCACGGCGGTGGTGCTGGGGGACGGATCGCGGCTGACGCGGGTCGTCGAGAACCTCGTCGACAACGCCATATCCTTCTCGCCGCCGGGCGGGCTGGTGCAGATCGCTGCCACGCGCGACGGCGATCGCGTGCTGGTGCGGGTGGACGACGAGGGGCCGGGCGTGCCGCAGGCGGCGCGCGAGGCGATCTTCAACCGCTTCCACAGCATCCGGCCGGAGGGCGAGGCGTTCGGCCGGCACAGCGGCCTGGGCCTCGCCATCGCCAAGGCGATCGTCGAGGCGCACAACGGCACGATCGACGTGGAGGATCGCGACGACGGCTGCACCGGCGCCCGCTTCCTCGTCCGCCTGCCGGTGGCGCCCGAGCGGTGAGCGGCGCGCGCGAGACCATCCACGCCACCACCGTGGCGATCTCGCGCGGGGGCGGGTGGCGCGGGGTGCTGCTGGCAGGCCGATCGGGCGCCGGCAAGTCCGATCTGGCGCTGCGGCTGATCGATCGCGGCGCGCGGCTGGTGGCGGACGACTATACCGATCTGCACGAAGAGGATGGCGTGCTGATCGCGACCCCACCCGGCCGCATCGCCGGCCGCATCGAGGTGCGCGGCATCGGCATCGTCGAGATGGCCTGCCTGCCCGCCGTGCCCGTCGCCCTGCTGGTGGCGCTGGACGAGCCGGTGGAGCGGATGCCGGAGGCGCGGGTGCGCCACCTGGCCGGCATCGCCGTGCCGCTGGTCGCGCTGGCGGCGCTGGAGGGATCGGCGCCGATCAAGGTGGAGCTGGCGCTGGCGGGGATCGCCGGATGAGCGGGGAGCGGCGCGCGCGCATCCTCCTCGTCACCGGCCTGTCGGGCGCGGGCAAGTCGACCGCGCTGCGCACGCTGGAGGACCTGGGCTGGGAGGTGGTGGACAATCTGCCGCTGCCGCTGCTCGACCGGCTGCTGGCCGTGCCGCTGTCCCAGGCGGCAGGCGAGGGCGAGCGGCCGCTGGCGGTGGGCATCGATGCGCGCACGCGCGGCTTCGAGGCGGAGGCGGTGCTGGCGCGCGCCGCCCGCATCGGCGCGGACGGCGGCCTTGTCGAAACGCTGTTCCTCGATTGCTCCGGCGCGGAGCTGGCGCGGCGCTTTTCCGAGACGCGGCGGCGGCACCCGCTGGCGATGGACCGGCCGGTGGCGGACGGCATCCTGCGCGAGCGCGAGCTGCTGGCGCCGCTGCGCCGCCGGGCCGATCATGTGATCGACACCACCGCCACCACCACCAACGCGCTGCAGCAGGATCTGCGCCGGCGCTTCGCCGGGCATACCAACGCCGCGCCGACCCTGACGGTGATGTCGTTCGGCTTCTCGCGCGGGGTGCCGCGCGAGGCGGATCTGGTGTTCGACATGCGCTTCCTGCGCAATCCGCACTGGGATGCGGCGCTGCGTCCGCTGACCGGCTTCGACGCCGCCGTGGGCGACTATGTCGCCGCCGATCCGGCCTACGAGGAGGCCGTCGGCCGTATCGAGGATCTGCTGCTGCTGTTGCTCCCGCGCTACGCCGGCGAGGGAAAGTCCTATGTGACGATCGCCTTCGGCTGCACCGGCGGCCGCCATCGTTCCGTGCACGTCGCGGAGCGGGTGGCGGGCCGGTTGCGCGACGCGGCATTTTCGCCCACGGTCGTGCATCGTGACCTCGCCGCGCCGGTTCCCGACTCGCGAAAGGCGCGGCAAAGCGGGCAGGCTGGAACAGACGCGGATGGGTAGATGATCGGATTGGTGCTCGTGACGCATGGCCGCCTCGCGGCCGAGTTCGTCGTCGCGATGGAGCATGTCGTCGGGCCGCAGGCGGCGATCGAGCCGATCTGCATCGGGCCGGAGGACGACATGGAGGCGCGCCGCGCCGATATCGCCCGCGCCGTGGCGGCGGTGGAGAGCGGATCGGGCGTGATCGTGCTGACCGACCTGTTCGGCGGCACCCCGTCCAACCTCGCCATTTCGCTGATGGAGCCGGGGCGGGTGGAGGTGATAGCGGGGATCAACCTGCCGATGCTGATACGGCTGGAGGGGGCGAGGAAGATGATGAACGTGAAGGCGGCCGTCGCCGCCGCCCGCGAAGCGGGCCGCAAATATATCTCCGTCGCGTCCGAAGTGCTGGGCGAGGCGGCCGCATGACGGCGGTGGAACGCCAGGTCCAGATCACCAACCGGCGCGGCCTGCACGCGCGGGCGAGCGCGAAGTTCGTCACCCTCGCCAGCGGCCAGGCCGCCGAGATCGAGGTGGAGAAGGACGGTTCGCGCGTGGCCGGCACATCGATCATGGGGCTGATGATGCTGGGCGCGGCGATGGGTGACAGCATCCTCATCAGCGCCACGGGCGCCGATGCCGAGCGCGCGGTGGTGGCGCTGGTGGAGCTGGTAGAGGCCAAGTTCGGCGAGGATTGAGCCCGATCCTCCCCAGCACGGGGAGGATTATTGGAGGGTCCCGTGCCCCGTCAGATCACCGCCTTCTCCAACCCGCTCGTCAAGAGCGTGCGGCTGCTGCGCGAGAAGAGACACCGGCGCGAGCAGGGGCGCTTCCTGGCGGAAGGGCTGCGCATCCTTACCGAGGCGCTGGACGCGGGCCGCGTGGCAGAGACGATCTTCTACGCCGCCGAGAGCGCGGCGCATCCGCTCGTCCACCGGCTGGTGGCGGCGGTGGAGGCCGGCGGCGGCGAGGCGATCGAGACCAGCCGGGACATCCTCCACAAGCTTTCCGGCAAGGACAATCCGCAGACGGTGCTGGGTGTGTATCGCGAGTTCACCCGCCCGCTCGCCACGCTGGATCGCGCCACCGCCGCCATCTGGCTGGTCGCGCAGTCGCTGCGCGATCCGGGCAACCTCGGCACGATCCTGCGCACCGGCGACGCGGTGGGCGCGGGTGGGCTGATCCTGATCGACGAGTGCGTCGATCCCTTCTCGGTGGAGGCGGTGCGCGCCTCGATGGGGGCGCTGTTCACCCAGCCGATCGCGGCGGCGGCGTGGCCGGACTTCATCGCGTGGCTGCGCGGCGGGCCGGGTCAGCTCGTCGGCCTGAGCCTGGATACCGACATCGACTATCAGGCGCCGGCCTATGCGGCGCCCACCTTCCTGCTGGTCGGCAACGAGGCGCAGGGGTTGCCGGCGGAATATGCCGCCGCCTGCGACCTGCTGGTGAAGATGCCGATGCTGGGCTGCGCGGACAGCCTTAACGCCGCGGTGGCGACGGCGGTGATGGCCTATGAGGTGCTGAACCAGCGTCGCCGCGCGGGGTGACGCGCCGTGGCGGGCGCGCCTCCCCCGGCGCGCCGCTCAGCGGCAGACGCGCACGCGGTGGTGGTGACGCCACTCCGTCCAGCAGTGCCGCGCCGGGCGGTAGTAGCCGGCGTGGTGGCCGTAGCGGCGATCGTTCCAGCCGCGCCGGCCGCGATCCCAGCCATGGTGGCGGCCGTGATCGCGATGATAGCCGTCGTCGCGATGGGGCCGGGCCTCCGCCCCTGTCGTCGCGCCGAGGCTGGCGAGGACGAGGCCGGCCGCGGCCAAAGCGATCCTGATGTTCATGCGCTTCCTCCTGTCGCCCGTGGAGTCGGGCAGAGGGGCAGCGTGCGCCAGCGTACGAGTCCGCCCGCTGAACGCCGCGTTTAGCTGATTGTCAGGAAGGGTCCGCCAGGATGTCGGCCGTCGCCGGCAGCGGATCGGGCGAAGCCACCACTTGCGGCTTTGCGTGTGTCGCGGCCGCCAGCAGGATGGCAGGCTGCTTCACGCGCGCGCGCGCCATTGCGTCCGTGGCGTCGGCACGTCCGCCGGTGCCGTGATTATATTGCCGGTCTAGCCCGAACATCCAGAAGGCGTTCGGCCCCGCCATCGCCGGAGAGGCAATCGCCAGCGCCATCAGGACACCGGCCGATCGATATGTGCGCATCGCTGGACTCCTTGGTTCCAGAACGTAACGCACGAAAGTGACGATCGAGCTAATCTGCGCGCGGCCACCGCACGATTATCGCGCCTCCCGGCGAACCGCCCCAGAGCGGCACGGTTTCGCGGTACGATCCCATGCAGCGCAGTATAAAGGGCGATCCGGCGGTGGTGGAGCTGAGGGGAATCGAACCCCTGACCTCTGCAGTGCGATTGCAGCGCTCTCCCATCTGAGCTACAGCCCCGTACCGCCGGGCGCTCCCTCTAGCCGCCCGCCTTTCCCGATGCAACGGCCTTGTTCGCGTACCTGCGAACCGGCCGATGCGCGTCCTTCGGCGGGCACGTTTCATCGTGTTCAGCGCCGTTTTCCGGAACGAAGGACGAGCCGGGGATTTTATCCGGTCGAGACTGTGCCACCCGGGATCGGGCAGAGAAGACATGGTCTTGGCAAGAGGAATAGAGGAGGATCATATGGGATATGATCGTAACGACGGCCGCTTCGGCCGCGATCAGAACTATGGCAATCGGTCCTACGGTGGTGGCCGTGACTATGGCCGCGGCGAAGATGGCGGATATGATCGCGACCGTGGCTATCGCGGTCAGGATGCGCAGCGCGGCCGCTCCGATTATGGTCGCCCGCCGCAGGGCTATGACTATGAGGATCGCGGCTTCTTCGACCGCGCCGGCGACGAGGTCCGCTCGTGGTTCGGCGACGAGGAGGCGGAGCGCCGCCGCCGCTTCGACGAGCGTTTCGCGCAGCGCGACTATGATCGCGATCAGGCACGCTACGGCCGCGAGTCCTATGGCCGCGACAGCGGCGGGCGTTATGCCGGCTTCGGCGATCCGGGCTTCGGCACACCGGTAGCGGGCTACGGCTGGAGCGGCGACCAGTCGCGCGACAATCGCGATGCGGGTGGCAACCGCGACAGCGGGCGCGATCACGATCCGAGCTATCGCTCGTGGCGCGATCGCCAGATCGAGGCGCTCGATCGCGACTATGACGATTACCGGCGCGAGCATCAGTCCAAGTTCGACAATGAGTTCACCGGCTGGCGCGGCAAGCGCCAGACGCAGCGGGACTCGCTGAAGCAGGCCCGGGAGCATCAGGAGGTGGTCGGCACGGATGGCGTCCATGTCGGCACCGTCGATCATGTGCGCGACGACCGTATCCTGCTGACAAAGACGGACAAGGATGCCGGCGGCCACCACCACTCGATCCCGTCCTCCTGGATCGAGAAGGTCGACGAGAAGGTGCACATCAACCGCACCGCCGATCAGGCCAAGCAGGCCTGGAAGGACGAGGAGAATAACAGCGCGATCGGTGGCCAGTCGAACTGGTCGTCGGACGATAGGTCCGGCGGGCCGCGCAACCTGAACCGGAGCTTCTCCGGCACCTACTGAGCGCTGATGACGCCACGGCCATGTTCGTGGCAGGGAGGGGGTCCGGGCAACCGGACCCCTTTTTCGTGCCGCAAGGAGATCGTGATGCCCCGCGCCTGGTTGCTCGCCCGCCGACCGGACGGTCTGCCGCTCGACGAGGATTTCACCCTGGCCGAGATCGCATCGGCGCCGCTGACGCCCGGCACGGTGCGGGTGCGCAATCGCTGGCTCTCGGTCGACCCCTATATGCGCGGGCGGATGCGCGACACGCGCAGCTACGTGCCGCCCTTCGCGATTGGGAAACCGATGGAGGGTGGAGCGGTGGGCGAGGTGATCGAATCGGCGGACGATCGCTTCGCGCCGGGCGACCGGGTGCTGCACATGCTCGGCTGGCGGGACGAGGCGGTGGCGCCGGCCGAGGCGCTGACGAAGCTGCCGGGGAGCAACGCGCCGGAGCAGCATTATCTCGGCCTGCTCGGCATGCCGGGGATGACCGCCTATTTCGGGCTGCTGGCGGTGGCCGAGGCGCAGCCCGGCGACACCGTGTTCGTGTCGGCGGCGGCGGGAGCGGTCGGCTCGGCGGTCGTCCAGATTGCCAAGCTGAAGGGCATGCGGGTGATCGGATCGGCCGGCGGCGCGGAGAAGATCGCGCTGCTGCGCTCGCTCGGCGCCGACGCGGTGATCGACTATCGCGCGGTCGACGCGATCGCGCCGGCGCTGGCGCAGGCCGCGCCGGAGGGGATCGACGTCTATTTCGACAATGTCGGCGGCGATCATCTGGATGCCGCGCTCGGCGTGGCGAAGGACGGCGCGCGCTTCGCCATGTGCGGCATGATCGACAATTACAATGCGGCGGCGCCCGTGGAGATGCGCAACCTGATGCGGATCGTGGCGGCGCGCGTGCGGCTGCGCGGCTTCATCGTCTTCGACTTCGCCGATCGCTTCGGCGCGTGCCAGCGCGACATGGCCGGCTGGTTCGCGGCCGGCCAGCTGCGGCCGGTCGAGACGATCCGCGACGGGCTGGAGACGATGCCGCAGACCTTTCGCGAGCTGTTCAGCGGCGGCAATGTCGGCAAGATGCTCGTGCGGCTGTAAGTGACGGCTGCGGCGGTCCGCCGCCGACCGCGATCAGATGCCCATGCCCTTGAAAGTGTCGCACTGGGCGGGGTCGCCGCTGTCCAGCCCGCGCTTCAGCCACTCCATGCGCTGGGCGGAGCTGCCGTGGGTGAAGCTCTCCGGCACCGGACGCTGGCCGGCGGCCTCCTGCAGGGTGTCGTCGCCGATCGCCTGGGCGGCGCGCAGCCCTTCCTCCACGTCGCCCGGCTCCAGCAGGTTGACGTCGTTCTTGGCCCAGATGCCGGCGTAGCAGTCCGCCTGCAGCTCCATCCGCACCTGCAGCGCATTGCCCTGCGCCTCGCTGGCATTGGCCTGCGCACGGCGGACGCGATCGGCGATGCCGGTGAGGTTCTGCACGTGATGGCCCACCTCGTGCGCGATCACATAGGCCTGGGCGAAGTCGCCCGGCGCGCCGAACCGCTGGCGCAGCTCGTCGAAGAATTCGGTGTCGAGGTAGATCTTGTTGTCGGACGGGCAGTAGAACGGCCCCATCGCCGACTGCGCCACGCCGCAGCCCGACGTGCCCGATCGGCTGTAGAAGCTGAGCACCGCCGGCGTGTATCGCTCGCCGGACTTGGCGAACAGATCGGTCCAGCGCCGCTCGGTGGAGCCCAGCACCTTCAAGGAAAGGCGCTGGCTGTCGGTGAGCTGGGACGGGTCGCCGCGGCTGGCCGGGCCGCTCTGCTGCACCGGCGCGATGCCGCCGCCGCCGCCCAGCAGTTGCAGCGGGTTGATGCCGAAGATCAGCGCCGCGATCACGATGATCGCCAGCGTGCCGCAGCCCAGCCGGCCGCCGCCCAGCATCAGGCCGCCGGGCAGGCCGAAGCCGCCACCGCCGCCGCCCTGCTGCACCTCGTAGTTGCTGCTCTCCTGTTCGTCGTCGAGCCGCATGGCCGCACTCCCCCCTGTCTCGTGCAAGAGAATGCTTCGTGCCCGAAACGGTTGCACGCGCATGCTTGCCGACATTGCGCGCTGTGCCTAAGCCGGCCGACAGCCTGAATAACATAAGGAAATCGCCATGCGCCGGTCGCGCCTCGCCCTGCTCCCGATGCTGCTGACGATCGGCGCCGCGCCGGCGGAGAAGGTGGTGCTGCCCGCGAACGTGACGCCGCTGCACTACGATATCCGCGTCGTGCCCGATGCGGCCAGGCTGAGCTTCACCGGCAGCGAGGACATCACGATCGCGGTGACGGCGCCCACCCGCACGATCGTGCTGAACGCCGCCGATCTGACGGTCGGCGCGGTGACGCTGGACGGCAGGCCGGGCCAGGCGAGCCTGGACGCGGCCGCGCAGACGCTGACGGTGAGCCTGCCCGCGCCCGTCTCGACCGGCCGGCACACGCTCTCGATCGCATGGCGCGGCACGATCAACCGCTCCGCCGCCGGGCTGTTCGCGGTCGACTATCAGGATCGCGACGGCAAGGCCGAACGGCTGCTCGTCACCCAGTTCGAGGCCGCCGACGGCCGCCGCTTCGCGCCGATGTGGGACGAGCCGGCGCGCAAGGCCACCTTCCGCCTGACCGCCGCCACGCCGGACGGCGACACCGCCTTCTCGAACATGCCGGTGGAGAGCAGGGCGAAGGCGGCGGACGGCCGCACCCTCGTCACCTTCGCCACCACGCCGAAGATGTCCAGCTACCTGCTGTTCCTGGGCATGGGCGACGTGGAGCGCAGGACGAAGCGCGTCGGCGCGACCGAGATCGGCATCATCACCCGCCGGGGCGCGATCGATCAGGGCGATTACGCACTGGAAAGCGCGGCGCGGCTGCTGACCTACTATAACGATTATTTCGGTACGCCCTATCCGCTGCCCAAGCTGGACATGATCGCCGCGCCGGGCAGCAGCCAGTTCTTCTCGGCGATGGAGAATTGGGGCGCGATCCTCTACTTCGACAAGGCGCTGCTCGTCGATCCGAAGCTCACCTCGGAGAATGAGCGGCAGCGTATCTTCACCGTCGTCGCGCACGAGATGGCGCACCAGTGGTTCGGCGATCTGGTGACGATGGCCTGGTGGGACGATCTGTGGCTGAACGAGGGCTTTGCCTCGTGGATGGAAGGCAAGGCCTCCAACGATCTCAACCCCGGCTGGAACAAGGCCGCGCAGGACGTGGCGTTCGAGCGGGAGCGCGCCTTCGCCGCCGATGCCCAGCCGAGCACCCACGCGATCGTGCAGAAGATCGCCACGGTGGACCAGATCAGCCAGGCGTTCGATTCGATCACCTACGCCAAGGGACAGGCGGTGATCGGCATGATCGAGGCCGCGCTCGGCCCGGACAGGTTCCGCGATGGCGTGCGCCGCTACATGGCCAAGTACAAATATGGCAACACCCGGACGGACCGGCTGTGGGCGGAACTGGCCGCCGCGTCCGGCCGCCCGGTCAAGCCGTTCGCCGATACCTTCACCTTGCAGGGCGGCGTGCCGCTGATCCGCGGGGGCGAGCCCACGTGCGTCGGCGGAGCCACGCGGCTGACGGTGTCGCAGGATCGCTTCGGCCTCGATCCGGCGGCGCGCACCCGGCGGCGGTGGATCGTGCCGGTGACGGTGACGGGCGGCAACGCCGTGGCGCGCGAAGACGTCAGCGGGCCGGCGGCGCGGCCGATCACCGTGCAGGGCTGCGGCCTCGCCGTCGTCAATCCGGGGCAGCAGGGCTATTATCGCTTCCTGCCCGCCGCCGGCCACTTCGCCATGTTGCGCGATCGCTTCGCCGGGCTGGTGCTGGCCGATCAGGTGGGCTTCATGGGCGACACGCTGGGCCTCGCCAACGGCGGCTATGCCGGCATGGATCGCTATCTAGGCCTGATCGATCACATTCCGGCCACGGCCGATCCGCTGGTGTGGCGGGTGGTCGCCTCGCAGCTCGCCTCGATCGATCTGCTGCTGAAAGGGGATACGGTGCAGCCGGCGTTCCGCGCTCGCGCGGCGGCATTGCTGGCGCCGCATTATGATCGCCTGGGCTTCGCGCCGAAGCGCGCCGACACGCCGGCGGAGAGCCAGCTGCGCGAGGTGCTGATCGCCACGCTGGGCCGGTTCGGCTACGCGCCGGTGGTGGCGTCCGCCCGCGCGGCGACGGCGGGCCGGCTGGACGATCTGCCGGCGGCGACGCGCGACGCGATCCTGGCCGTCTACGCCCGCAACGCCACCCCGGCCGATTGGGAGCGGCTGCACGCGATGGCGCTGGCGGAGCGCAATCCGCTGGCGCGCCGCGCGCTCTACGGCGCGCTGGCCGACGCGGACGATCCGGCGCTGGCGCAGAAGGCGCTGGCGCTGGCGATGACGGAGGAGGCGACCCTGCCCGATCGTGCTGCCATCCTGGCCGGCGTCGCCGCCGAGCATCCGGCGCTCGCCTTCGATTTCGCCAGTGCACGGGCCGGCGCGGTCAACGGCTTCGTCGAGACGAGTTCCCGACCGGGCTTCATCGTCGGCCTCGCCAGGGCCTCGAACGATCCGGCTCTGGCCGGGCGGGTGGATGCCTATGCCAACCGGGCGCTGCCGGCCGGATCGCGGCAGGGGGCGATGAACGCGATCAGTGCGATCCGCTACCGCGCCGCGCTCCGCCAGCGGCAGGCGCAGGCGATCGCGGCATGGGCGGGGACGCCCGCGGCGGCGGCGCGGTGACAAATCGGTCATGACCGGCTGATCGCTTGATGCACTGCGGCATAGCGGCCACATAGGGCGCATGGCCGATAACGAACCCGTCCGCCGCGCCGCCTTGCCGCTGCCGGATCAGGTCGCCCTGGTGCTGCAGGGCGGCGGTGCGCTGGGCGCCTACCAGGCCGGCGTGTACGAGGCGCTGGCCGGCGCCGCGATCGAGATTGACTGGGTGGCCGGCATCTCGATCGGCGCGGTCAATGCCGCGATCATCGCCGGCAATCCGCCGGCGCGCCGGGTCGACCGGCTGCGCGCCTTCTGGGACGGCGTCTCCGGCAGCCTGCCCAGCTTCCCGATCTGGCCGGGCGAGCGCATGCGCGAGGCGGTGCACCTGCTCTCCGCCGGGTGGGTGGCGGCGGCGGGCATCCCGGGCTTCTTCAGCCCGCGCCTGATTCCGCCGGTGCTGGCGCCGGCGGGAACGCCGGGCGCGCTGAGCTTCTACGACAGCGCCCCGCTCGCCGCGACCCTGGACGCGCTGGTCGACTGGGATCTGCTCAACGACGGGCCGGTGCGCCTGTCGGTCGGCGCGGTGGAGCTGGAGAGCGGCAACTTCCACTATTTCGACAGCCGGCGGGAGCGGATCGACGCGCGCCACATCATGGCTTCCGGCGCGCTGCCGCCGGGCCTGCCGCCGGTGGAGATAGACGGGCGGCTGTGGTGGGACGGCGGCCTCGTCTCCAATACCCCGCTCAGCCACGTGCTGGACAGCCAGGCGGGCGACCTGCTCGTCTTTCAGGTGGATCTGTTCGCCGCCGCCAACGATCGGCCGAAGACGATGATGGACGTGATGTCCCGCGCCAAGGAGATCCAGTTCTCCAGCCGCACCCGCCAGATATCGGACCAGCTGCTGAAGCTGCGGCGGGAGCGGGAGGCGATCCGCAAGGTGCTGGCCAAGCTGCCGGCGGACCTGGCCGGCGACCCCGACGTCACCGCGCTGGCGGAGGCCGCGCGCGAGCACAGCGTCAACCTCGTCCAGCTCGTCTACCGCGCCAATGCGTGGGAGGGCGGATCGCGCGACTATGAGTTCTCCGCCCGCACGATGGGCGAACACTGGTCGGCGGGCCAGGCGGCGGTGGCGCAGACGATCACCCGCTCGGGCCTGCTCGCCAGCAACATCATCGACGGCAGGACGGCCGCCTTCGACCTAACCAGACCGGAGTAGAGACCCCATGTTCCTCACAGGCAAGACCGCGCTCGTCACCGGCTCCACCTCCGGCATCGGCCTCGCCTATGCCAAGGCGCTGGCGGCGGAGGGGGCGGCGGTGATGATCAACGGCTTCGGCGACGCCGACGCGATCGAGGCGGAACGCAAGGCGCTGGCCGAGACGAGCGGGGCGGGGGCCGCCTACTCCCCCGCCGACATGTCGAAGCCGGACGAGATCGCCGGGATGGTGAAGGCCTGCGCCGATACGCTGGGCGGGCCTGACATCCTGATCAGCAATGCCGGCGTGCAGCATGTCGCCCCGATCGAGGAGTTCCCGATAGAGAAATGGGATCAGATCATCGCGATCAACCTCTCGGCCGCCTTCCACGCGATCCGCGCCGCCGTGCCGGGGATGAAGGCGAGGAAGTGGGGGCGGATCATCAACACCGCCTCCGCCCACTCGCTCGCCGCATCGCCGTTCAAGTCGGCCTATGTGTCGGCCAAGCACGGCCTCGCCGGCCTGACCAAGACGGTGGCGCTGGAGACGGCGACCTTCGGCATCACCGCCAACTGCATCAGCCCCGGCTATGTGTGGACGCCGCTGGTGGAGAAGCAGATCCCGGACACGATGAAGGCGCGCGGGCTGACGCGGGAGCAGGTGATGAACGACGTGCTGCTCGCCGGCCAGCCGACCAAGCAGTTCGTCACCGCAGAGCAGGTCGCCAGCTTGGCGCTGTGGCTGTGCGGCGATGCCGCCGCCTCCACCACCGGCGCGAACTTCTCGATGGACGGCGGCTGGACGGCGGCGTGAGCGGCCGCATTGTGATCGCGGACGGCAGCGTATAGGCTCCGCGCGCTTACGGAAGGGTCGCGCATGGCAGTCACTCGACGGGTCGCGATCGCCGCGATGATGCTGCTGTGCGGCTGCGCCGGGCGATCGGGCCAGGGCACCGCGGCCCCGCCGTCGCCCAGCTGGCGCACGATCGCCACCGCCGCCGACCGCGACCGGCTGCGCACGTGGCGCGATGCCTGGACGCGGGCGCTGGCGAAGGTGACGAGCCCGGCGGACCGCGCGGCGGTGGCGGCCGAGGGCCGCCTGCTCCAGCCCGACGCCGCCGAGATGGAGCCGGTGCCGCCCCCCGGCGACTATCGCTGCCGCACGATCAAGCTCGGCGCCAGCGGAACCGGCGGCATGGACTATATCGCCTACCCCGCCTTCACCTGCCGCATCGCCCGCGAGGCGGACGTGCTGAGCCTGACGAAGCTCGACGGATCGCAGCGGCCGGTGGGCCTGCTGTTCCCCGACGATGGCGGCCGCATGATCTTCCTGGGCACGATGATGCTCGGCGACGAGACCCGCGCGCTCGATTACGGCCGTGATCCGGTGCGCGACGTGGCCGGCCTGCTCGAACGGCTGGGGCCGCGCCGCTGGCGGCTGGTGATGCCCTTCCCGCGCTGGGAATCGACGGTGGACGTGATGGAGCTGGTGCCGAAGGGCGGCTGAGGGGCGGTTCAGCCGAGGCCGATCATCCGGCGGCTGAGCGCCAGCCACCAGGCCGGGTGGCCAAGCCACAGATACATCGCGACCGCCTCGTTCAGGATCAGGAGCGGCACGGCGCGCCGATAGACCGGGTGGACCCGGCCCAGCGTCACCCGGTCGTGCAGCATGCCCGCGCCGTACAGCAGCACGTTGCCGATGAAGAACCATGTCGCCATGCCCGGTATCGGCAACCGGCCGAAGCCGGCCTCCGCGATCGAGGCGGTCGAGAGGAACATCAGGCGCCGGTGCACGTCGGGCCGCCGGCGCCAGAAGATGCCGGCCCAGGCACACGGCGTGAAGGCGACGATGTCGGACAGGGGCGCTGCCAGAAAGGCGATGTCTCGCGCCAGATCGGTCGAGGGAAAGGCTTCCAGGTTGAAGCGGCGCATGACGATGGCGGTGGCGATGCCCAGTGGTGGCATCACCAGCGCGAGCGCCAGCCCGAACCAGCCAAGCATGCGGTGCAGGCGCGGCCGCCCGGCATAGATCAGAATGTTCTGGACGACGTAGACCAGCATCCACGCGCAGAAGACGACCGAGTGGATCGCCAGCAGGGTGGGCCGGTGCACGGTCGGCCGCAGGACGTACTTGGGTATGTCGAACGACAGGCCGGCGACCATCAGCGCGGCGATGACCAGCGCCATGGCCAGATAGAAAAGCGATCTGCGCCGGACCCTCGCTCTGGGCCGGGGACCGTCCGTTATCCTGCGCGCGTCCATTCCCAGCACCGGCATGGCGTGGAGACTGGCACGACCGCCTCTAATGTGAAGTTAATTCGCGGTTCGGCAACTCACCCCTGCATGTCGTACTGCTTCATCAGGTCGTACAAGGTCGGGCGGCTGATGCCGAGCAGGCGGGCGGCGCTGGAGATGTTGCCCTCGGTGCGGCCGAGCGCCTGCCGCAGCGCGCGGCGATCGGCCAGTTCGCGGGCGCCGCGCAGGTTGATCGTGGCGCCGTCCGCCTCCGCCAGATCGAGATCCTCGGGCGTCAGCAGCTTGCCATCGGCCATGATGACGGCGCGCTTCAGCCGGTTCTCCAGCTCGCGCACGTTGCCGGGCCAGGCCCATGCGTCGATCGCGGCCAGCGCCTCGGGCGTGAAGCCGCGCACTGAGGGGTTCATCGTCGCGGCGAAGCGCTTGAGGAAGTGGCGCGCCAGCAGCCCGGCATCGCCCGGCCGCCCGGCGAGCGAGGGGATGCGGACGACGATCTCGGCCAGGCGATAGTAGAGATCCTCGCGGAAGCGCCCGTCGGCGATCATCGCCGCCAGATCCTGATGCGTCGCGCAGACGATGCGGGTGTCCACCGGGATGCCGCGCCGCCCACCGATCCGCTCGATCACCCGTTCCTGCAAGAAGCGCAGCAGCTTGACCTGGAGGGGCAGGGGGATGTCGCCCACCTCGTCGAGGAACAGGGTGCCGCCCTGCGCCAGCTCGATCTTGCCCTCGGTGGTCTTCACCGCGCCGGTGAACGCGCCCTTCTCATAGCCGAACAGCTCGGCCTCCAGCAGATTCTCGGGGATGGCGGCGCAGTTGATCGCGACGAACGTGCCATCGCGGCGGCGGCTGGACTGGTGGAGGCCCTTGGCCAGCAGCTCCTTGCCGGTGCCGCTGGCACCCAGCAGCATCACTGACACGTCGGCGGCGGCGACCCGCTCGATCGTGCGGGCCACCTTCAGCATCTCGGGCGCGGCGGTGATGAGCCCGCCGAGCACGGTGTCGCCCTCGCCGCGCTCGGCCAGGCGGCGGTTCTCCGCCTCCAGCGCGTGGACGTGGAAGGCGCGCGCCACGATCAGCCCCAGCGTGTCGATATCCACCGGCTTGGCGTAGAAATCATAGGCACCGCCGGCGATCGCCTGCAACGCGCTCTCTCGCGCGCCGTGGCCGGAGGCGACGATCACCTTGGTGTCCGGCTTCAGCGCCAGGATGGCGGCGAGGGTGGCGAACCCCTCGCTGGTGCCGTCCGGATCGGGCGGCAGGCCCAGATCGAGCGTCACCACCGCCGGTTCGTGGGCGCGCACGGCATCGATCGCGGCGGAGCGGGTGGTGGCCGGGATCACCTCATAATCCTCATAGGCCCAGCGCAGCTGGCGCAGCAGCCCCTCGTCGTCCTCGACGATCAGCAGCCTGGGTTTGTCGTCGGTCATTCCGTTCCCCGTCATGCCACGGCCCGCTGCGGCGACGCGGCGGCGTGGGCCAGCGGCAGCAGGATGGTGAAGCGGCTGCCCTCGCCCTCGTGGCTCTCCACCTCCAGCCGCCCGCCCATCGCGGCGACGATGGCGCGCGCCTCGAACGCGCCGATGCCGAAGCCGCCGGGCTTGGTGGAGGCGAAGGGCCGGAACAGGCCGGCGCGGATGAACTCGGCCGACATGCCGGATCCGCGATCGATCACCTCGATCGTCGCATCCGCGCCGCGCACGGCCAGGCGGATCAGCACCGGTTCGCCCGGCGCGCTGGCATCCACCGCATTCTGCACGAGGTGGCAGAGCGCCTGCTCCAGCCGGGCGCCGTCCGCCGCGGCGATGATGTCCCGCCGGCCGACGACGCGCACGTCGCGGCCGCCGCCGCGCGCCGCCACCACCGCATCCACGATCCCGCCCAGCGCCGTCGGACGCGGCTCCTCGGTGCGGGCCTGGTGATGCTGGGAAAGGCGGGCGAGCAGATCGTTCATCCGCGCGGTGGAGGAGCGCAGCGTCTCGATCATGTCGGCGCGGAAGGCGGGGTTGTCGGCGTGGCGCTCGGCATTGCGGGTCAGCACGCTCAGCTGGCTCACCAGATTCTTGATGTCGTGCAGGATGAAGGCGAAGCGGCGGTTGAACTCGTCGAAGCGGCGGGCGTCGCTCAGCGCCTCCTGCCCGCGCGCCTCGGCGATGTAGCTCGCCACCTGTCGGCCGGCGACGCGCAGCAGATCGAAATCCTCCCAGTCCAGCGTCCGGTCCGGCCAGGGCCGCGCGAGCAGCACGACGCCGACGAGCCGGTCGACATGGACGAGCGGCACCGCCGCCCACGCGCTTTCCTCGGCGATGATCCAGCCGGGGATCAGCTCCGTGCCATGGCCGGTGCCGCGTCGCGCCTCGTCGAACGAGAGGATGCGGCCCTGCTCGCCCAGCATCCGCGCCAGGGCCGGGGTGGCGGCGCGGGGCGGCACCTGCGCGGTCGGCCAGTTCCAGCGGGTGGCGGCGGTCAGGCCGCCATCCTCGTCCGGCAGCAGCAGCAGCCCGCCCGGCGACTCGGTGATGTCGGCGATGGCCTTTACCGCCCGCAGATCCAGCGGGGCGGCGTCGCCACCGGGGCGGCCCAGCGTATCGGTGAAGCGCAGCCACTCGGCCCGGTAGTCGTAGCGGTGGCGGAACAGGTGCTTGGCGAGCGTCACGCGCAGCCACGCCTGCATGCGGCGCGAGGGAAGGAACAGCAGCGCGCCGATCGACATGACGAAGACGACGCCGATCGTCGCCACCTGCGCGTAATCGCCGCCGATCGCCCGCACCAGCCGCGCGATCACCGCCATCGTCGCCAGATAGCCGCCGATCGCCAGCAGCGAGAGCGACTGGAAGGCGGCGCTGCGCGACAGCCGCATCGTGAAGCGCGCGTGGCGCTGGCTGGCGAGCGCGAACACCGGCACCAGCGCCACCATCAGCACGCCGCGCAGGGCGAGCAGCTCCGTCGGCCAGACGTGGCCGAGATAGGCCACGGTGTAGACGTTGAGATCGTAGATCCACATCGCCGCCAGCGCGATCATCGGCAGGCGGATGCCCCAGCGCGACTGCGGCGCCGCCACCGTGTAGAGATTGTGGACGAGGGTGAGCGCGCCGATATCAACCGTGATCCGCAGCAGCATGCCGGCCGAGAACACCGCGCCGGCGATCGCCGGATCGCCCGGCGGCCGGACGATCGCGATATCCAGCGCCGATCGCACGGCGATCGTGCAGGCGATCGCGACGTAGAGGATCGGGATCGTCGGCACCCGCCGCGTCGCCCCGCCGCCGCGCTGCAGGGCGAACATGTAGCCGAGCCAGCCGAGATTGCGCCCGCCCTCGGCCAGCCGCGCCAGCAGGTCGTGCGGCCCGCGCGTCATCACCAGCAGCGCCCACAGCGCGGTTATCGCCAAGGCGGCGGCCGGCGCCCACCGCTCCGCAGCGGCGAGCGGGCGGCGGACGTGCCAGATCGCGAGCGCGGCGTACAGGATCGCGGCCGCCGCGTGGCTCCAGACGCCGACCGAATCGAGGATCATCGCGTGCCGCTCACCGGGCGCCGTCCGGCCAGATCAGCACGCGCACCGTCTGCAGCAGGATCAGCATGTCGAGGAAGGGCGTGTAGTTCTTGGCGTAGTAGAGATCATATTCCAGCTTGTGGCGGGCATCCTCCAGGCTGGCGCCATAGGGATAGTTGATCTGCGCCCAGCCGGTGATGCCGGGCTTCACCATGTGCCGCTCGGCATAGAAGGACAGGTCCTTCTCCAGCTCGGCGACGAATTGCGGCCGTTCCGGGCGGGGGCCGACGAAGCTCATCTCCCCCTTCAGCACCGACCAGACCTGCGGCAGCTCGTCGACCCGGATCTTGCGGATCACGCGGCCGATGCGGGTGATGCGCGGATCGTCCTTCTCCGCCCACACGGCGGTGCCCGGCGCCTCCGCATTCTGCTTCATCGAGCGCAGCTTGGGGATCCAGAAGTTCTGGCCGTAGAGGCCTACGCGCTGCTGGCGGAAGAAGGCCGGCCCCTGGCTCTCCAGCTTCACCAGCACCGCCGTGACGAGGATCACGGGCGCTGCGACCACCAGCAGCAGCAGGCTGGCCGCCAGATCGAACACGCGCTTGGCCATGCTGGACAAGCGCCGGCCGGAGGAAAAGCCATCGGAGAAGATCAGCCAGGACGGGTTGACGCTGTCCAGATCGACCCGGCCCGTCTCCCGCTCCAGGAAGGTGGAGATCTCGTTGACGTGGACGCCGGTGGTCTTGATCCGTAGCAGGTCCTTCAGCGGCAGCGCGTTGCGCCGCTCGTCCAGCGCCAGCACCACCTCGCTGGCGCTCAGCTGCACGACATGGTCGCCCAGGCTCTCGATCGCGCGGCGGTCGATCGCCTCCGGCACCAGCTGCGGCCCCTCGTTCATAGCGACATAGCCGACGACGACGAAGCCCGAGCCGGGCTGGCGGGCGAGGGCGGCGATGCGGGAGGCGCGGGCGCCGGCGCCCAGCACCAGCACCCGCCGCTTGAACGATTCGCCGCCCAGCACGCGGCCGAACAAAGCCCGCACCAGGATGAGCAGGAAGATCGCCAGGCCCATCGCGTAGGCGGAGTTCGACCGCCAGAGCGTGAGTTCGGGGAACAGGAAGAACATCAGCGAGATCAGGATCACGCCCAGCGACACCGCCACCAGCAGCCGGGCGGCGGCGAAGCGCAGCGACTGCAACGCC
The DNA here is from genome assembly GCF_009739515.1 of Sphingomonas profundi. Lineage (NCBI taxonomy): Bacteria > Pseudomonadati > Pseudomonadota > Alphaproteobacteria > Sphingomonadales > Rhizorhabdaceae > Alterirhizorhabdus > Alterirhizorhabdus profundi. The sequence goes on from NZ_CP046535.1 coordinate 1,233,284, forward strand.
TCGTCGCCATAGGCGCCCACCGCGATCAGCGCGCATTCCAGCGCGATCGCGAAGCTGAGCAGCTGCGGCAATCTGGTCCGGATCGGTTCGGCCAGCGTATCGATCTGCCACAGCTTGATGCGCCAGCCGGCCTCCGCCGCCACCAGCAGCAGCGCGAAATCCACGATGCCGAGCAGCAGCACGGCATAGGGGATATAATGTTTGAAGAGCCGTATCACGCCGCCGACGTTCCTCGCCCCTGGGCCACCACCGACCGTAAACCGTACCGACAGTTGCCAGTGTCGGGGAAATTGACAAAGAAATCCTGAACCGGCGGTGGCAGAGCGGGTTTAAATGCCGATGATGCCCCACCGGATCGCCATGGAGTCACGATGAGCAGCACGCAGAAGATCAGCCCGGTCATCCTCTCGGGTGGTTCGGGCACCCGCCTCTGGCCGCTTTCCCGCACCGGCCGCCCCAAGCAGCTTCTCAGCCTCACCCACGATCAGACGATGCTCCAGCTGACCGCGCAGCGCGCCGGCGATCCGGTGCGGTTCGGCCGGTCGATCGTGGTGGCCAACGCCGCCCATGCCGACGAGATCGAGCGTCAGCTGGAGGAGGTGGGGGCGCCCGCCGACACCCTGATCCTGGAGCCGGTGGCGCGCAACACGGCGCCGGCGATCGCCCTCGCCGCCCTGGCGGTGGCGCCGGATGCGCTGCTGCTGGTGATGCCCAGCGACCATGTGATCGCCAACGTCGATGCGTTCCGCGACGCGATCGAGGCGGCGGTGCCGCTGGCGAATGACGGCTGGCTCGTCACCTTCGGCATCGCGCCGCAATCGCCCGACACCGGCTACGGCTATATCCGCACCGGCGAGGCGCTGGCGGAAGGCGTGCGGCGGGTGGAGAGCTTCGTCGAGAAGCCGGACCGGGCGACCGCCGAGGCCTACCTGGCCGAGGGCTGCTACGCGTGGAACGGCGGCATCTTCCTGTTCCGTGCCGATGCCTTTCTGGCCGCGCTGGACGCGCACGCGTCGGGCATCGCGGATAGCGCCCGCGCATCGTGGGCGGCGGCCGAGCGCGACGGCGGCCGCGTCTACCCCGATCGCGAGGCCTTTTCCGCCTCTCCGTCCGATTCGATCGACTATGCGGTGATGGAGAAGGCGGAGCGCGTCGCCGTGGCGCCCGTCGACATGGGCTGGTCCGACGTGGGCAGCTGGGATGCGCTGCACGAGATCGCGCAGAAGGATGCGGGCAACAACGCCCACCATGGCGAGATCGTAGCGATCGACACCAGCGGCTGCCTCATCCGCAGCAGCGGACCGCTGGTGGCGGCGGTGGGCGTGCACGATCTGATCGTGATCGCGACCGGCGATGCCGTGCTGATCATGCCGCGCGGCAGCAGCCAGGAGGTGAAGCGCGCGGTGGAGGCGCTGAAGAAGACCGGCCACATCACGCTCGATCGGCCCTGCTGACCACATCCGCGAAACCCTTTGCCCGGTCGCGCGTCCTGTTCCGCACGACGCGAGCGGAGGGTGACGATGGCGAACGGACGGACGACGATGCGGGGCGTGCGCTGATGTCCTCGCGCTGGCCGGCTGTGCTGTGGCTGGTGCGGCACGGCGAGAGCGCCGGCAACGTCGCCCGCGACGCCGCCCATGCCGAGGGGCTGGAGCGCATCTCGATCGGCGGGCGCGACGTTGACGTGCCGCTCTCGCCGCGCGGCGAGCGGCAGGCCGATGCGCTGGGCCGCTGGTTCGCGAGCGGGCATGAGGATGGCCGGCCGGAGATCCTGCTCGCCTCGCCCTACGCCCGCGCGCTGCAGACGGCGCGCCGCTTCCGCGACGGCGGCGGCGCCGCGCCGGACGAGGTGATCTGCACCGACGAGCGGCTTCGCGAGAAGGAGTTCGGCATCCTCGACGGGCTGACCACGCCCGGCGTCGCCTCCATCTACCCGGATCAGGCCGAGTTCCGCCGCGTCCTGGGCAAATTCTACCACCGTCCGCCCGGCGGCGAGAGCTGGTGCGACGTTATCTTCCGCCTGCGATCGCTGATGGATACCGTGTCGCTGCACTATGCGGGCAAGCGCGTGATGATCGTCGCGCATCAGGTGGTGGTGCTGTGCATGCGCTACGTGATCGAGAATCTGGACGAGGAGCGCATCCTGGCGATCGATCGCGAGGGCGATGTGGCGAACTGCTCGATTACCGAGTACCGCTTCGATCCGGCGGCGGGCCGGGACGGCAATCTCGTGCTCGTGCGCTACAACGTGACCGCGCCGATCGAGGATTCGGCCGAGGCGGTGACGACCGCGCCCGACCAGATCGTGGCGGCGCGCGGGTGAGCGAGGCGCTGCCGCTGGACGAGGCGTGGCTCGCGGCGCACCCGCTGCCCGTCACCGATCCCGGCATCGACAAGAACGGTCGCGGCCGCGTGCTCGCCGCCGGCGGGGCGATGCATGTGCCGGGCGCGCTGCGGCTGACCGGCGAGGCTGCCTTTCGCGCCGGCGCCGGCAAGGTGCAACTGGCGACGGTGGAGCCTGCCGCCCTCCTCCTCGGCATGCACGTGCCGGAAGCGGCGGCGATACCCCTGCCGATGGATGCCGGCGGCGAGATCGCCGTCGCCGCCGTGCCGCTTCTGCGCGAGGCGATCGAACGCTGCGACGCCTTCGTGCTCGGACCCGGCATGGGCGATGCGGCGGGCGCGGCGGAGCTGGTCGAGGCGCTGCTGGATACGCCGCGCGCCGACCTGGCGATCCTGCTGGATGCCGCCGCGATCGCCTGCGCCGATCGCTTCCGCGAGCTGCTGTGCCGGCACGACGGGCGGCTGGTGCTGACGCCGCATCATGGCGAGATGGCGAAGCTGACGGGGCTCGACGCGGACGCGATCGCCGCCGATCCCGATCGCGCCGCGCGCGACGTGGCGGAGCGGTGCGGCACGGTGGTCGCGCTAAAATCCGGCCGCACGCTGATCGCCGGGCCGGACGGTACGCTGCTGCGTTATGCCGGCGGCGGCGTGGGGCTGGCGACGGGCGGCTCCGGCGACGTGCTGGCGGGCGTGATCGCCGGTCTGCTCGCGCGCGGCGCCTCCGCCCTGGTGGCGACGGCGTGGGGCGTGTGGCTGCACGGCGAGGCGGGGCGGAGACTCGCGGGGCGGATCGGCACGACCGGCTTCCTGGCGCGCGAGCTGCTGGCCGAGATACCGGGGCTGATGGACCGGCCGGCCCCCTGAGACCGACCTCAATCGAGCCGGTCGTGCCCCCGGATGCGGGCCCGCCGCACGCCGAGCACGAGCGCCCAGATCACCGCGCCCAGCACAAGGGTGCCCACCACCAGCGCCGCGGCGGCGGGCGCGACGCTCCAGAAGATGATCTCCAGCAGGAAGGCGAGGGCGAGGCCGATGGCGGCGGTAATGTGGACCATGCGGCCGGGTTGCGGGCAGGATGTTGCCGCCGGATTTCAGCCTTGACGAACGGCCGACCTCATTTGGCCTTGCCCTTCGCCTTCACGGCGGGCGCGGCCTTGGCGGTCGGCTCCTTCTCCCGCACGTAGATGCCGCTGTCGTTGCGGCGAACGTCGAACGCGCCCGTCTTCTCCACCAGGGTGACGAGCTTGGCGCTGCCGTAGCTGCGCGGATCGAAATCCGATTTCAGCACCGCCAGCTGCTGGCCGATGCGGCCGAGCTTCACCCAGCCATTCTCGTCCTCCAGCTGGGCGATGGCCGTGCGGATCAGCGGCGTGGCGACGGTCGGCGGCTGCTTGACCGATGCCGGCCGCGTGTCCGGCCGCTCGGGCTCGGCCGGGGTCGGCGCCTCGGGCAGCAGGTTTTCGGTGTAGATGAAGCGGCGGCAGGCGTTGACGAAGCTCTCCGGCGTCTTGCGCTCGCCGAAGCCGTAGACGTCGACGCCCTGCTCGCGGATGCGGGAGGCCAGACGGGTGAAGTCGCTGTCCGAGGAGACGAGGCAGAAACCGTCCAGCCGGCCGCTGTGCAGCAGATCCATCGCATCGATGACGAGGGCGATGTCCGATGCGTTCTTGCCGGTGGTGTAGGCGAAGTTCTGCACCGTGGTGATCGCGTGCTTCTGCAGGATATCGGCCCAGCCCTTCAGCCGCGTGCCGGAGAAGTCGCCGTAGATCCGCCGCACGCTCGCCTCGCCGATCTGAGCGATCTCCTCGAACAGGCCCGGCGCGATGCGGGGCGAGGCGTTGTCGGCGTCGATCAGGACGGCGAGGCGGTGGGTGCGGGGTTCGAGTGCCATGTCCCGCCCATGGACGATTTCCGGCGGCGAAGCGAGGCGGCCGGGTTGACTTTCGAACCCGTTCCGCTGCATTGCAGCATATATGCGCAAGACCCTGAGCCTCAAGAGCGCCGCCAGCACCGAGCCGTCGTTCCAGGCGACGCCGGCGGTGGGCATCATTGAGGCCGCGATCCTGCGCCGGCTGTGCGTGCGCGCCACCTACAACCGTACCGACATGCAGTTCGCTCCGCACATCCTCTACACCCGACACGACGATCCCTTCGTCGACGGGGTAGTGACGGAGCGGGAGGGCAAGCCGCCGCGCGAGATCAAGCTCGCCAGCTTCAAGCTCGCCGGGCTGACCGGCCTGACCCTGACGACCGAGCGGTTCGAGCCGCAGTCCGTGTTCGTGCCGGGTGAGGCGCGCTACGCCGGCGTGACGCTGTCGGCGATCCGGGCCGAACCCGTCAGCGGCTGACCGGCCGGCCGCCGAGCGAGCGGCCGATCACGCGGGCGAGATGAAGCTGTCGAGCACGCGCTTGCGGCCGCTATGCTCGAAATCGATCTCCAGCTTGTTGCCTTCGATCGACGCCACCGCGCCATAGCCGAACTTGGTGTGGAACACGCGCTGGCCTAGCGCGATGTCCGCGCGCGGCTTGGCGGCGAAGTTGGCGGCGCTCGACCGGACCTCGGCGATGCGCGCGGCCGGCGCCAGCGATCCCGCCGCCGATGCGCGCTGCCATCCCGGCCCGCGCCCCACGCCGCGGCCGACATGGGCGAACGGATCGGCCTGCTCGCTCCACTGCGCGCGCCAGAGCGACTCGCCGCCGCTCATCGTCGTCTCGCTCTCGACATGCTCGCTCGGCAGCTCGGCGACGAAGCGGGACGGGATGGACGAAGTCCATTGGCCGTAGATCCGGCGGTTGGCCGCGTGCACGATCCAGCACGCCCGCCGCGCCCGCGTGATCGCGACGTACGCCAGCCGCCGCTCCTCCTCCAGGCTGGCGACGCCGCCCTCGTCCAGCGCGCGCTGGGAGGGGAAGACGCCTTCCTCCCATCCGGCGAGGAAGACGGTGTCGAACTCCAGCCCCTTGGCGGCGTGGATCGTCATGATCGTCACCTTCGCCGTCTCGCGATCCGCGTCATTGTCCATGACGAGGCTGACATGTTCGAGGAAGGCGGAGAGCGTCTCATACTCCTCCATCGCGCGGGCAAGCTCGGTCAAATTCTCCAGCCGCCCCGCCGCCTCGGCCGAGCGATCCGCCTGGAGCATGGCGGTGTAGCCCGATTCGTCGAGCATCAGCCGGGCGAGTTCGGCGTGGGGCAGATCGTTCAGCCGATCGCGCCAGCGCGCGATATCGACGACGAGGTTGCCGAGCGCGCGGCGCGCCTGCGGCGTCAGTTCGTCCGTATCGAGGATGCGGGCGGCGGCGGTGGTGAGCGGGATGCCTTCCGCGCGGGCGAACTGGTGGACCTTGGCGATCGCCTTGTCGCCGAGCCCGCGCTTGGGCACGTTGACGATCCGCTCGAACGCCAGATCGTCGGCCGGCTGCGCGATCACGCGCAGATAGGCGAGCGCGTCGCGGATCTCGGCCCGCTCGTAGAAACGGAAGCCGCCGACGATGCGGTACGGCAGGCCGATGGCGATGAAGCGATCCTCGAACTCGCGCGTCTGGAACTGGGCGCGGACGAGGATGGCGACATCGTCGAGCCTGCCGCCGCGACGCCGGTGCGACTCGATCTCGTCGCCGACGCGGCGGGCCTCCTCCGGCCCGTCCCACACGCCGATCACGCGCACCTTGTCGCCCTCGGCCTCGTCGGTCCACAGCGTCTTGCCCAGGCGGCCGCCATTGTGCGCGATCACGCCGGAGGCGGCGGCCAGGATGTGCGGCGTGGAGCGGTAATTCTGTTCCAGCCGGATGATCGCGGCGCCGGGAAAATCCTTTTCGAAGCGCAGGATGTTCGCCACCTCCGCCCCGCGCCACGAGTAGATCGACTGATCGTCGTCGCCTACGCAGCAGATGTTGCGCCGCTCCTGCGCGATCAGCCGCAGCCAGAGATACTGGCTGGAATTCGTATCCTGATACTCGTCCACCAGCACGTAGCGGAAACGCTGCTGATAGAGCTGCAGCACGTCGCGATGCGTCTTCAGGATCACCAGCATGTGCAGCAGCAGGTCGCCGAAATCACAGGCGTTCACCGCCTTCAGCCGTGCCTGGTAGGCGGCGTACATCGCCTGCCCGCGACCGTTGCCGAAGCCCTCGCTCTCGGCGGCGTCCACCTCCGCCGGTGTCCACCCGCGATTCTTCCAGCGATCGATCATCCCGGCCAGCATGCGGGCGGACCAGCGCTTCTCGTCGATCTCGGCCGTCACGATCAGCTGCTTCATCAGCCGCAGCTGATCGTCGGTATCCAGGATCGTGAAGTTCGATTGCAGGCCGACCAGCTCGGCATGGCGCCGCAGCATCTTGGCGGCGATCGAGTGGAACGTGCCGAGCCAGCCCATGCCCTCGGCCGCGTCGCCCAGGATGCGGCCCACCCGCTCGCGCATCTCGCGCGCGGCCTTGTTGGTGAAGGTGACGGCGAGGATCTCCGACGGCCAGGCACGCCGCGTGGCGACCAGATGGGCGAGTCGCGCGGTTAGCGCCGCCGTCTTGCCCGTGCCGGCGCCGGCGAGGACCAGCACCGGCCCCTCGGTCGTCAGCACCGCCTCTCGCTGGGGGGCGTTCAGACCGCGCAGATAGGCGGGCTCGGGGGCGGGGGCGGGCAGACTCACCGGCGAACAGGTAGGGAACGCAGGCCGGCGAGGCAAGATCGCACATTCGCCACCGCCCGATCAGGTGCGCGCCGCGCCCAGCAGCGAGGGATGTTCGGCGAAGACGGCGCGCATCGCCTCCGCCTGCTCGCGCCAGTAATATTTCGAGTAGCCCGGATAGTCGCTGAGGCGATCCCACTCGACGCCGGCGTTCAGGGCCAGCATGCGCGCGAGACGGTCGTGATCGGCTTCGTGTCGTTCCGTCATCGGCTTGGTCCCGAACCAGAGCAGCGGCAGCAGCGACGCAAGGCGGTGTTAGGGACGATTGCGGTCAAGAGATGTGCCTAACGACACATTGCAGACGGTTTCCGCAGCGTCACGCCTGATGTCCCCGGCGCGCGCCTGGGACACTATGCGGAAACCCGGCGCGGCGTGGGCGTTCAGCCGGCACGCGCCGCCGTTCGGAGATATCGTGACACGTACCGCCCTCTGCCTGATCCTCGGATCGCTGGCACTGCCGGCGCACGCCGCATCGCTGGCCCACGCCGTGGAGGAGGTGGACGGCGCGTCGGCGCGGCCGATCCTGCTGGACGAGCCGGTCTTCGATCTGCGCGCCGTGGGTACGGACGAGGGCCACGCCTGGCGGCTGCGTGAGGGCATGGCGCCGCCGCGCGAGGATGCGGACGACATCCGGCTGCGCGTTAAGCTGCGCCCGAACCGGGCGATGGGGCGCGTCTCCGTCTCGTTCTGAGGGGTGTCAGCCGGCGTGGCGCAGTAAGGTGAGGCGGGCCTTGCCGTGGGTCCGCTCGGCCTCCACCGTCCAGCCGCCGGCGGAGGTGCTCTCCCGCGCGCCCGTCTCGATGCTCGCCCAGCCGCCGGGCGCGACCCAGCCGAGGCGGGCGAGCCGCTCCAGCAGCGCGCCGCCACCGCCGCTGGCATAGGGCGGATCCAGCAGCAGCAGATCGCACGGCACCGCCACCGGGCCGAGCGCCGCGACCGATCCGGCCCGCACCTCCGCATCGGCGCCCAGCCTGGCGATGTTGGCGCGCAGGGCATCCAGCGCCTTGCCGTCCTGCTCCACGAAGATGCAGTGCGCCGCGCCGCGCGACAGGGCCTCCAGCCCCAGGGCGCCGGTGCCGGCGAACAGATCCGCCACGCGCAGCCCGTCGAAGCTGCCGAGGCGGCTCGCCAGCATCGAGAACAGCGCCTCGCGGGTACGATCGGCGGTGGGGCGGGTGGCGTCTCCCGCCGGCGCGACGAGCGGGCGGCCGCGCCACTGGCCGGCGATGATCCGCACGGCTCAGCCCGGCCGCATGGTCTTGCGGAAGGTGACGAGATCGTGCTGGCGCACCTCGTCCACCGCGCCGGCCGGCATGTCGTCCAGCGCGAGCGGGCCGTAGGCGGTGCGGATCAGCCGGCTCACCTGCAGGCCCAGATGCTCCAGCACGCGCCGCACCTCGCGATTCTTGCCTTCGCGCAGGCGCATCTCGACCCAGCCGTTGCGGCCGGTGCGGCGTTCGAGATTGGCGTCGATCGATCCGTAGCGCACGCCCTCTATCTCGATGCCGTCGATCAGTTCCTCGAGCTGCGCCTGGCTGACGTCGCCGAACACGCGGGCGCGATAGGTGCGCTCGATGCCGGTGGAGGGCAGTTCGAGCAGACGCTTCAGCTCGCCGTCGGTCGTCAGCAGCAGCAGCCCCTCGGTGTTGAGATCGAGCCGGCCGACCGGCATGACGCGCGGCAGGGCCGGCGGCAGGCGATCGTAGATCGTCGCCCGGCCTGCCGGATCGCGCTCGGCGGTGAGCAGGCCGGCGGGCTTGTGGTAGCGGAACAGGCGGGCCGGGGCGGCCGCCTGCACGGCATTGCCGTCCACCGTGACGCCGTGAAGCGACTTCAGGATCGTCGCCGGCGTATCGATCGGCGTGCCGGCCAGAGCGACGCGGCCCTCCGCGATCATCCGCTCGATCTCCCGCCGGGAGGCGATGCCCGCGCGGGCGAGCAGCTTGGCGATCCGCTGGCCTTCACCCGGCGCGCCCGGCTCGGCGGCGCGCGGCGCGGCGGGGATGCGATCGTGGCGCGCGGCGCCGCGCCGCCGCCGGCGCGGGCGGGGCGGGGCGCATCGGTGACGGGTGTGCGCGAGGCCGGCCGATCCCGCGCCGGGCGGACGGCGGCGCGATCGGCCCGCGTGGCGAAGGCCGGCCGCTCGCCGCGATCGGGCCTGTCCGGCCGTGCGGGACGATCCGGCCGTGCCGGACGCTCGGCCCGCTCGGGCCGGACCTGACGGGGCGGGCGAGCGACAAACGCACCGTCCGCGCTACGGCGGCGAACCGGGCGCTGCGGCCGATCCTCTCCGCCGGTGCGTTGCGCTGTCACCGGGGAGACGCGGGTGGGGCGGGGGGCGGCAGGCGTGCGCCCTGGCCGGGCGGCCGCATCCGGCCGGTCGCCGGCCGCGCTCGCGCGGGGCGCGCGGGTGCGGCGACGATCGGGGGCGCCCGCCTCGGCCTTCACCGGCTGGCGCGGGGGGCGGCTGGCGGCGTGCTGTTCCGCGCGACGGGCATCGCGGGCGGTGGCGGAGGGGCTTTTCGCACGCTTCCCGGCACCGTCTTTGCCCGACGCGCCTGTCCTCGCAACGTCCGCTTTCGCGGCGCGTGGCTGGGCGTCGCGCGGCTGGGCCGGGTCGGACTTGGCGGCGCGGGGCCTGGCGGGGCGCTTCTGCGGATCGCGCGGAGGTGTGGGGTCGGCCATCGCCTCTCCCTATGCCTTATCCCGCCGACAGGCCACCGGCTTCGCGGCTCAGCCGCGCTCGGCCGGATCGAGGTCCAGCCCGCGCGTGCCGCGATGGGCGGTGTGGGCGGGCGCGTGGGGCGGCTCGATCTCCGGCGGCGCCGGCACCTCCAGCGCGCCCTCCCACTTGGCGACGACCACGCTCGCCACCGCATTGCCCACCACATTGGTGGCCGATCGACCCATGTCGAGGAAGTGATCCACCGCCAGGATCAGCAGCAGCCCGGCCTCCGGTATCTTGAAGAAGGAGAGGGTGGAGGCGATCACCACCAGGCTGGCGCGCGGCACGCCGGCCACGCCCTTCGACGTCACCATCAGCAGCAGCAGCATCGTCACCTGCTGCCCCGCCGACAGCGGGATGCCATAGGCCTGCGCGATGAACATCGTCGCGAAGGTGCAGTACATCATCGTGCCGTCGAGATTGAACGAGTAGCCGAGCGGCAGCACGAAGCTGGCGATGCGGCGCGGCACGCCGAAGCGATCCAGCGCCTCCAGCGTGCGCGGGAAGGCGGCCTCCGACGAGGCGGTGGAGAAAGCGAGCAGCAGCGGCTCGCGGATGTAGCGCGCCAGCAGCCGCGCCCGCCCGCCGACCACCACGAACGCCGCCAGCATCATCAGCGACCACAAACACAGCAGGCCGACGTAGAAGCCGCCCATGAAGTAGCCGAACGTCACCAGGATGCCGGCGCCCTGCCGCGCCAGCGCGCCGGCTACGGCGGCGAACACGGCCAGGGGCGCGAAGCGCATCACGTAATCGGTGATCTGCAGCATCACCGCCACCAGCGCCTCCACCCCGCGCACGATCGGCGCCGCCTTCTCGCCGATGGCGGTGATCGCCACGCCGACGAACACGGAGAAGACGACGATCTGCAGGATCTCGTTGTTCGCCATCGCCTCGAAGATCGATTTCGGCACCAGATGGGTGACGAAATCCTTGAGCGTGAACGCGCCTTTCGCCAGCCCCGCATCCGCCGTGACCGGCGGCAGCGGCAGCCCGAGCGCCGCGCCCGGCTGGAACAGGTTGACCAGCAGCAGCCCCAAGGTGAGCGACACGAGGCTGGCGCACAGGAACCACGCGATCGTGCGGAAGCCGATGCGGCCCAGCGCCGAGGTGTCGCCCATGTGGGCGATGCCGGCCACCAGCGTGGCGAACACCAGCGGCGCGATGATCATCTTGATGAGGCGCAGGAAGAGATCGGTGACGATCGAGAAATAGCTCGCGGCATCCTCGATCGCGGCCGCGTCCGGCAGCGCCGTGTTCAGGATCAGCCCGGTGACGATGCCGGCGATCATCGCGGCGAGGATGTAGAGGGTGAGGCGCCTGGCCAAATCGATCTCCGCGGGTTGGATGCGGCGCGATTGGTCCGCGCAAAGCCGGGTGCGGTCAAGCGGCGCGTCCGGATGCTTGCGGAACTGGAACGATATTCGCGACTTCTGCTTCTGGTGAAGCGCATACGGGGGCGTCGGGTTCATGCTGTTCGGCAGGCGATCGTCAAGGCTGAAGCGGATCCTCGTCGTCGAGGACGAGCCGCTCGTCGCCTTCGACAACGAGCATCTGCTCTCGGATGCCGGCTATACCGTGGTGGCGACGGTGGATCGCGTCGCGGATGCGGTGGCGGTCATCCTGGCGGACGGGCTCGATCTGGTGCTGGCCGACGTGCGCCTGTCTGGCGACGGGGACGGGCTGGACGTGGCGCGTGCGGCCAAGACCAAGGGCATACCGCTGCTGTTCGTGACCGGATCGTGCCCGGAGGACGCGCAGGCGCTGGCGATCGGCCGGCTGGCCAAGCCCTATTCGGCGCGCGACCTGCTCGGCGCGATCGAGGCGGTGGACGCGACCCTCGCCGGCCGCAAGGTGAAGCGCATGCCGCCGGGCCTCACGCTGTTCGGCTAGCCTGCCCGCGCAGGCTTCCCTGCCACGCCGGCGGCGCTATGGTCGCGCGATGAACGATCCCGCGCCGGACGCACCGGCAAGCCGCCTCTCCCGCGTGCCGGCCGGCCTGCGCCCCTATCTGGAGCCGGCGCCGGTCGCGGCGCTGTTCCTCGGCATCTCCTCCGGCTTTCCGTTCGCGATGATCGGCGCGACCTTGGCGAGCCGGCTGGCGGAGGACGGCATCGAGAAGAAGAGCGTCACCGCCTTCGCCCTGGTGATTCTCGCCTACAATCTCAAATTCCTGTGGGCCTGGGCGATCGAGGGCATCCGCCTGCCGCTGATCGGGCGGCTGGGCCAGCGCGTATCCTGGATGCTGCTGGCCGGCGTGCTGGTGATGGCGGCGGTGATCAACCTCGGCCTCGTCGATCCGGCGGCCGATCTCGGCGCGACGGTGGCGGCGGCGATCATGCTGGGCGTGGCGGGCGCCACCTACGACATCGTCATCGACGCCTATCGCATCGAGCTGCTGGAGCCGCGCCAGCTGGGCGTCGGCGCCGGCATGTCCCAATATGGCTGGCGCATCGGCGCCAGCGCCGCCGGCGCGCTGGCGCTGGCGCTGGCGCAGCGCGGCGGGTGGGAGCTGGCCTACGTCGCCTGCTCCGCCTTCGCGCTGCCGGCGATGGTGACGGCGCTAGCGATGGGCGAGCCCACACGGCACCGCACGATCGCCACGCGGCGCAGCCTGGGGGAGGTGGGGCAGGCGATCGTCGGCCCGTTCGTGGAGTTCTTCCGCCGGCAGGGGGCGGTGCTGGTGCTGCTGTTCGTGCTGGTGCACAAGATCGGCGATACGCTGGCGAACCTCACCTTCCGCCTGCTGTTCAACGATCTGGGCTACAGCAAGGACGAGATCGCGCTCTACGACGTGGGCGTCGGCTTCTGGGCGCTGCTGGCGGGCGTGTTCGTGGGCGGCGTCCTCTACGCCCGGCTGGGGCTGAAGCGATCGGTGCTGGCGAGCCTGATCCTGATGGCGGTATCGAACCTGAGCTTCGCCGGCCTGGCCGCCGCCGGCCACTCAAATGCGGCGATGGCCGGCGCGATCGGATTCGAGAATTTCGCCAGCGGCATCGGCGGGGTCACGGTGGTCGCTTATTTCTCCGCACTGACGAACCTGCGCTTCACCGCCGCGCAATATGCGCTGATCTCAGCCGCGGCCAGCATCGCCGGGCGGCTGGTGACGGGCACCACCGCCGGCGCGATGATCGAGGCGTTCGGCTATGTCGACTTCTACCTGCTGACGACGGTGCTGGCCCTGCCGGGCATCCTGCTGTTCTGGCTGATGATGCGCGCCGGGCTGATCGATCGCTCGATCGGCGACGCCGGCGTCGTCGGGCAGGGGGACGCGCGGGCGGAGCCGGCCTGAGGCGGCGGCGCCGGCCAGTCAGTCCGCCCGCAGCGCCCGGCCGCAATCCTCGAACGCCTGCGCCACCGCCTGCGCGCTGCTGAGCGCGCCCAGGCATTCGCGCACGCCGAGCATCGCGCGCAGCCGATCGTGCGCGTCGCGAGGCTGGCGATCCGCATTCACGATGGCGGAGAGCAGCACCGCCTCCGCGCCGGTGAGGCGCGGGCAGCAGCATGGCGCGACGAGGATCTTCGCGGTGGAAACGCGCGACACTTCCGCCATCAGCGCGCGCAGCAGCACCAGCGGACGGCGGAAGCTGCGCCCGAACGCGACGAAGAAGGCGTGGGTGGCATGCGCGTCCGCCAGCCCGTCGGCGGCGATGCGGCGGATCGCGAACAGCAGCAGGCGCTGGTTGGGGCAGTCAGGTGCTGCGTGCGTGAGGATCTCGTCCATCTCTCCGTTTGACTGACGCATGGTTCTCTCCCTTGATGCGGGAGCAAGACAGCAGAGCCGCTATTGCAAGTCAATCGCAATTACGTTAGTCGGGCGGCGTCTCGTTCCTGTCGAGCACCGCGCCCGCCAGATAGAGCGAGCCGGCGATCAGCACGATCGGCAGTTCGCCCGGCCGCGCGCCGAGCGCGATCGCGCGGAGCGCCGCCTCGGCATCGTCCGCCACCGTCGCCGTCAGGCCGCGTGCGCGGGCGGCGGCGGCGATCGCCGCGGGATCGTGGTGGGCGTGATCGTCCACAGGTACGGCGTGGATCCTGCCGCCGCTGCCCTCGAACGGCGCCAGCACGCCATCCATGTCCTTGTTGGCGAGCAGGCCGAGGATCAGGTGGAACGGCCGGTCCATCGTCACCGCGCCGCGGAAGTGATCGGCCACCGCCCGCGCCGCCGCCGGATTGTGCCCGCCATCCAGCCACAGCTGCGATCCCGCCGGCAGCAGCGCCACCAGCGGCCCGTTCTCCAGCCGCTGCAGCCGCGCCGGCCACTGCACCCACCCCATCGCCGCGCGCAGCGCCGCCACGGGAATGGCCAGCGCCTGCTGGTGGCGCAGCATCGCCACCGCCAGCGCCGCGTTCATCGCCTGGTGGGCGCCGGGCAGGCGCGGCAGCGGCAGCTCCAGCTTGCCCTCCACGTCGCGATAGTGGAGCCGGCGCTGGTAGACGGCGGCATCCCACACGCTGCCCTTGGGCAGCCAGCGCGCCCGCGCCTTCGACGCCGCCTGCCCGACATGATCCGCCACGGCGCGCGGATAGTGGAAGGTGAGGAGCGGGGCGCCGCGCTTGGCGATGCCGGCCTTCTCGGCGGCGATCTGCTCGATCCGGTCGCCCAGGAAAGCCTGGTGATCGAGCCCCAGCTGGGCGATGCCGCAGACGAGCGGCGCCTCGATCACATTGGTCGCGTCCAGCCGCCCGCCCAGACCCACCTCGACGATGCACGCATCGGCGGGCGTGCGCGCGAAGGCGAGGAAGGCGGCGGCCGTCGTCACCTCGAAGAAGCTCGGCGCGATGCCGTCGGCGACGTCGAGCACCTCGCCCAGCAGCGCCGCCAACGCCGCATCGTCGATCAGCCGGCCGGCCAGGCGGATACGCTCGTTGAAGCGGACGAGGTGGGGGCTGGTATAGACGTGGGCGGTGAAGCCCGCCGCCTCGATGCCGGCGCGCAGGAAGGCGCAGACCGAACCCTTGCCGTTGGTGCCGGCGACGTGGAAGACCGGCGGCAGGCGCCGCTCCGGATGGTCGAGCCGTTCGAGCAGCGCGGCGATCCGCCCGAGCCCCAGCGTATCGGCGCCGGGCGACAAGGCGGCGAGCCGATCGAGCTGCGCCTGCACGGCGGGATCGGACGAGCGCGCATGATCCGCCATCGGATCAGGCCGATGCCCGCTCCGGGCACAGATAGTCGATCAGGGTCGCCAGCGTCTCGCGCAGCCGGTGGCGGTGGACGACCATGTCGAGCATGCCGTGATCCAGCAGATATTCGGCGCGCTGGAAGCCTTCGGGCAATTTCTCGCGGATCGTCTGCTCGATCACGCGCTGGCCGGCGAAGCCGATCAGCGCGCCGGGCTCGGCCAGCTGCACGTCGCCAAGCATGGCGTAGGAGGCGGTGACGCCGCCGGTCGTCGGATCGGTCATCACCACGATGTAGGGCAGGCCGGCCTCGCGCAGGCGGGCGATGGCCACCGTCGTCTTCGGCATCTGCATCAGGGAGAGGATGCCCTCCTGCATGCGCGCGCCGCCGGCGGCGGTGAAGATGATGTACGGGCAGCGCGCCGCGACCGCCGCCTCCGCGCCCGCGACGAAGGCCGCGCCGACGCCGAGCCCCATCGATCCGCCCATGAACGCGAAGTCCTGCACGCCGACGACGGCCTGCTTGCCCTCGATCGCGCCGCGCGCATTGACCAGCGCGTCCTGCTCGCCGGTGGCGGTGCGGGCGGCCTTGATGCGATCGACGTAGCGTTTCTGGTCGCGGAACTTCAGCGGATCCTCGCGCACCGGCGGCATCGGCAGCAGGGTGTAGAGCCCGCCGTCGAACAGCGCGTCGAACCGCTCGTCCGGCCCGATGCGGCCATGATGGTCGCACTTCGGGCAGACGGACTGATTCTCCTCATATTCCTTGACGAACAGCATCTGCCCGCAGCCGGCGCACTTGTGCCAGAGATTGTCCGGCGTCTCGCGCCGGGCGATGAACGGGATGGTGTTGCGGACCTTGTCTAGCCAGCTCATGCCGCCTGCTCCGCGCGGGCGCCGCGCACGGCGGCCGAGAGGGCGGAGACGATCGCGCGCACGGTCGGCGCCGGATCGCGCGCCGCCGCCGCCTCGGCCGCGATCGCCTCGACTATGGCGGAGCCGACCACGACGCCGTCCGCCACCCGCGCGATGCGGGCCGCCTGATCGGGCGTGCGCACGCCGAAGCCGACGGCGACGGGCAGCTCGGTGCCCGCCTTCAGCCGCCCGACCGCCTCGGCGATGCTGGCCTGCGCCGCCTGCTGCAGGCCGGTGATGCCGGCCACCGACACGTAATAGAGGAAGCCGGAGCAGCCGGCGAGCACCGCCGGCAGCCGCGCCGCATCAGTGGTGGGCGTGGCGAGGCGGACGAGATCGACGCCGGCGGCGCGCAGCGCCGGCCCCAGCGCGTCATCCTCCTCGGGCGGGATGTCGACGCAGATGACGCCATCGACGCCGGCCTCGGCGCATGCCTCGGCGAACCAGGCCGGGCCGCGGCGGACCATCGGATTGGCATAGCCCATCAGCACCAGCGGCACGGCGGGGTGGCGATCGCGGAAATCTCTGGCGATCTCCAGCAGCTTGGGCGTAGTCGTTCCCGCATCGAGCGAGCGGATGTCGGCGAGCTGGATGGCCGGCCCGTCCGCCATCGGATCGGTGAACGGCATGCCGAGCTCGATCACGTCCGCGCCGCCCGCTACCAGCGCATCGAGGATCGCGGGCGTGGCCGCCGGCGAGGGATCGCCGCCGGTGACGAAGGTGACGAGAGCGGCGCGCCCTTCGGCGGCGCAGCGCGCAAAGGTGTCCGCGAGGCGGGTCATGCCGGGAGCCCCTCCCTTTCAGGGGAGGTTTCAGGGCGGGTAAGCCCCGCAGGGCGCGGCAAGCCTGTGAGGAAGACCTCCACACCCCGGCCCTCTCCCGTGGGGAGAGGGAGAAGACGGCGCTTCATATCGCCACCCCCAGCGCCTCGGCGACGGTGAAGATGTCCTTGTCGCCGCGGCCGCAGAGATTGGCGACGATGATCTCGTCCTCCTTCATCTCCCGCGCCTTGCGCGCCACCGCCGCCAGCGCGTGCGAAGGTTCCAGCGCCGGGATGATGCCTTCGGTGCGACAGAGCAGCTGGAACGCGTCAAGCGCCTCGCGGTCGGTCGCGCTCTCGTAGCGGACGCGGCCGATCTCGTGCAGCCAGCTATGCTCCGGCCCGATGCCGGGATAGTCGAGCCCGGCCGAGATCGAGTGTGCCTCGGCGATCTGGCCGTCCTCGTCCTGGATCAGATAGGTGCGGTTGCCGTGCAGCACGCCGGGCTCGCCGCCCGCCAGGCTCGCCGCATGCTGGCCGGTGTGGATGCCGTGGCCGGCCGCCTCCACGCCCAGCATGGCGACATCGGCATCGTCGAGGAACGGGTGGAACAAGCCGATCGCGTTCGATCCGCCGCCGATCGCCGCCACAAGCAGATCGGGCAGGCGGCCCTCGGCCTCCAGGATCTGCTCGCGCGCCTCGCGGCCGATCACGGACTGGAAGTCGCGCACCAGCTCCGGATAGGGATGCGGGCCGGCGGCGGTGCCGATGATGTAGAAGGTGTCGTGGACGTTGGCGACCCAGTCCCGCAGCGCCTCGTTCATCGAATCCTTGAGGGTCTTCGATCCACTCTCCACGCTGCGCACTTCCGCGCCCAGCAGCTTCATGCGGAACACGTTGGGCGATTGCCGCTCAACATCGCGCGCCCCCATGTAGATCACGCACGGCAGGCCGAAGCGCGCGGCCACGGTGGCGGTGGCGACGCCGTGCTGGCCGGCGCCCGTTTCGGCGATAATCCGCGTCTTGCCCATGCGCACCGCCAGCAGGATCTGGCCGATGCAGTTGTTGATCTTGTGCGCGCCGGTGTGGTTCAGCTCGTCGCGCTTTAGGTAGATCTTCGCGCCGTGGCCTGCCGGCGCGCTCTCGCGGATCGTCGCGGTCAGCCGCTCGGCGAAGTAGAGCGGGCTCGGCCGGCCGACATAATGCTTCATCAGCCAGTCGAGCTCGGCGGCGAAGGCGGGATCGGCCTGGGCGCGGCGATACTCCTTCTCCAGCTCCAGAATCAGCGGCATCAGCGTCTCGGCGACGTAGCGGCCGCCGAACTGGCCGAAATGCCCTTGCGCGTCGGGCTGTGCCCGGAATGTGTTGGCGATGCTCATAGTCGCGCGACCGATTGGAGGAAGCCGGCGATCTTGTCCACATCCTTGACGCCGGGGGCACTCTCCACACCCGACGATACGTCCACCAGCCGCGCGCCGCTGATGGCGACCGCCTCCGCCACGTTGCGCGCGTCCAGCCCGCCGGAGAGCGCCCAGGGCAGCGGGTGGTCGAAGCCTTCGAGCAGGCGCCAGTCGAACCGCAGTCCGAGGCCGCCGGGCAGATCGGCGGCGGCGGGCGTTTTCGCATCGTAGAGGATGCGATCGGCGGCGCCGGCATAGGATCGCGCAGCGGCGAGATCGGCGCGCAGCTTCACCGGCACGGCCTTCCACACCTCCACGCCGTGGCGCGCGCGGATGGCGGCGGCGCGCTCCGCCGTCTCGCCGCCGTGCAGCTGGACGACGGCGAGCCGCGCCTCGGCGATCGCGCGGGCGAGGAACGCCTCGTCGGGATCGACGAACACGCCGACGCGCGCGACATGATCCGGCACCAGCGCGGCGAGCGCCGCCGCCTGCTCGGGCGCCAGATTGCGCGGGCTTCTGGCGAAGAACACGAAACCGACATGGCTGGCGCCGTGGCGGATCGCGGCGGCAAGCGTGTCCTCGGTCGAGAGGCCGCAGATCTTGGCACGTGGGGGCATGATGGCCTTCCGTTCAGCTTTCTGCGCGTGTGTCGAGCGGCATCGGGTGAAGCCGGGACGCGGCCGTAAATCCATATCGTCCGCGGTGTCTCGACTTCGCTCGACACAAGGTGGGGGGCGCAGGATCTACAGCGTCGCCTCGATCGCGCGGGCCGCCGCGTCGGGATCGTCGGCGGCGGTGATCGGGCGGCCGACGACCAGGATCGAGGCGCCGGCATCCAGCGCGGCGCGCGGGCTCATCACGCGCTTCTGGTCGCCGGCGTCGCCGCCGGCGGGGCGCACGCCCGGCACCACGAAGAAGCCGCGCGGCCAAGCGCGGCGCGCGGCGGCCACCTCGTTGCCGGAACAGACGATGCCGTCCACCCCGGCCTCCTGCGCCAGCCCCGCCAGCCGCTCCACCTGAGCGTGCGGATCGGCCGCGAGACCGATCGAGGCGAGATCGCCGCCGTCCAGGCTCGTCAGCACGGTGACGGCGACGATCTTCGTGCCGGGCGAGGCGGCGGCCCTGGCATCCTCCATCATCGCGCGGCCGCCGGCGGCGTGCACGGTGAGGATCGCCGGCTCCAGCGGGCTCAGCGCCTGCACCGCCTTGGCGACCGTGTTCGGGATGTCGTGGAGCTTGAGATCGAGGAAGATCGGCAGGCCGAAGCCGGCCATCGCCCGCACGCCGTGGTGGCCGTTGGCGCAGAAGAATTCCAGCCCCAGCTTGATGCCGCCGACATGGTTGCGCACCCGCGCGGCGATGCCTTTTGCCCGCTCCAGATCGGTCGTGTCGAGCGCGACGAAGATCGGCCGCGTCATGCGACGGCCGGCGGAATGGGCATGGTGACGGGCTGCGTCGCGGGCGCCGGATCGGCTGGAGGCTGGTCGGCGGGCGTCGCCGTGCCGTTCAGCGCCAGCGCCCGCTCGGCCGTCTCCAGCCGGCGCCGCAACCGCCAGCGGGTGGCCCGGTAGAGGATCAGCGGCGGCAGCAGGCCCACGGCGAAGGCCACCAGCAGCATAACCGGCAGCTTCACGTCGGCATCGATGCCGCCCCACAGGTGGATCGTCACCGGCGTCCAGTTGCGCACGGAGAAGATCACCGCGATCACCGCGACCACCACCCAGAACAAGGTCCGCAAGAACTGCATCGAGATCCTTTCCCGGCCAATCTAGGATAGAGCGTGCGCGAAGGCCAGAGCGGGACGGAACGGGTCCCGGGCGGGATCAGCCGATCTCGGCGGCGAGCGTATCGAACAGGGCCGTTATGGCGGTCAGCCGCCCGCGCTCCTCGGCCAGGATGGCGCGGAACGCCTCCGTCTTCAGCCGCGCCACGGTGCCGGCGGGCAGGGTGACGCCTTCCGGCAGCGCCGAGACGACGATCTCGATCAGCCGGTCCGCGCCGTGCAGGCGGCCCCACAGATAATCGTTCTCGCGATAGGCGCGGCTGAAGAAGGCGCCGAAGCTGCCGAACTGGATGCCCTTCAGCGTCGCGGCGGCGCCGCCTTCGCGAATGGCGGTGGCGTCGTCAGGCGAGATGCGATCCACCTTCACCGCCTCGAACTCCTGCTCGCCCTCGGCATCCAGCAGCGCCAGCGTCGCGACATCGTAGAAGGCGAAGCCGAGATAGGTGAGCAGAGCGGTGCGGCGGGCAGCCTTGGGGAGGGCGGCGAGCGCCCCCGCCATCATCGCGTCCGCCTGATCGTCCACCGCCTTCAGGTCGCGCGCGGCGGCCAGCGCATCCAGCGCGGCGGCGGGATCGGCGACGGCGCGGGCGCCGGCCGCGGCCATGTCGCTCGCGAAGAAATCGTGGCGCTGGCGATCGAGATAGAGGGCCAGGCCGGCATAGACGGCGTCCCGCACGCCTTCGATCGCCTTGGCCGGGCACTCGCCCGCCTCCTCCAGCGCGGCCAGCACGCGCACGACGCTGCGCAGCCGGCGCACGCGGAAGGCGAGATCGTGCTGGCGGAAGAACAGCACGACCGGCTCGATCGCGCCGCCGGACGAGAGCGCGCCGGGTGCGGTGAAGCCCGCGCCGCGCAAATGGCCCCAGATCGCCGCGCGCACCGCCTCCACCGACGGCCGCTCGCCGCCGGCCAGCGCGGCGAGCAGCTCGGCCGCCTCGTCCACCACGTTCGAGAGCTTGAGGTGGCCGTAGGAGGCGTAGGCGTAACCCGCTGCCTTGGCCGCCGCGTCGCCCGCCTTCGCCCGCCAGCCGGCCAGCCGGGCGGGGGTGGGGCGATCGAGGAAGAAGGTGTAGCCGAACAGCGATTCGATCGCCGCCTCCACCTCCGGCCGGATCGCCTCGATGATCTTGCGGACGCGGCGGATGCGGCCGGAGCGGGCGTCGATCGTCTCCAGATTGTCGCGGATCGGCTGCTCGCGCGGGATGTCGGAGAGGGCGCCGAACACGGTGGCGAAGAAGCCGGGCAGATGCGGCGTCTCGCCGGCGGGCGGCATCGGCGGCGTGCCCGGCTTGGGATCGATGTAGACGAAGCGCCGGTCCACCTCGCGGCGGGCGGGGCGATCGCGCAGCGCCTCGATCGCCGGGCGGAAGGGGGCGTTCACCAGCACCGATCCGTCGATCAGCACGGCCTGGCCAGCCGCGCCGATGGCGGCGTGGCGCGGCAGGGCACGGGCGAGGAAGGCGTCGCGCCCCGGCCATGGCCGCTCCCGCTTCGCCAGCACGCGATCGAGCTCGCCGACCGAGAAGGGCGGGAAGGCGCCCGGGAAGCTGGCCGTGGCGCGGGCGGCGAAGGCGAGAGCGGGCGGCTCGGCCAGCCGGCGCGGCTCCGTGCCGTGGTCGCCGAACGCCAGGGTCAGCCGATGCTCGGTCTCCGCCGCCTCGACCGGCGAGTGGAGGCGCAGGCGCTGCGGGTGGCCGTGGAAATCGGTGACGGTGACGAACAGGTCGAGCGGCTGGCCGTGCGGCAGCAGCGGCGGGCCGGGGTCGCCGGCCGCCATCAGATCGAAGGCGTCCAGGATCAGGCCGGTGAAGCCCTCGCCGCTGAACGGCGGGGTGAACCACCGCGTGCGGACGAAGGTGGTGAGCTTGGCGCGGATCTCGTCGCGCGCCTCGGGCTCCACGGTGCGCTCCACCGCGCCGCCGGGCCGGCCGGAGGCCCACCAGGCGATCGGCGTCGCCCACAGCCGCGATGCGCGCGAGAGCGGGCGGGCGTCGGTATCGATCAGCACGTCCACGTCCGCGGCATCCAGCCACAGCATCGTCAGCGGTTCGAGCGATTGGCCGCTGGCGATCGCGTGCGCCAGGAACACACCGTTGATGCCGCCCGCGCTGGCGCCGGCGACGATATCGACGAGCACGCGCAGGCGGATGCCGGTCTCGCGCTCGATCAGGCCGAGCAGGCGGTGATAGGTGCCGAGGCTGCCCGGCCCCTCCTCCGCGCCATCGTGGAAGGCCCGGCTGGCGCGCGCGAGCTTCCAGATTTCCAGAGTGATTCCATGCATGTAGACGGCGAGGCTGATACCGCCATAGCAGATCAGCGCCAGCCGCAATTCCTTCTCCCGCATCGGCCCAGCGTGGCACGGGTGGAGCGGTGAGGGAAGCCGGGATCGTGCGCGGTCGGGCTCAGCCGCCGAGCACCCGCTGCCCCGCGATCCGC